>JBAXRO010000010.1:0-44947 GCA_037131165.1 Actinomycetes bacterium | reverse complement strand
GACCGGGCATGACCTTCTCGCCACGGCCAGGTTCGGGTTTGCGGGCGGGAAGCGACACCGACAACCACGATAGACCGGCTGGCGGTTCTCCGTACACTCGGAGACGCCGCCCACAACCGCGATCGGGAGGAGACCGAGATGGGCAAGAAGGAAGCAGCAGCATCGAAGGAGGTCGCCGAGCGCTACTTCGCAGCCGCGGCAGCCCGTGATCCCGAGGCAATGGCCGCGTTGTGGAGCGACGATGGAGTCGATCGCCTCGTCGGCATGGCAGACCTTCCCGGCCCCGAGGGAGTCAAGGCCTACTTCACCGAGGTCTTCTCGGCATTTCCCGACTTCGACTTCGAGGTCCTGTCGATGACCGCGGAGGAGGACCGCTGCGCAGTGCGCTGGCGCGCGACCGGGACATTCGCCGGGCCGGGCTCGTTCCAGGGCCTCGCCCCGACGGGCGCACGGGTCGAGCTCGAGGGCTGCGACCTGCTTCAGGTCGACGACGGGACGATCGTCGGCAACGACGCCTACCTCAACGCCGCCGACATCGCCCGCCAGCTCGGCGCGATGCCCGACGCCGGCTCGAAGGCCGAGCAGCGCCTCACCGCGGTCGCGAACGCCAGGACGAAGGTCGGCTCGAAGCTCGCTGCCGGCGAGCCTGAGTCAGTTGCTGAGGGCGTCTGGCTGATCCGAGGCGGCTTCCCCTCGAAGACGATGAACATCTACCTGATCGAGGACGAGGGCGGGGTGACCGTGTTCGACGCCGGGATCAAGTCGATGACCAATGCGGTGGCCGCCGCCGGTGCCCGAATGGGCGGGATCAAGCGGGTCGTGCTCGGGCACGGCCATGCCGATCACCGCGGTGTCGCACCGGGTCTCGGGGCGCCCGTCTTCTGTCACCCGGCAGAGAAGGCCGATGCCGAGGGCGACGGCGGGCTGCACTACTTCACGATGGAGACTCTCGGCCAGCCGGCCCGCTGGCTGATGCCGCGGCTGCTCGAGCATTGGGATGGGGGACCGGTCCAGATCGCAGGCACGGTCGACGAAGGTGACGAGGTCGCGGGCTTCAAGGTCGTGCACCTGCCCGGCCACGCCCCTGGCCTGATCGGCCTCTGGCGCGAGTCCGACAGGTTGGCTCTCGTAAGCGACTGCTTCTACACGCTCGATCCTCAGACCGGCATCAAGGGTCATGCCCGGGTGCCGCTCGGCGCCTTCAACGAGGACACGGAGGTGGCCCGGGCGAGCATCCGCAAGCTCGCTGCGATGGAGCCGGCCGCAGCGTGGTCCGGCCACGCTGACCCGCTGGTCGGCGACGTCCGCTCGCTGCTCGAGACGGCAGCCAACGAAACCTGATCACGGACGGGTACGGTCGGCGAGGTGGGGAGGCGGAGCAGGCGCAGGTCGGGAGGCGATTCCGCGCCGACCATTCCCGACGCCGCCTACGGCCTGAGCGACGGCGGCTCGCTGAGCCTGCGATGCGTGATGAGCCCGAAGACGCGGGCGCAGTACGCGACCGTCCGCTCCGGCCTCGGCGACTCCCCCGGCGCCAGCCGCGAGGACGCCTGGCAGCGATCGGTCGAGTACCTCTTCGAGCGGCTCGCGACTGGCTGGACGGTCGCCGGGGTCGAGTACTCCGACCAGCGCGAGCTGCTCCAGCGCTTCAGGGCCGCAAGTCAGGACGAGCGCTCGGCGGTGCGGTCTGCTCTCCGTCAACACCTCCAGGAGTGGTTTCCCGAGCTGGAAGCTCCGTGATCCTGCCGGGCTGCCGGGCTGCCGGGCTGCCGGGCTGCCGGGCGCAGGCCCGACCGAGCTGATCGGACGCCGGGTCGGTCGGCCGGGCGGGCACCCAAACCGCTCGACGGGATGGAGAGCGGTTGTCCGACCGGTCGAGCCGACGCCGGCGACCGGCCACCCCACCGCCGGCGCCAGCCAACGCCCGCTTTACATCCGGGGAGCAGCTCGTCGGTAGCGTCAGGGTCAATGCGTTCGACCAAGATCGTCGCCACGATCGGCCCGGCCTCGCGCGACCCGGAGGTCCTCGTCCGCATGGTCTCCGCCGGGATGGACGTCGCCCGCCTCAACTTCTCGCACGGCACCCCCGAGGAACACGCCGAGAACATCTCGCGGATCCGTGACGCCGCCAACCGTGCCGGCCGCCCGGTCGCCGTCCTCCAGGACCTCCCAGGCCCGAAGCTTCGCATCGGCCCGCTGAAGGAAAGCCGTGCAGAGTTGGTCGCCGGCGAGCGGGTCGAGCTGGTCTGCGGCGAGGAGTTCGAGGGCGATTCGCGCCGGATGTCGATCACTTGGGAGGGTCTCGCCGAGGCGCTCTCCCCGGGCGATGCCGTGTACCTCGCGGATGGGCTAGTGAGGCTCAATGTCGAGGCGGTCAATGGCGAGTCCGGCGTCGTCACGCTCGTTGTCGAGGCCGGTGGGCCGGTCGGCGGCCGCGGTGGCCTCAACCTGCCGGGCGAGGCGGCGTCGCTGCCGTCCGCCTCGGAGGACGACCTCGAACTGCTGCGCTTCGGAGAGAAGGCCGGGGTCGACCTCGTCGCGCTCTCGTTCGTTCGCACCGCTGCCGACATCGCCGTCGTTCGTGAGGAGACTCGCCTGCCGATAGTCGCCAAGATCGAGAAGCCCCAGGCCGTCGAGAGGGCCGAGGAGGTGATCGCCGCTGCTGACGCGGTGATGGTCGCCCGCGGTGACCTCGGGATCGAGTTGCCTCTGCCACAGGTGCCGCTCGTCCAGAAGCGCCTGATCGACCTTGCCGGCCGCCTCGCTCGCCCTGCGATCACGGCCACCCAGATGCTCGACTCGATGGTCAGCTCCCCTCGCCCGACGCGCGCCGAGGTCGGCGACGTCGCCAACGCGATCCTCGACGGGACCGACGCCGTGATGCTCTCGCAGGAGACCGCGATCGGCCGCTACCCGGTCGAGGCGATCGCGATGATGGACGCCATTGCCCGCGAGACCGAACCCTCGCTGCCGATCGAGCGCTGGAACGAGGAGCGGGTTCACCGCGACGCCCGAGACCCGGCCTATTCGATCGCCCACACCGCCGCCGAGTCGGCCCGCGACCTCGAGCTCGCCGCGCTGATCATCCCGACTCTCTCCGGCCGGTCGGTGAGGCTCGTCTCGGCTCACCGACCGTGCGTGCCGATCTACGCGCTCTCCCCGGGCCGCGAGACCGTCCGCCGCTGCGTGCTGATGTGGGGAGTGAAGGCTGCGGAGATGCGCCGCCACGAGGTGACCGAGGAGCTGATCGCCGACGCCGCAAAGCGAGCTCTCGAAGAGGGTTGGGTCAAGCCGGGCGACAGGGTCGGAATCACCGCCGGCCTGCCCAGCGGCAGGCCGGGGACTACGAGCCTGTTCCAGGTTCAGACGATTCGCTGACCGGCAGCCTCCGGCTGCGCTCGCGCCAGATCGGGATCATTCCGACGATCGACATCACCACCAGCACGATCAGCGCGATCAGTGCCTCCGGCCGGTTCCAGTTGTTGATCGAGCCGCCCAAGGCCGTGTAGGCGAACGCCCGCGGCGAGCAGGCGATCGCAGTCGCCGGGGCAAAGTCGCGCAGCTTGATCGGTGTCAGGCCGGCGGCGTAGTTGACGAGGTTGTAGGGAGCGCCCGGAGCGAGCCGTGCGTAGAAGACGCTGCTGAATCCGCGGTTGCCGATCCATTCGCGGATCGCGTTGAGCCGAGGGCCGGCGAGGTGCTCGACGGCGTCATGCGCCCACCAGCGTGAGACGGCGAATGCGAGCGCGGCCCCGAGCGTCGCTGCGGCGATCGAGATCGGGGTCCCGAGCGCCACGCCGAAAAGCAGCCCGCTCGCGGCGGCGAGGACTGGCCCGGGGACGAACAGCACCGTCATCACCGCGCTGATCGGAATGAACAGGAGCGGGCCGGCTGGGCCCAGGTCTTCGACATGGGTGCGGATGTCGCCTGCGGACACCGTGCCGGAGGCGAACAGCGCCACCATTGCCGCGAACAGCGCCGCGATCACGCCGAGTCGGAGGATCGCGACCCGTCGGCTCATGACGGGATGCTCAGACCGGTTCGACGATCGACCCGGGCACGAGGTCGTCGCTGCCGTCCGGCAGGCGGATCCACGCCTTGTGGCCGCCGTCGTAGTCGGGGCCGAGCAGGATCAGGTCGACCTCCTCCTCGCCATTGACTGTGCAGCGGCCGCCACCTTCGGGGTCGAGTCCGCGCCAGATCCGCACGAAGGAATTGGTCTCGAGCTCCTCGGCGACCGTGGTGCTCTCGCAGTGGCCTGGCCGGATCACCGTCTCGGGAGGCAGCTTGAGGATCACGTCCATCACCGAGCTGCGCAGGTCCTCGAAGGTCGTGTGGCCCGGCGCCCTGACTCCGCCGACCGATCCCTTGAACAGCGTGTCGCCGGTGAAGACGTCGGTCCCGTTGAGCACGAGCGCCAGCATTCCGGCGGTGTGGCCCGGGGTCAGCAGGGCCTCGAACCGCAGGTCCCCGAAGGCGAGCTTCTCGCCGGGCTGGATGTCCCCGGTCGTCTCCTTGCCCATCGCGCCGGCTGCGTCGCGCTCGACGGGGTGGGCGAGGACGGGAGTGCCGGGGTGGGCGGCGAGGACCTGTTCGAGTTCGGCAACGTGATCCCAGTGGTGGTGGGTCAGCAGGACGGCCTCGAGCTTCGCGTCGAGCTTCGCGATCCGGTCGAGCAGCGGTTGGACGGGGCCTCCGGCGTCGATCAGTACGGCGCTGCCTCTCTCGCCCTCGGCGACGAGCCAGGTGTTCGACAGCCAATCCGCGTGCTCTGAACGTTCGATGATCACCGCCTGATCGTACCCGCAGCCGTGCGGCGCGCAGTCTCGTGCTCGGCTACCGCTCGGCCCGGTCGTGCGCTGGAGCGCGGCCTGTGGCGGAGGCGTTCCCGCTTCCGCCACCCCTGTCATTAGATTGGTCGCGTGCGCCTGATCCACACCTGTTACCGGGTATTCGACCTCGACCGGTCGGTCGGGTTCTACTCCGCTCTCGGCTTTGAGGAGATCGGCCGGATGCCGATCGGCACGGAGGCTACGAACGTCTTCATGAACCTCCCCGGCGACGGCAACGAGCCCCGGCTCGAGTTGACCTTCAACCACGACCGCACCGAGCCGTACGAGATCGGTGACGGCTACGGCCACATCGCGATCGCCGTCGGTGACATCGACGCCGCTCTCGAACGGCTCGCCTCGCTCGGGATCGAGCCCGAGCGCCCGCCGTACACGGTCAGCGAAGGTGGCACTCGACTCTGCTTCGTGCGCGATCCGGACGGCTACCGGATCGAACTCCTCGGCCGCGACTGACCAATGGCACCCCGGCGCACGATCGTCGAGGACCTCGGCTCCAACTCCTTCCGTCTCGTCGTCTACGAGTGGGAACCCGGCCTCTGGTGGCGCAGGGTCGACGAGCTCCATGAGACGGTGAGGATCGGCGCCGGCCTTGACTCCGACGGTGTCCTCGGCCGCAAGGGAATCGAACGGGGCCTGAGAGCGGTCGAGCTGTTCGCCCATGTCCGCGAGTCGTTTGGGATCCCGATCGAGGAGACGCTCGCCGTGGCCACGAGCGCGATCCGCGACGCGGCCAACGGCGGCGAGTTCGTCAAGCAGGCCGAGGCTGTCGGTGGCGCGCCGGTGAGGCTCCTGTCGACAGCCGAGGAGGCCCGTTACGGGATGCTCGCGGCGGTCAACTCGACAACCCTCTCGGACGGCTGGACGCTCGACCTCGGCGGGGGGAGCATGCAGCTCTGCAGGGTCGAGGGGCGCAGGTCCAAGCGCTGCGGTTCATGGCCGCTGGGCGCGGTCAGGATGACCGAGCACTACCTGGCCGACGGCGGCCCCGCTTCGCGCAAGGCGATCAAGGACCTCACCAAGCACGCGGTGTCGACCCTCCGCTCTGACGGAATCGAGGCGGACGGTGGACGGGTCGTTGGGATTGGCGGAGCCGTTCGCAACCTCGCTCAGGCTGCGCGGATCGAGGCTGAACTGCCGTCGCTCGGCACCCAAGGGTTCGAGCTGACGGCCGGTGCGCTCGACGAGTTGATCGATCGACTTGCCGCGCTCCCGGCGGCCAAGCGGCGTGATGTGCCTGGCATCAAGCCGGGCCGGGGAGAGATCATCCTCGCCGCCGCCGTCGTTCTGCGAGCGGCACTGGAGGCAACCGGCGTCGACTCGATCGAGACGACCGAGGCCGGCTTGCGCGAGGGCGTGTTCTTCGAGCGTTTCCTCGCTCCGGCCGACCCTCCGCTTTTCCCGGACGTGCGCGGTGCGAGCGTCAGAAACCTCGCGCTTCAGCATCGACTCGATGTCGGTCACGCCGAGCGGGTCGCCGACCTGGCTCTCGGCATGTTCGACTCGCTCCGTGAGACGGAGGCCAAGCCCGGGGGAGCCAAGCTGCGCGAGTTGCTCTGGGCTGCGGCGATGCTCCACGACGTCGGCAAGGCGATCGACTACGACGACCACCACCGCCATTCGAAGTACCTGATCCTCGGTGCCGGCCTGCCCGGCTACACGCAGCGCGAGTTGGCCTTGACCGCGCTGATGGCGAGGTACCACCGCAAGGGCAATCCCGACCCGAACGGCCTCGCCGGCCTGCTCGAGCCCGGTGACCTCGAGCGCCTGCGTCGCTGCTCGGCGCTGCTGCGGTTGGCCGAGTTCCTCGAGCGCGGTCGCGATGGCGCTGTCGAGAGCGCGGCCCTCGTGCCCAACGGCAAGGGCATCAAGCTCGAGCTCTCCGTCAGGGGCAATGCAGCCCTCGCCGTCTGGGGAGCGGAGCGCCAGGCCGATGCGTTCGCAGCCGCCTTCGGCAGCGAGCTGATCGTCAGGCCGTAGGGGCGAGGCCGCCGCCAGCGCGGGCTTGAGACGGGAGCGGGCAATCGGATGTTCAATTTGCCCGCTCCCGCCTGGTCCTGCACGGGTGCCGTTGGCGGCGACACCCACCGTTACTCTGGGACCGTGTCGGGAGCATGGACATCGAGACGGACGCGGATGAGCGATGTCCCTGGTTGAGCCGACGCCTGCCCAGCTCGTTGGGGAATCCGGTCCCTTGCCTCCGCGCTCGGTATTGGTCGTCGAAGATGAGCCCCTTCTCTGCGAGCTGATTGCCTCCGCGCTCGAGGCGCGGGGCTTCGAGGTGGTTGCTGTCGGTTCGGTGTCGAAGGCCGCGCGGGCCTTCCGTGCACTCGACCCTGACGGAGTAGTGATGGACATCGAACTGGGTCCGGGGCCCAACGGGTTCGACCTCGCCGAGAGCTTTGTCGAGGCGGGGACGGGAGTGGCGATCGTCTTCCTCACCAACCTGCCGGACCCACGCTTCGCTGGTCGGGATGCGGACGACCTGCCATCCGGGATCGCCTACCTGCGCAAGGGAGCCGTTCATGACATCGATGCCCTCGCTGGGGCACTCGACGCAGCGATGCGAGGGTTCGTCACGGACGAACTGCGTCACGATCGTCATGGCGGGCGACCGCTCGCCGAGCTCACCCGCCATCAGGTGGAGGCGTTGCGGCTCGTTGCCCTCGGTCTCACCAACGCCCAGATCGCCGAGCGGCGCGGGACTTCGGTCAAGGCGGCAGAGCGGGTGGTGGCCCGAGCGCTGGCCGCGGTCGGGGTCGATCCCCGTGCGGCAGGCAATGCCAGGGTCGACGCAGTGCGGCGCTTCATTCGCCTCAGCGGTTATCCGATCCCCATTCCCGACGGGGACGGGGACGGGCCCGGCGGCCGATGACCCCTTCCGGCGTCGGCGCCGCCTTTCGGACGCAGGCGCTCTCTTCTCGTCGCAAGCTCGCCCCGCTCGGGTCGCCTGCGGCCTTCTCATGGCCGGTGCTGCTGGCCTACTGTCCGATCGGGATCTTGATCCAAGTGCCCAGCAACGCCTCGATCTACGGCGGGCCGTTGTTGCTTTGGTTGATCGCGTCGAGCGTCGGGATGCTTTCCCTGACGGCAGTCCTCGTCGCGGCCCACTCATCTTCGCGTCGCGGTGGCGCCCCGAGCCCCTTCGCCGTCCTCGCCTGGTACGCATCGGCAGGGCTCGCCCAAGGCGTGACCTTCGGGCTGGCATCGGTGCTGCTCGGGGCTGCCGAGTCAATGCACTTGGGCTTCAGGCTGTCGGGCTTGTCCTTCCAGCTCCCGTTGCTGGCGGTGGTTGGCTACGCGGTAGCCCGTCACGACGCACACAGCCGGGTCTGCTCCGAACTCGAAGGGACACGCGATCGGCTACTGGCTCTGGGCCGTTCGGTCGAGGCGGAGCTCGATCGGGTCGAGGTGGGTCTCACCGACGCCGTCAGGGAATCGCTCAAACCGGCGGTCAAGGCGCTCGATGCCGCCCTCGCAGCGGCTGCAGCCGGGGCCGAGAGGGGAGAGGCACTCAGTGACATCGAGTCGCTGGTTGAGAAGCGGGTCCGACCTTTGGCACATGAACTCGTCTCGCATTCGCATGACGACGTCGAATCGGAAAGGCTGGAAGCGCTGATCGAGCGGACTGGGCGCTCCCGGGCTCGCGTCCCGCTTCCCGAGCGGTTCCGTCTCGACGATGGGATCAAACCCGGGCTGACGGCGTTTCTCACCTCCATCGGCGCCCTGCCAAGCGCCGTCCAAGAGCTCGACCCGAAGCAGGTGTTGATCTACGTGCCGGCTGTCTCGCTTCTCGCCGGGGCCCTGTTCGCTCTGGTCAAGCGAGCCTTGGGGTCCGCGCAGGCCCGGCCGGTCCTCGGCGCGCCTGCGGTCGTTGGCCTCCACGTCATGGTTGGGACGTCGGCGCTCCTGCTCACTGGAGCGCTTGGGGTGGTCACTCCAGGCGGGATCGTCTTGCCTTGGGCGGCGGGCTTCGCCCTGCTGGGGGCGGCCATTGTCGTCGCGCACCTGGTCGAGGCGGGCCGCGTCCGTAGCGAGACGGAACTGCAGGTTGTCGCGCTGCGTCTCGAGGAGAGGTTGGCTCTCGTTCGCCGTCGTGAGCGACTCGTTCGTCGCCGTTTGGCCTTCGTGATTCACGGTGCGCTTCAGGGTGCGCTCCACGCCGCGACCATGCGCATTGCCGAGTCGGAGGTGTTGACCGAGCGGCTCGGCGAGGAGATCCGGCGTGACCTCGGCGCGGCCTTTTCGCAGCTCGACGTTGGCACACGGGCCGCCGGTTCGCTCCGCACTTCGGTGGCCATCGACGAGCTGAGTTCGGTCTGGGGGCGCCACCGGAAGTTCGGCTCGCGGATTGGCGAACCGGTCGCCGAGAGGCTCGCCTGCGACGAGGACGCCGACGAGGCGGTCGCGGAAGTGATTCGCGAAGCGGTCAACAACGCCTTCCGTCATGGCGCGGCTCACAGCGTCGAGGTCGAGCTTGAGCTGACCGGACGCGAAGAGCGTCCCGCTGAGCACCCCGAGGAGATCGCCATCTCCGTGAGCGACGACGGAACAGGCGATTCGGGGATGAACGATCCGGGGTTGGGCAGCGCCCTGTTCGACGACCTTTGTCGCACATGGGCGTTGGAAAGGGGCCGTAACGGTACGCTCTTCCGCGCCCGCGTCGCGCTCGGTGCGGGGATCGGCCCAGGCGACGGCGCGGGAGGCGCCGCTGCCGAGGCGAGCGTATTGGGGTGAGCCCCATCTCCGTTGTCGCGACTGCTCGAGAGCTGTCGCCTCGCACATCGTGAGCCGCGTGGGGTAACCCCCACATCCAGCCCTTCACGGCGCCGGTCGTCGCCTAGCGTGAATGCTTGCGCCACTGGCGTGATCGTCAAAGAGCCAAAGGAGTCGAGGTCAAGTGATCGGTTCGTCGTCCCCTCGTCCAGCCCGCCTCGCGGCGCTGCTTGCCGTTACCTGTGCGTTCGGCTTTTCAGTTGCGGCCGCAGGACCCGCAGTTGCCGCCAGCCCTCAGCTCTCACTCGGGTGGAACTACTCGTGCCTCAAGCTGTCCGGGGAGACGGTCAAGTGTTGGGGTAAGAACCGCTACCTCAGTTCGACTGGCGGGCAGCTCGGCAATGGAACAACGGCGTCCGGTCCGACACCGGGCTTCGTCAGGAAGTCATTCGGGCCGACCCCCTACAACGCCACCTTCTCCCAGATCGGGACCGGCGCCAGCGCGACCTGTGGCGTCGCGTCGGGCGCAAGCAGCTACCAGACCGCCGGCGCGCTGGAGTGCTGGGGGTACAACGGCTTTGGCGAGCTTGGGCTCGGCTCGCTCACCACTGGCTTCAAGATAACTCCGGGGCCCGTGCCGTCGCTCAGCTCGGGCGTCACCCAAGTTGAGGGCGGCTACCAGTTCAACTGCGCGATCGTCGCGGCCGGCGCAGTGAAGTGCTGGGGAGGGGGCAGTGATGGGCAGCTCGGCAATGGCGCGAGCCTTCAGAGCACAAGCCCGGTGTCTGTCTCGAGCTTGACCGGCGCCACCCAGCTCTCCGCGCTCGGAACGACCATGTGCGCTTTGATCTCCGGCGGCACGGTCAAGTGCTGGGGTCTTGGGTCCGTGGGCCAGCTCGGCAACGGGGAAACCTCGAGCCGCAACACTCCCGTGGCCGTATCGGGGCTGTCGGGGGCGATCCAGGTCTCCGCCGGTCGCGCTCACGCCTGCGCTTTGCTCTCCGGTGGCACCGTCAAGTGTTGGGGAGGTAACAACACAGGCGAAATCGGTGACGGAACACAGACCAACCGCAGCACCCCGACCTCGGTTGCAAGCCTCACAGGAGTGACGCAGATCTCGACCGGAGGCGAGTTCAGCTGCGCCCTGCTGAGCGACGAGACGGTCAAGTGCTGGGGCCGCAACTCGTCGGGTCAGCTCGGTGACAACTCGGCGACCGCCAGCACCTCGCCGGTGGCCGTCAGCGGCCTGACCGGTGTGACACAGATCGCGTCGGGTATCCAGCACAGCTGCGCGCTCACTCGCGATGGGGCCGTCAAGTGCTGGGGATACAACGGGGACGGCGAGCTGGGCCTGCCGACAACGACGGCCTACAGCCTGACACCGGCAACGGTACCCGGCTTGGGGCCTCCGGCGGCACCCGTGTTGAGCGGGGTGCCCTCGAGCCCGACCAACCAGCGGTCGGCGTCGATCGGATTCACCAGCACGACCACGGGAGCGACCTTCCAGTGCTCGATCGACGGTGGTGCGTTCACGGCGTGCACACCGCCGAGGGCGCTGACCGGTCTCGCTGACGGCACCCATTCGATCGCGGTCAAGGCGATCAAGGACGGGCTGGAGAGCACGGCCACGACCGACTCGTGGGTGGTCGATACGACCCCGCCTGCCGCGCCGACCCTGAGCGGCGTGCCTGCGAGCCTGACCGACGCGACCCACGCGGTGATCCACTTCCACAGTGATGGCACGGGCATCACCTACGAGTGCTCTGTCGATGGTGGCGCCTACACGGCCTGCACCTCGCCGCTCGAGCTGAGTGACCTCGCGAACGGCTCGCACACCGTGTCGGTCAAGGCGACTGACGCCGCGGGCAACACGAGCGATCCGGTGACCGCGAGTTGGACGGTCGACACCGCGGCGTTCACCCCGCCATACGTGAGCCTGATCAGCCCCGACGCCTCGCCGACCAACCAGACGACCGCGTCGATCGAGTACGACGGCGAGCCGGGCGCGACCTTCCTGTGCTCGCTCGACGGCGGTGCCTACGGGCCGTGCCCACCGGCTCCGGTGCTGCTGACCGGTCTTTCGGACGGCTCTCACACCTTCAACGTCAAGCAGGTCGACGGCGTCGGGCGTGAGAGCGACCCGTCGTCGGTGACCTGGACGGTCGACACGACTCCGCCTCCGGCGCCGACCATTACGACCAGGCCTTCGGCGACGACGACCTCTACATCGGCGACGATCGGGTTCAGCGGCAGCGGTGAGCCGGGCGCGACGTTCGAGTGCAAGATCGACGGCGGCGCTTGGGGCCCGTGCCCGTCCAACCCGTTCACCCTCGACTCGCTGGCCGTCGGTTCACACACGGTTCAGATCCGCGAGACGGACGCCGTCGGCAACGTTGGACCTGCAGCCACCGTGAATTGGACCGTCCAGGCACTGACGCCGGCGCCGTGCAGCCCGCGCCCGACCCCGCCGACACCGACCCAGTCGGTCACCGTCACTCGAGTGCGCGGCAACCTCTGGCGCATGAACGCCGGCGCCGTGTTCAACACCGGCGGCGACACGCGGGGTTGCGCGCAGATCCTGACGGTTCAGGTCTCGACTGCGGCCAATAAGCCGTCGAGTAGCGTCCAGCGGCCGCTCGCCATCAGTTATGCGAATGGGATCCTCGCGTGGACTGGGTCTTCCGTCGAGCGTGCAAGCGTCGCGAAGCCGCGTTGGATGAGGGTCGAGAACCGAATCGGCCGCTGGAGCGGCTGGGTCCAGGTCAAGTAACCATGGGAAGCGGTGGTGGCGGCCCGACCGCCACCACCGCAAGCCCAGTAGTTGAGATGTCGCTGAGATGTCGCGTCAGTCGGCCTCTCCGAGCTTCAGCCTCCCGGCAAGCGGTCAGCCCGACGGATCCGGCCGACACCTCCATCCGATTCCCTGGCGCGGAATTGCGGAGCGGGTTGATTGGCGAACGCCCGCTTGCTAACTTCGGGCCTGAGAGCGCGTAACCAATCGCGTCTTACCCAGCCCGGGGGTCGCGAAAGCGGCCCCCGGTGACGTTGTGGACCGGAACTCGCTTCAGTCGAGATCAGCCAAGCCGAAAGTGCGGTCGACCTGAACAGTCGGCTCAACGGCCCGCCACCATTCCTCGAGTACTCGACTCACCCGCTCGTCCTGGACGTCGCTGCTGAATCTCCTCCGGGACTTGAGGAACAACACCAGATCGCATGCCTGCACCCCCGAGCTGTGGTGGCTCCGCGTGAACAGGGGCGTGTCGAGGATCCGCGAGGCCTGACCATCAAAGTCGCATCGGCGCTGATGGCACCGGACCGTCCGAACGACTCGCTCTGTGGTCGTCTTCTCCTCGTCGACTATCAGCAGGCACCGAGTTCCGGCGAGTAGGGAAAATGAGTCGACTTCACGGAGCATGTGCCGGAACGCAGTGAGGCGGATCGTCCGGAGGTCCGAGTGGTTCTGCGGAGTCTCGCTCCAGTCGATCCCGATGAAGAACAGCGCTGGGTTCGCGGCCATGGTCGCTTCTATTCCGCGTCGATAGAGCTCGACTCGGGCCCTTGGAGCCCGCTTCATCGGCGAGAAGGCGTGATCACCGTGGAAGAGGTGCTGGCCGTGAAGCTCGACGTCCCGCGGGATGCCGAATGCCCGGGGGATCGACGCGGACGTTGCTCGGATCGAGTCGCAGAGGCCGGGAACCTTCAAGTCTTCGACCGCCAAGGCTGCCAGCCAATACTCGTGGTGGCGACGGTAGGACTCGTCAACGTAGACCAGCAGCACGGGACGAGGCTATGCAGCGGCCCGTTACAGGACTTCGCGGTTATGCGCCTAGATTGCGCAGGGAATGAATCGGGATCGTGGCGGGGCCGCTCGAAGCCGCCGAGCGCGCGGCGCGTCGGAGCGGACGGTCAGGCCGTAGGGCCGGCCGGCGTCTCGAGCGGTCCGGCGGGGACTTCCACAGGGTCAGCGGGGACGGTCTCGGTCGCGAACGCTTCGACCGCATCCTCGATCCCGAAGGCGGAGCCGTCGCAGAGGATCCGGAAGCGCTTCGGCGCGACCCGGTCGTCCGGCTTGACCGGCACTCCAAACAGCTCCGTCCACCCGAACAGCTCGAGGTTGCCCGGGTTGAGCAGGATCGCCTGGGCCGGCATAGGGCAGGTCGAATCGTGGTGGGCGAGTCCCGCCTTGACGAACGCCTTCATCTCCTCTTCGAGTCCCATCGCCCCGATTGTGGCAGTTGAGCTCCGGTTACAGTTCACCGGGTCTGGCAATCGGGTCAAAGGAGGATCGGGTGAGAACGAAGACTGTGTTGATCAGCGGAGAGACTGCTGAAGCACTCCGGTCCTTGGCTCGCGAGCACGGGATTTCCGAGGGAGCGATGGTCAAGGAGTTGGTCTCGTCCGCGAAGGAGCGGCGGCTGCTCAAGGCGATGAATGCCGCTTACGCGGAGATGGCGAGCGATCCAGGTGATTGGGCGGCCTATCGAGCCGAGCTTCGCGTCTGGGACTCGACGCTGTCCGATGGTCTCGACTAGTCCTGCCCCGACGGCGTAGTGACCCGAGCCGGCCTCAGGGCCCGATCAACACGCCCGGGTTGAGGATCCCGGCCGGGTCCACCTCCCGCTTGGCAGCCGCCAGAGCTGCGGCGAAGCGGTCGGGGCGCTGCTCGTCGTACCACGGTCGGTGATCGCGCCCAACAGCGTGGTGGTGGGTGATCGTCCCGCCGGCCGCCAGAAGAGCGTCCCCCGCCGCCCGCTTGATCGCATCCCACTGCTCCACCTCACTGCCGCGCTCGGCCGGTGCGAGGACGGTGAAGTAGGGCGCCGGTCCGTCCGGGTAGACATGCGTGAAGCGGCACGACACCCTGCCGCCGCCGCAGGTGTCGGCCAGCGCCCGCTCGACCGCCTCCGTCACCTGCGAGTGCAGCTGCGGGAAGCGGTCCCAGGTCACCGCAGTCTCGAACGTCTCCGAGAGGATCCCCATCCTCACGAAGGTGTCGCGCAGGTACGGCGCCCGCAGGAACGCCTCGCGCCAGGCTCCCGACGCCCCCTCGCGACCACCGGAGCTGACCTTCTCCCACTCGCCGCCGAGGCCCTTGCAGATCGCCAGGGCCTGGTCCATCTCGTCCGTGACGCTCCGCTCCGGCGCCTCGAAGCCGACGACGAGCACAGCGCTGCTGCCGTCGCCTGCGCCGGTCAGGGCAGCCTCCGACGGGTCGAGCAGCCTCAGGTTCGCCGGTCGCAGGCCCGACTGCACGACCTCGCGAACCGCGTCCGCGGCCGCCGCGAACTCGGGAAAGCGCACAGCAGTCTGGGCGCGGGACCGAGGCTTCGGCCTGACCCTCACCCACGCCGAAGTGATCGCCCCGAGGATCCCCTCGGAGCCGATCAGCATCCTGTCCGGGCTCGGTCCCGCCCCGCTCCCGGGGAGCCTGCGTGACTCCCAGGGCCCTGTGGGCGTGACCGCCCTGACCGACTCGACGAGATCGTCGATGTGGGTCTCGCCCGTCGCGAAGTGCCCACCGGCCCGGGTCGCCACCCAGCCGCCGAGGGTCGAGAACTCGAACGACTGCGGGTAGCAGCGCAGCGTCAGGTCGTGGGCTGCCAACTCCGCTTCCAGCGCCGGTCCCGCTGCCCCGGCCCCGATCCTCGCCGCCTGCGAGACCGGGTCCACCTCGAGCAGCGAGTCGAACGCCGCCATGTCGAGCGACAGGGTGGCCGCGAACGTCGTGCCGACCCTCGGCTCGACTCCGCCGACGACGCTCGTGCCACCACCGAACGGGATCACTGCGATCCCCTCAGCCGAGCACCAGTCGAACACGGTCGAGATATCCTCCTCGCTGGTCGGCCTCGCGACCAGGTCGACGATCGAGTCGAGTTCCCCGCGCATCGCGCGGACCACGTCCCTGTAGGCGGCTCCGTGCGAATGGAAGACCCGGTCGTGATGATCGGTCGACACGATCGACTCCAGTTGCCCGGTCGGTTGGACCCTCGGCTCGGGCAGGTCGAGCGACTCGAGCGGCGCCGGTTCTTCGAGCTCTGCCCGCCCGAAGCCAAGGTGGGCGGCAATCCCCTCGGCCATCGCAGCCTCGTCCGCCGGCGGAAGGATGTCGCTCTCGCGTCCCCAGCCCCAGTGCTTTCGCCTGTCGCTCATCGGCGAATCAGCATACGCGCGCGTATGGTTGGGGGAGATGAGCCAGCCGAGAGCACAGCTGTTGGCCCGAGGGCCGTGGACGCCGGGGGCCATCGCCGCCGATTGGCTCGAGGATCACTACGCCCCGGCGCCCGACGTGCTCGCCGCCGCGGACGCCGAGATCGAGCGCCTTCGCGAGCGTGGCTCGCCGAGCCACGACGGCTTGGCCGCCAGGCTCGTCGATTGGGAGGTCGCCGACGGTGGTCTCTCGATGAACCTCCAGCCTTCGCGCTGGGCTCTCCGATTGCTGAGCGGCTCCGAGCACGGATCGATCAGCGTCCTCTGCACTGTTCGCTCGGCCGAGGGCCTCTGGCTCGCAGGCAAGCGTGCCGAGTGGCTCGCCTCGTGGCCCGGGCGGTGGGCGCTCGGGGCCGGGGGAGCGGTGGAGGTCGGCGAGCACCCTGTCGTCGCGATGACCCGGGAGCTCGAGGAGGAGTGGTCGGTCGCCCCGCAGTCACTCTCGATCGAGGCTCTCGTTCAGGTGCCGTCCGGCATGGCGCTGCTGGTCGGCAGCGCGGTGCTCCCGGCGGGCGCCGAGGTGACGATGGACCCCGAGCACGACGCCTTCGAGTGGTGGCCCGCCGACGTCGCCGAGTGGCCCGACCACGCCGACCACCCGCTCCGCACGATGGCCTCGTTCCTCTCGTGAGTGCGACCCCGGCAGCCGATCCGCGACCGGAGGGAGCGAGCGGTGCCGGAAGTCCCGCGCCAGCGCAGGACGCTGTTGCGACCGTGGCATCGCCTCAGCCGACCGGGTCGCGCAGCAGGGCTTTCCGTGGCTTGGAGGGACTGTCGATAACCCACTCGCTGATCTACCTCGGGCTGATCGCGATGTGGCTGACCGAGGGCCCGGGCGAGATCCGCAGGGCGCTGGGCTGGGCGCACGGGATCCTCTGGATCGTGATGGCGCTGCTGATCGTGATCGCCGCCCGCAAGGCGATCGTCTCGTTCCGCCTCGCGGTTCTCGTGGCGGTCGTCGGTGGTCTCGGGCCGTTCGCCGGCACCATCGGGTTCATCCACGAGGGAAGGCGCCGCGACGGTCGGCGCGGCGGGTCACATTTCGATCACGACGCTGCCGCTGGCGAGCGGTAGAGTCTGTAATCAATGTCTACGCAGACGACGATCGAGGTCGTCATGCCTGAGATGGGTGAGTCGGTGACCGAAGGAACGGTCCTCGAATGGCACCGAGCCGAAGGCGAGGCGATCGAACTCGACGAGACCATCGTCGAGATTTCCACCGACAAGGTGGATGCCGAGGTCCCCTCACCCGCCACCGGAGTCGTCTCGAAGATCCTCGTCGAGGAGGGCGAGACGGTCAAGGTCGGCCAGGTGATTGCCGAGATCACTCTCGGCGAGGGCGGCGCTCCGCCGGCCGCTCCCTCCGGCAATGGCCAGGCCGACGGCGCCGATGTAGCCGCGGCCCCTGCGGCCAACGGCGCGGCTGCAGACGCAGCGGGCAACGGCAATGGGTCGGTCGAGGTCCCCGAGGGCACGACCGTCTCGCCGGTGGCCAAGCGTGCCGCCGCCGATCTCGGCGTCGATCTCTCGAAGGTCGCCGGCAGCGGCCGCGAGGGGCGGATCACCAAGGACGACGTCGTCGCCGCAGCGAACGGGGGAGGCACACCTTCCGGCAACGGCGCAAAGCCGGCGGCCGCATCGGCGACCCAGCTGAAGGGCGGCGCCGCGATGCTCGCTCGCTACATGGACGAGAGCCGCTCGATCCCGACCGCCACCTCGTTCCGGACCCTCGCCGTGGGCACCCTCGACGCCCGCCGCACCCAGCTCAAGGAAGCGGGCAAGAAGGCCTCCTTCACCCACATCCTCGCTTGGGCGATCGCGATCGCGGCGACCGAGGACATGCCGGTGATGACCAACCACTTCGAGGACCGCGACGGGAGCCCGTTCCGGGTGGAGGACGGCGCCGCCAACCTCGGCATCGCCGTGGACGTCGAGAAGAAGGACGGCTCGAGGACGTTGATGGTCCCGGTGATCCGCGATGCCGGTCGCCTCTCGTTCCAGGGCTTCCTCGACGCATTCAACGACCTGATCGCCAAGGCCCGGGACAACAAGCTCACTCCGGCCGACCTCACCGGCGGCAACATCACCCTCACCAACCCCGGTGGCATCGGCACCGTCGCCTCGGTGCCGAGGCTGATGGAGGGCCAGGGCACGATCGTTGCTGCCGGCGCGATCGGCTACCCGGCAGGCCTCGGCGATTCCGCAGCTGCGATCGGCGCCGAGAAGGTCATGACGGTCACCTCGACCTACGACCACAGGGTCATCCAGGGTGCGGAGTCCGGCCAGTTCCTCGCCAAGGTCGATTCGCTGCTGCAGGGCGAGGGCGGCTTCTACGAGCGGCTCTTCGCCGACCTCGGTGTCGAGCTGCCGCCGCTGCCACCGAAGCCGGTCCCGACTCTGCCCGCTGCATCAGCGTCGGCCGCTACGACCTTCGGCACCCGCGCAGGCGATCAGCCGAGCGTCGACCTCCTCCAGGCGGTCCAGGCGGCGACCTCGCTTGTCAAGGCCCACCGCACCCACGGCCACCTCGCCGCTCACCTCGATCCGCTCGGCTCGCCTCCGCCCGGCGACCCGGCACTCGATCCGGAGCCGCTCGGCCTGTCTCCCGAGGTGATGGCGCGGATCCCCTCGAAGATCCTGCGGATGAGCGTCCCCGGCGACAACCTCGCCGAGTCGCTGCCCCACTTGCGGGCCGTCTACTGCGGCACCACCGGCTATGAGAGCGAGCACCTCGAGAGCCACGAGCAGAGGATGTGGTGGCGCGAGCAGGTCGAGTCCGGTGTGTTCCGCAAGCCGCTGTCCGAGGACGAGTCGAAGGCCATGCTTGGTCGCCTGACCGAGGTCGACGCGCTCGAGCGCTTCATGCACAAGGCGTACCTCGGTCAGAAGCAGTTCTCGATCGAGGGCCTCGACATGACCGTCCCGATGCTCGACGAGCTGATCGCGCTGGCCACAGGCCACGGCGCGCACGAGATCGTGATCGGCATGGCCCACCGCGGCCGCCTCAACGTCCTCGCCCACAACCTCGGCCGCAGCTACGGCTCGATCTTCGCCGAGTTCGAGGGTGCGTCGACGATCGAGCAGGTCACGACCATCCCGCAGGGCGGTACGGGCGACGTCAAGTACCACCACGGCTCGCGTGGGCGCAGGCAGATCGCGGACGGCCGTTCGATCATCGTCCGACTCGAGTCGAACCCGAGTCACCTCGAGTTCGTCACCGCTGTCGTCGAGGGCGCGACGCGCGCAGCCCAGACCCACCATGACGGCCCGCTCCCCGACCGCGATCCGGACCGAGCGATCCCGGTTGCGATCCACGGCGATGCGGCATTCCCGGGTCAGGGAGTCGTCGCCGAGACGCTCAACCTCCAGCTGCTCGAGGGGTACAACGTCGGCGGCACGATCCACCTGATCCAGAACAACCAGGTCGGATTCACGACCAATCCGACGGAGTCGCGCTCGACCCGCTGGGCTTCGGACATCGCCAAGGGATTCGACGTCCCGGTGATCCACGTCAACGCCGACGACGTCGAGGCGTGCGTCCACGCCGTCAGGCTCGCTTACGCCTTCCGCCAGAAGTTCCGCCACGACATCGTCATCGACCTGATCGGCTACCGCCGATTCGGCCACAACGAAGCCGACGAACCGCTCTACACGCAGCCGACCCTCTACGGGCGGATCAAGACCCACAAGCCTGTCCGCGACCTCTACGCCACGGAACTGATCGACCGCGGGGTTGTCAGCCAAGCCGACGCGGAGGGCGAGGCCGAGCGGGTTTGGGAGAAGCTCTCCGGCGAGCATCAGGACCTCAAGCGGGCGATCGAGCGCCACGAGTCACCCGAGCAGCAGACCGGCGAGTACCAGCTCGATCGCACCCAGAGCCCGAACATCGAGACTGCCGTCCCGGAGAAGATCCTGCGCAAGCTCGCCGGGCAGCTGATCCAGGTGCCGGAAGGCTTCACCGTCAACAAGAAGCTCAAGGCCCAGCTCGAGAAGCGGGTCGAAGAGCTCGAGCCGGGCGGCGCCGTGACCTGGGCGACGGCAGAGGCGCTCGCATTCGCGACCCTGCTGACCGAGGGCACCCCGATCCGCCTCACCGGCCAGGACAGCCAGCGCGGCACCTTCTCGCACCGCCACATGGTCCTCCACGACGCGGAGACCGGCAGGACCCACACTCCGATCGCCCACCTCCCGGGCGCACAGGCCCCGATCGAGGTCCACAACTCGCCTCTGTCGGAGACGGCCGCTCTCGGGTTCGAATACGGCTTCAGCCAGGAGGCGCCGAACGCGCTCGTGCTCTGGGAGGCCCAGTTCGGCGACTTCGTCAACGGCGCTCAGGTGATCGTCGACCAGTTCATCACCAGCGGGATGGCGAAGTGGGGGCAGACGACCCGCTTGACCCTGATGCTGCCTCACGGCTACGAGGGCTCCGGCCCGGAACACAGCTCGGCGAGGCTCGAGCGCTTCCTCCAGCTGGCAGCCGAGGGCAACATGAGGATCACGAACCCGACGACTCCGGCCCAGTGGTTCCACCTGCTCCGCCGCCAGGCGAAGATCGCGAAGCTGCGGCCGCTGATCGTGATGACCCCGAAGAGCCTGCTGCGGCTCCCGCAGGCCACCAGCTCGCCGGAGGAGCTGAGCAGCGGCGCCTTCCAGCCGGTGATCGCAGATCCGTCGGTGAAGGACAACAACGCGATCGAGCGCTTGGTCCTCTGCACCGGCAAGGTCTTCTACGACATCGCCGCCAGCTCGATGCGCGAGCAGGCCACGAAGACCGCGATCGGGCGGGTCGAGCTGCTCTACCCGTTCCCGCAGCAGAGCATCCTCGGCCTGGTTTCGAAGTACCCGAACCTCCGAGAGGTCGTTTGGGTACAAGAAGAGCCGCGCAACATGGGTGCGAGAGCCCACATGTCGCCCCGACTGCTGCACATCCTCCCCGACGAGCTGTCGTTCGGCTACATCGGCCGTCCCGAGCGCGCAAGCCCGGGCGAGGGCTACCCGGTCGCTCACTCCGAGGAGCAGAACCGCATCGTCCGCACCGCTCTCGACGAGTCGGTGCCGGTCACGATGTACCCGGCGAAGCTCCCCGGCGAGCGCTGACCGACTGACCCGAGCTTCGGATCGCTTTGGCTGCCCCGCGGAGCCGCGGAGCCGCGGCGACGGGCTAATCGGCCCAGAGCGAGGCGATCGGTGCGGCGACGATCCGCTCGCCAAGCTCGTAGGTCCGGGTCCCGCTGTGGAGGACGAAGCCGGCAATAAGGTCATCGCCGATCTGGTCGCGAAGCCATTCGATGTGTTTGGCCGAGTCCGGGCCGGGCCCGGCGGAAGCCTGCACCTCGATTGCGACCATTCCTCCCCCCGGAAGCTCGATCAGGAGGTCGATCTCCCTTCGGTTGTCGGCGGTCCTCAGGTGGTACATGCGACCGCTCGTTGCCTCCACCTCGGGTCGGAGCTGCGCTGCGACAAAGGTGTCGAGCAGGCGTCCGGTCAGATTCCCCTCCAGCTTGAGCGACACGGCGTCGACGCCGAGGGCTGCTCCCCAGACGCCGGTGTCGATCAGGTAGCGCTTGGGCGTTCGGGTCAGGCGCTTCAGCCGGTTGGTGTTCCATGCGGGCAGCCGTTCCGTGACGAAGAGGTCCTCCAGCAGGCCGTCGTAGGCATCAGCTGTTCGGTTGTTGAGGCCAGCTGCACGGCAGAGTGAAGCGGCCGTCGGCGTGCCAGCCGAGTTGATGGCGATCGCCTCCAGCCAAGTCCGAAGCCTCTGGGGGTCACGGGCGCGAGTGGCACTTCCTGAGAGGCCGCGAACATCGCGATTGATCGTGTCTGAGACGTAGCTCGCGTACCAGCGCCTGCTGGCCTCGGGGGAGCCGAGCCCCGCTGCCTCCGGGTAACCGCCTGCCAGCGCCAGTTCGATGTAGTCATCGATCTCAAGAGTGGACGGTGTCGGCTCGCTCGCCGTTCCCGACGCTGCTCGTTCGAGGAATCCCTGTTTGCTGCCGAGACCGCGCTTCTCGCGCTCTGTGAAGGGCAGGATGGTGACCCGTGTCAGTCGTCCTGTTCCCGGCCAGTGTTCGCCATCGACCGCGGACCTGATCGATCCGGTCACGAGGAATGAGCCTGGCTGGGTCCCGGAGTCGATCGCCCGCTTCACCGCTCCGAGAGCCTCGGGGACAAGCTGCCACTCGTCGATCAGCAAGGGGAGCGTGTTGCCTCGGATGGCCGCATCGGGATTGGCTCGAAAGGCCTCCGCGACCGACGGCACATCGAGCCTCGCTTCACTCGCAGCGCGCCGGGAAGCGCTGGTCGTCTTGCCGCAGCCGCGTGGTCCGACCAGCATCACGCCAGGCAGTTCATCTGTCAGCAGGTCCAGCTCGGCGTCCGCGATCCGATTCAGGTAGGGGCGCCGGGCGACTGACACACCGCTGAGAATACAAGATTCGCACGTTGAATACTACAACTCTTGCACATCAAACGCTACCGTTCTTGCACGGTTCTGCAGGTTTTCGACCCCTACCCACCGCGTCCCGCCGCCCCAGCGGGGATCCTGAACCGATGTGGCTGAGCAGGACGATCGAGATCGAGGCGGTGCCGCGCGGCCTGCACCTGATCACGGCCGAGGTCGTCGGCTCGGTGCCGGAGATGGTCGATCTCTCCGCAGGCCTGCTGCACGTCCAGATCCTCCACACGAGCGCTGCCCTGACGCTGAACGAGAACGCCGACCCGAGCGTCGGCGTCGACCTCGCCTCGTGGCTCGACGAGATCGCGCCTGAGAACGCCCGTTACTGGACCCACGTCGTCGAAGGCCCCGACGACATGCCGGCTCACGCGAAGGCGGCCCTGCTCGGCCCGTCGGTCACGGTGCCGGTCGCCAACGGCAGGCCGGTGCTCGGGACCTGGCAGGGGATCCACCTCGCCGAGTTCCGCGACCGCCCGACTCCTCGCCGGCTTTCGCTCACCCTGTCGGGGGAGTGACCCGGACCCCTTCGCCGCGTCCGGGCAGTCCGGCGGAGCCGACGACCGGGGCTCGTCCCCTGAGGCGTCGGGAGAGAGCCGAGGTCGCCTGTTGCCAGAGGCCGATCGAGCGGCTGTCGCCGTGGAGGTCGCAGCCGAACAGCGGGGCGAACACGCAGACGTTGGTCAGGCCGGTGGCCAAGGGGATGAAGCCGATTGCCGACACGATGAGGCCGTCCTCCCACCGGTAGCCGAACACGCCGATCGCGATCAGCGCGATCCCGCCGACCACCCTGAATCCCCGACCGACCTCGCTGCACATGAACCTGACCAACGGCATCGCGCCCACCCCTTTTGATCGCTCCCCGGCTATCTCCTGAATCGACTGTGCCCGTCGGTTTGCGGTGAGGGGGAGCGCATCGCGAAGTCTGTGGCCCGACCGAAACGCCCGTTCGGGAATGTCCGATTGGCCGGCCCGCAACGGTGTTCGAGTGTTGGACATCGGCGCGCCGCGCCTTAGACTCGTCGGCGTTTGATGCTCGACGAGTACCTCGACAGCTCCAACCCGGGTTTCGCGGCTCTTCCGGAGTACCTCCAGTCGGTCCTGGTCGGCTCGCGGTTGGCCGACCTCGCTCGCGAGGCGGAACAGGCGATGCGAAGTCGACCGGCCGGCAAGCGGAGCGAGCGCACCGTCGAGCAGATCCTCGACGTGACGGAGGAGCTCTTTGCCCGTGGCGACCTCGCGGCGATCAGCACCAACCGGGTCGCCGCCGAACTTGGGGTGAACGTCGCGACGGTCTACCGCTACTTCGACAACCTTGAGTCGATCGTCTCGATGGTCTGCCTGCGCTACGAGATCCGCCTCCACCTGATGCTGGCGACCCTGTTCGAGCCGATCGCGAGGGTCGATGACTGGCGGGCCGAGTGCGGCTCGATCATCGACTCGATCGCCCGCTACAGGATCGCCCGCCCGGAGAACCCACCGCTCGCCGCGGTCCTCCAGGTCAAGGAGTCCTACCGACCGATAGCCGATGCCGCCACTTGGACTTCCGGGGAGATCCTCGGTTCGATCCTCCACCTGCGCAGGCCAGACGTCCCGCTCGAGCAGTGGCTGCCGATCGCGCGGGTCTCATCCGTGATCCTGCGCAGCGGGCTGAGCGTCGCCTGCACGGCCGACCCGCCCGACGTGGAGCATGTCGAGCTGCTCAAGGGGGCGCTGGAGCGGTACTTCGAGCCGTTCGTGGAGAGTCCGGTCGCGGTCTCCTGACAGCTGTCGAGCAGCTGATCCAATCGCAGCTGGCCGACCGCCTAATCCAAGCGATCGCTTAGGTAAGTCATCGCTGCGTTGACCGATTGCGGTTCGGTTCCTAATTTCTCGTGCCAAGGGCCCCACCCGGCTGGCCCGACTCGGCAACTTGACCCGGAGGGAGCTCCACACGTGTCACCCAGCAAGCCAATCCTTGTCGCAACCATGATCGCCTCTGCTCTCGCCGTCTCAGCCTGTGGCGGAGGTGGTAGCGAGTCCGGCTCGACCCCGACGACGGTCAACGCGAGCCAGCAGCAGCAGCTGGAATCGGGCGTCCAGGCCCTCAAGACGGACGCCGCCGAGCTGCAGGGCAAGCTCAGCGCGTGCCAGAGCTCCGGACAGGGGATCGGCTGCATCGCTTCGGTCGTGGAGGACTTCGGCGCGGACGCCAACAACCTCGGTCAAACGGTGGACAACGTCGCCAGTCAGGTCTCGGGTGAGTGCGCAGCCAAGCTCCAGGCGACCGGGAACGCCCTCGAGACGCTCGGCAATGACTTCGAAAACGTCGGCTCCTCGCTCACAGGTGGGTCCTTCTCGGCTGCCGTAACCAAGCTGCAGTCGCTCGGCGCCCAGGCCAACGAGATCCAGCAGTCGCTGGTCTCCTCCGGCACGGCCGCCGCCGCCTGCCAGGGCGGCAACGGCTGAGGCCCGGGATCGAGCGGAGAGAGCCGATGATCACGCGACCCGAGCCGGCAGTCGCAACCACCCCGCCGTCCGCGATTCGCGGCAGTCGGCTGGCGTTGGCGCTCATCGTCGCCGCCTCGGCCTTGGCCGGCCCGGCGGCAGGCGGTGCTTCCGCCGCCACGAGTCCGTCGACCAGCACGGCCTGCACCAACTACATGAACTCGTTCCTGTCGCAGGCCGCCGCGGGCACCTGGTCGTCGCCGATGCAGACCGTCGCCATGACCGTGCCGGCGAGCATCAACAACCCGGCTGTCTCAGGCACCACCACCTCACCGCAGACGGTCACCGTCACGTTCACGGCCTATGACGCGAGCGGACAGCCGGTGACCCCGTCCCCGAGCAACCCGCTGCAGGTCGCGATCTACTCCCAGCTCGGCGCGATCTCCGCTGCAGGGCAACCGCTGACCGGGGCGGACCCGTACTCGTTCACCGTCACCTCGGGCAACTCGTTCAGCTTCACCTACAACGGCACCTACCTCAATCGCCCGCCGACGGTGACTGCTTGGATGACCCTCGCTTCGACCAACCAGTGCACCGGCACCGCCAACAAGGCGATCGGCTCCACGGTTCTGCCGCTCGCCAACGTGCCGACGAAGATGGGGTCCGTCTCCTACCTGACTCCCACTGTCTGCAAGACGGGCACCGGCAGGACCTGTGCCCAGGCCAACGTCCAGACGAACGGCCTGTGGCTCAACGCCGCGGTCGGCTTCGGCAAGCCGATGCCCGGGGTCGGAGGCTCGACCACGAGGCCGACGTCGTCCAACTTCGACCAGTACCAGATCGACACCGGCTCGATCGGAGCAGTCGCGCCAGTCACCGACCTCGGCCCGAACGTCGTCGGGCCCGGCGCTCCGTCGTGGAAGTACTACGACTCCTCCGGCTTCGAGTTCGCCGGCTTCACCTACCTCGCTCCGGTGACCCTCTCGATGAAGGGCGTCAAGCCGTTCGGCAACCCGGTCAGGATGCTCGGGGTAGTTACCAGCGCCTGCGCTCCGAACAAGCCGTGCTCGGGCCCGCCTCAGTTCTCGAACTTCCACTACATGGGTGTCGGCATCGATCGCGAGAACAACACCTCCGCGGATCCGTTCGCCTCGCCCGGCGACAACGCCCTGCTCTCGATCAGGTCGACCAACTCCAACCCGATCAGCCAGGGCTACCTCCTGAGCGGCGGTTCGATCAGGGTGGGCCTCACAGCGGCGACCGGTGTCACCTACACCAAACAGCAGCTCGCGCCGAACCCGGACAACCCGGGCGACTGGAACGCCGCCGCCGGCTGCGTCGCCTTCCCGACACCGGGGTCACCGCCCCCGACCCCGCTGTGCGGTTCGTTGCTGATGGACGTCGGCATCCAGCAGATGTACGTCTCGGTTGCACCGGGCAACCTGCCTGCCGCGGTCCAAGGTGGCCTCAGCTCGACTCAGCAGGTCCAGATCACCTCGCCGAACTCGACCGACCCGGCTCTGAATTACTCGTTCGTCGCCGGTCCGAGGGTCAACAACCACCTGACTCCCAATCCCGTCGGTCGGGCGCCGTCGTACGTCAGCCTCTTCACCTCGTCGACTGACACTTCAGGCCAGGCATTCACCGGCGACGTCCAGATCAACACCGGTCGCTACGTGCTGTTTGGCAGCAACTACATGTTCAACGCCCAGAAGGGCCAGATCGGCTTCAAGAACCTCGCCAACCCGCTGAGGTAGGCGACCGCCCCCGGGCAGAACGGAAGGAGATCCACCGATGGGAACCGATTACGCGAAGATCGCCGAGGAAGCCATCGGCCAGCCCGTCGAGGCGGCCGGTCTGTTCGAGCCTTCAGGCTCCCAGTACAGCTCGCGTTACGGAGGGAACGCGGCGGGCGGGATCCTGACGGGGCTGGCCAAGCACAGCGACCGAGGCAAGGCTGCGGCCGACCTGCCGTGGCGGATGATCATTGGGGTGACCGACTCCCAGATCTACGTCTTCGAGGCGAAGGAGAAGATCGGTCACTTCGAGATCGAGACTCCCGCCCTGTTCGTACTCGACCGGGGCTCCACGACCGCCGAGAAGCACGTCGGTGGCGTCGCGGCCGAAGGCCTCAGCCTCACCGCGCCGGACGGCACGAGGGTCGAGGTCGAGGCGCAGCGGGTCGCCGGCCATGGCACCGACGTGATCAAGTTGCTGGTCGGCTGACGGCCCGGTCGGGCCGTCAGCTCGAGCAAGCGTCGGTCAGCGACCCTTCCAGACCGGGTCGCGCTTCTCCGCGAAGGCGAGAGCGCCCTCCTGGGCATCCTCGCTGGTGAAGACGGGTGAGACGATCTCGTTCTGAGCGTCCCAGCCCTCGGCTTCCGTCCAGTCGATGGCCTTGGTCAGGATTTCCTTGCTGGCGTAGACGGCGAGCGGTCCGTTGACCGTGATCCGCCCTGCCAGCTCGAGAGCCGAGTCGACCGCTCCGCCGCTCGGGGCGACGACGTTGACGAGCCCGAGTTCGTAGGCGCGCTGTGCGCTGATCGGGTCGCCGGTGAGGGCGAGTTCCATCGCGACGTGGAAGGGGATCCGGTTCGGCAGGCGCAGCAGCGCTCCGCCGGCGGCGACGAGGTTGCGCTTCGCTTCCGGGATCCCGAGCTTCGCTCCGTCGGCTGCGACGATCAGGTCACAGGCCAGCGCGATCTCCATCCCGCCGGCGACTGCGAATCCTTCGATCGCGGCGATCAGCGGCTTGCGCGGACCCTTCTTCGCGATTCCGGCGAAGCCCTCCTCGGCGAGGAAGGGCAGCTCGCCCTTCATGAAGGCCTTGAGGTCCATGCCGGAGCAGAACGCCCCGCCCGCGCCGGTGAGGATCCCGACTCGGAGGTCGTCGGTCTCGTCGAGGTGCTTGACGGCATCCGCGAGGCCTTGGGCCACGGCGCCGTTGACCGCGTTGCGGGCCTCGGGTCGGTTGATCGTGATGATCAGGACGTTGTCGCGCTGCTCTGTGAGTACTGCCTGTTCTTCGCTCATGGTCGGGAGGCTACGGGAAGCAGGCCCGCCGGGCAGGCTCGCCGGCGGCCGCAGGTCGCTCGCCCTTGCCCCGGCCCGGTCTCCCGGGCGGTCGTCACCCGAACAGCGTCAAGTCCGGCTCGCGCTCGCCACGCAGGACGGCCAAGTCGACCTCTACAGTCGCGATCCCGCGGCTCTCTGCCAGCACCGCCGCCTGTGGCTTGATCACCTCGGCCGCCAGCACCCCGCGGCAGTCGGCCATCGCCGGGTCGAGGCGGATCCGTTCGAGGTAGCGGGTCAGCTGCTCGACGGAGTCGATCGTGCCGGTCTTCTTGATCTCGACCGCGATCCAGCCGTCGCCCTCGTCGCGGCACATCAGGTCAACGGGGCCGATGTCTGTCGGCCATTCGCGCCTGACGAGCCGGAATCCCTCGCCGCACCAGTGCGGAGCCGCGGCCAACGCCTCCTGGATGTCCTTCTCGACCCCGTCCTTCTCGAGCGCTGCGGCCTCACCCATGTCGTGCAGCGAATCGCTGACGATCTCCTTGATCTCGATCGTCAGCAGGTCCTCGGTCTTGCCTGCCTTCTTGCGCACGACGATCCGTTCGACCGGGTCGCCCTCCTCCTCGATCACGGTCGGCGGGGTCATCCAGTTCTGCGGCTTGTAGCCGCCGGTGTCGGCGTGGACCATCACCGAGCCGTCCGACTTGATCATCAGCAGGCGCAATGCCTCGGGCAGCAGGGCCTCGGCTCGGCCGGTGTAGCGGACTTCGCAGCGGGCGACGATCAGGCGCACCAGGCGAGCCTATGACCTCGGCTCGACGGTTGCGGCACAGCAGGGGTTCGATACGCGACTGCGCAGGAGCAGTTCCGAGACTGGCGCAGTGGGATCGGTCTCGGGATTTCAGGTGGATCATCGCCACATGCCCGATCGAACCAGCTTGACCGCTCGCTCGACAGATGAACTTGAGCTGGCAGTACAAAGTGCGTACACTGCCCCCGTGGTCGATCGCCCGGAAAGAGAAACCAAGTCGGAGCGCCTGAACCTGAGGGTCACTCCCTCCGACGCCCACCTGATCTCACGCGCTGCAAGCGAGCTCGACATGACCGTGTCGGAGTTCGTCGTCTCGTCCGCTCACGATCGCGCGGTGGACGTGATGGCCGACAGGACCCGGATCGTCGTCAGCGAGGAGGAGTACGACCGGTTCGTGGAGAGCCTCGAGCGACCTCCCCGCTGGAACCCTCGCCTCGCCGCCTTGATGGCGATGGATCCGCCCGAGCTCGACCTCTAGGTGCGTGGCCTCTACGAAGTCGGGCCGCTGGAGGACGGGCACGTCCGCAGCGAATTCGATTGTGGCGAGCCTTCGCTCGACAGATGGCTCGTGGACCATTCGATCCATGCGGCCAATGCCTCCACGGCACGCGTCTTCGTGCTCTGCGGGAAGAACTCGAAGCGGGTCGGCGCCTACCACGCCATCGCGGCGGGATCGGTCGAGTACGGGGCTGCTTCAGCGCGGATAAGGAAGGGAGCCGGCAGGCATCCGATCCCGGCCATCCTGATAGCGAGGCTCGCCGTCGATCGCCCGATTCAGGGAAGGGGCGCCGGCTCCTGGATGCTGCGTGACGCTCTGCTCAGGGCGGTCGCGGCCTCCGAAGTGATCGGAGCAAGGGCCGCGATCGTGCATGCCAAGACCGTCCGGGTTCGAGGGTTCTACATGAGGCACGGCTTCGAACCAAGTCCGGCCGATCCGTTCAACCTCCAGCTCCTGCTCAGCGACTTCCTGGCTGACGCCGGTCGTCCCTGAAGACCCTCCGTCCCCGGCGAGCAGCCGGCCCGCCCGCCCGGCGTCGCCTCAGGCCGCGCGGTCGGTCAGCTCGCGTGGAGCCGATGCCTCGACTTCGGCCTTCAGCTCCGAGACCTCCTGGTCTGGACCGAAGGAGAGCGCTCGCTCGCAGGCGGCGAGGCAGTCCGACCGTCGCTCCGTCTGCGCCAGGGCGTGGGCGTAACGTGCCCACGCCTGCTGCCACTCCGGCTCGAGCAGCGTCGCCTCCTCGCAGGCCTGGACCTCACCGCCTACATCGCCACCGAGCCTGCGCGCCAGCGCGAGGTCGAGCAGCACGTCCGCGTCGGCTCCGTTCTCGCGGGCTCGCTCCAGCGCTTCGAGCGCCGCGTCGCGGTCGAGCCTGCGCAGCTGGATCCGCCCGACCCTCGCCCAGCCGTCCGGGTCGCTCGGCCGCAGCTCCGCCGCAGCGCGGGCGCTGTCGAGTGCCGGCCCCCAGGAGCCCATCGCCTCGTAGATCCGGGCGAGGAAGCGATGCGCCGCCGGGTTGTCTCGCTCCACCCGGACCCAGTCGCGGGCGGCCCTCGCCGCGGCCGGGTACTGGTTGGCCTGAAGGCAGGCGGCGGCAAGCTGCCTCAGCACGACAGGGTCGTCGGGCAGGGCGTTGCGGGCATAGATGAGCCTTTGGGCCGCGAGCTCCGGGTCGCCCTCCGCGAGGGCGTGCGCTGCCGCCGTCATGAACCGCTCGACCCGGTCCTTCGCCTCGTCCGGTCGACCGAACTCGACGTACTGCAGCGAGCCGACCGGCACGGTGCGGATCCCGACGCTGAAGCTCACGCGAGCCCACTGCTCGGTCGAGTCGCCCTCACCGGTGAAGTAGATCCCGTTGACCGAGCCGACTCCCCACTCCGGGTAGGACAGGCAGCGCGCGTAGCGGTGCACGACCGAGCGGTCGGGCATCCGCGTGGCGAACGGGTCGTTCTTCGCCTGGTCGGCAGCCTGTTCGCGTGCGCGCTCGGACTCCTCGTACGCCTTGCGGCCGGCCTCGGCCCGGGCCTTGCGGGCCGCCGCCGCCGAGGCCTTGACCGCGTTTCGCGAGACGCTGCCGCCTCGCGACTGCTCGGCGAGCCGTTCGAGCTGGTCGGCAGCGCGGTTGATCGCCTGGAGGTGGCGTTCATGTTCGAGCTGGCGGCCGGCGGGCGCGATGTCCGGGTGCCAGCGCTTCGCCATCCGCCTGCGGGCCAGCTGCACGTCGCGCTGGTCGAACGGGGCCTCCATCTCCAGCAGGAGCAGGGCCTGTTCGACGTCGAGGATCTCGGATGGCATCCGACGAACGGTACCGGCGCGCGGTCCCTATTCTCAAGACCCCATGACCGACGGCCAGTACATCTACACCATGCAGGGTCTCACCAAGACCCATCTCCCCGACAAGACCGTCTTCGAGAACATCACCCTCGCCTTCTATCCCGGAGCGAAGATCGGCGTGCTCGGCTACAACGGCTCCGGCAAGTCGTCGCTGCTGCGGATCATGGCCGGGATCGACCAGGATTTCCGTGGCGAGGCCCGCCTCGCCGACGGCGCGACCGTCGGCCTGCTCGAGCAGGAGCCACAGCTCGACGAGAGCAAGGACGTGCTCGGCAACGTCGAGGAGGGGATGGGCGAGGTCAAGGCGCTTGTCGACCGGTTCAACGAGCTTGCGGCCAACTACAGCGACGAGACCGCGGACGAGTTCGCCCGCCTGCAGGAGCAGATCGACGCCGTCGACGGCTGGAACCTCGACACCACCCTCGAGATCGCGATGGACGCCCTGCGCCTGCCGCCGCCGGACGCCGACGTCAGCAAGCTCTCCGGCGGCGAGAAGCGCCGCGTCGCGCTGTGCCGACTGCTGCTCGCAAAGCCCGACCTGCTGCTGCTCGACGAGCCGACCAACCACCTCGACGCCGAGTCGGTCGCATGGCTCGAGCAGCACTTGGCCGAGTACCCGGGCACGATCGTCGCCGTCACCCACGACCGCTACTTCCTCGACAACGTCGCCGGCTGGATCCTCGAGCTCGACCGCGGCAAGGGAATCCCGTACGAGGGCAACTACTCCGGTTGGCTCGAGCAGAAGCAGAAGCGCCTGGCCCAGGAGGAGAAGGAGGAGTCCGCCCGCCAGAAGACCCTCAAGCAGGAGCTCGAGTGGGTGCGGATGAACTCGTCGTCGCGTCGCGCCAAGCCAAAGGCGCGCCTGAACCGCTACGAGGCGCTGCTCGCCGAGGACCGAAACGTCGACCTCGGCACCGTCCAGATCCACATCCCGGCGGGCCCGCGCTTGGGTGGCGTGGTGCTCGAGGCCGAGCACCTGAGCAAGGCCTACGGTGAGAAGGTTCTCTTCGACGACCTCTCCTTCAGCCTGCCGCCGGGTGGGATCGTCGGAGTGATCGGCCCCAACGGCGCCGGCAAGACGACACTGATGCGGCTGATCACCGGCCAGGAGCAGCCCGACGGAGGCGAAATGAAGGTCGGCGACACCGTCGAGCTCGGTTACGTCGACCAGTCACGCGACTCGCTCGACCCCGACAAGAACGTCTGGGAGGAGATCTCCGGCGGCGACGAGCACATCATGGTCGGCGACCGCAAGGTCAACAGCCGCGCCTATGTCGCGTCGTTCAACTTCCGCGGTGGCGACCAGCAGCAGAAGGTCGGCAACCTCTCCGGAGGTGAGCGCAACCGCGTTCACCTCGCGAAGCTGCTCAAGGCGGGCAGCAACCTGCTGCTGCTCGACGAGCCGACCAACGACCTCGACGTCGACACGCTGCGCGCTCTCGAGGAGGCGCTGCTCAGCTTCGGCGGTTGCGCGATGGTCACTTCGCACGACCGCTGGTTCCTCGACCGAGTCGCGACTCACGTGCTCGCCTTCGAGGGCGAGTCGAACGTCGTCTGGTTCGAAGGCAACTTCGACGCCTACGAGGAGAACCGTCGCCAGCGCCTCGGCGACGCCGCCGACCGCCCGCACCGGATCAGTTACAAGAAGCTGACTCGCTGAGCAAGGACCTCGGTCGGTGCCCGATTCCCCGAAGCAAGCCCTCCACCCGACGAAGGAGCGGCTGCTCGAGACCGCGGTCCGCCTGATCAGCGAGACCCATGGTGAGGTCCATGTCGATCAACTCCTCGCCGAGTCCGGAATCTCTACCGGCTCGCTCTATCACCACTTCGAGGACTTCGATGACCTGCTCGAGATGGCTTACGCGCGGCGCTTCGCGGTCTTCGTCGACATCGGGGTGTCACAGCTCACCGACGTCGCGGTCAACTCGACGACGAGAGAGGATGTCCTCGAGGGTCTGAAGGGAGTCACGAGGGCGACTCAGGGACCGAAGCTCGACTGGATCAGGTTCGAGCGGTCCCGCATCCTTGCGATGGCCGAGGGTAACGAGCGGTTCAGGGCCGCGATCAAACTGGAGCAGCAGCGACTCACCGACGCTCTCACCGACTTGATTCGCGAGGCGCAGGAGCGGGGCTGGTACAGCAAGGACTTCGATCCCCGTGCGGCAGCAGTGCTGATCCAGGCGTACACCCTTGGCCAGGTCGTCGACGACATAGTCGACGACCGCATGGATCCTGAGGCGTGGACCGCATTGATCGACCGCCTGATCGAGAAGGTCTTCGCGGCACCCGAGTGAGGCACGGGGCCGCTCCGCGTGGTCCATTGCGTCGGCCCAGCCTCATCGATTCATGCCAGACGGCATGGGTGAGGTGCCGTCTGGCGCCAAGGCTTCAGGCGAGGAGTGGCTTGCGTACCCTCGGAGCATCTGCTAGAACAGCGATCTAGAAACGCGATCTAGAAGCTCTTTCTAGGATCTTGGACCGTCAGTCGATCGCGAAATCACACCCGATCACTCCCGAAAGGTTGCGCCGATCAATGAGATTCCCCCAACTGTCCGATCAGTCGAAGCACCAGTCCGGCAGGATCGCCCGAGTCGCTCTTCTGGCCATCGCAACGGCTCTGACGGCCGGCCTGATGGCTGCTCCCGGCCAGGCCGCTCAGCGGGCGAAGGTGATCGCGGGCTTCAACGGCACGGTGAACGATATGACTCCGCCCGACTCCAACGGAGTGACTTACGTCGCCGGTGAATTCACCGCAATCAACCCAGTCGCTACAGGCGGCGGCGCGGTCATCGACCCTCAGAGGGGAATCGTGAACAGGGCTTTTCCGAAGGTTTCCGGCGCCGTCTACGCCTCGGCGCCCGATGGCAACGGCGGCTACTACATCGCCGGCAGCTTCAGCTCGGTCGATGGTGTTGCCCGAACCAACCTTGCCCACATCAACAGCGACGGCTCGCTCGACGACAGTTGGGACGCGAGCGCGGGCGGTGACGTCAAGGCGATCGCAGTCAGCGGTTCCGCCGTCTACATCGGCGGCGACTTCTCGACTGTCAACGGTGAGACCCGCAACCGCGCTGCTGCGATCGGTACCGACGGCAGCCTCCTTTCGTGGAACCCGAACTTGAACAACACCGTCGCTGCGATCGCTGTGTCCGGCTCGACGGTCTACCTCGGTGGTGAATTCACCACCGTTGGCGGTACGACCCGCAACCGTGCTGCTGCGATCGGTACCGACGGCAGCCTCCTTTCGTGGAACCCGAACGTCAACAAGATCGTGCGCGCCATCGCCGTGTCCGGCTCGACCGTCTACATCGGTGGCGATTTCGGCACCGTTGGAGGCACTGCCCGCAAGGGTGCAGCTGCTCTCGGAACTGACGGGACGTTGAGCAGCTCGTGGCATCCGGCGATCAACACCGGCTCCTCGGTATTCACGCTCGCCGTGTCGGGCTCGACGGTCTACCTCGGCGGGTCGTTCTACACCGTTAACAACTCGCTCCACAGCTACGCCGTGGCCGTCGGTACGGACGGCACCGTCAGCTCATGGGACCCCAACGTCGATTCCTGGGTCCGCTCGATCACAGTGTCCGGCTCGACCGTCTACCTCGGCGGCCTCTTCGACACGGTTGGCGGGCTTCCGCGCCACAAGGCGGCGGCAGTCGACTCGAACGGAAACCCGACGGCGTGGAACCCGAATCCCAGTGCCCTTGGCTCCGTCTACACCATCGTTTCCGGGACTTCGAACCTGTACCTGGGCGGGGACTTCCCCTCCGCAGGAGGAACCGCTCGCAACTACGCGGCCGCCATCGCAAGCGACGGCACGCCTACGCCGTGGGATCCCCAAGCAAACGGATCCGTCGCTGCCCTGTCGATCGATGCCGAGACCGGGTCCACGGTCTACTTCGGAGGCTACTTCAGCACGGTCAAGGGGCAGCCGCGGAGTAACGCTGCCGCGCTCGGAACGGACGGCACCTTGAGCTCGTGGGCTCCGAACGCCGACTCCGCGGTTACGGCCATCGCGTCCGGTCTGGTGTCCGACGGCGGGCCCGTCGAGTGGGGGGTCTACCTCGGCGGCGGCTTCACCACAGTCAATGGCCAAAATCACTTCACGATGGCGTCAGTCAAGAAGGACGGTTCCGTAACCAGTTGGGACCCGCAGATCAGCCAGGGAGGCAACGTTTCGATCAACTCGATCGTGGCGGTCGGCACCTTCATCTACTTCGGTGGCGCCTTCGACGGCGTTCTCGGGCAGGAGGTGCGGAATGCGGCGATAGTCGACGCTTACGGGAACCTCGGCACCTGGTTCCCGAACCCCGACAGCACCGTCTATTCACTGGCGGTCAAGGCAGGCCAAGACTTCGACACCATCTACCTGGGCGGAGCCTTCAACAGCCTCGGAGGTGTACCGCGTAACCGCATCGGGGCATTCGAGTACGGGGCAAGCGCTCCGACCGATTGGGATCCGAACTTCGACTCCGAGGCCAATGTCAACTCGCTCCTCCTTTCGGGAGGGAAGCTCTACGCAGGCGGACGTTTCACGACGGTGGGCGGCGAAAGCCGATCGAACCTCGCGGCGTTCGGCAGCGACGGCACCCTCGACTCATGGAATCCCGGAGTGACCACGGACGACCCGAACTGGCCGGCTCAGGTCTGGTCGATCGCGCCGGCCGGCTCGAAGATCAACATTGGCGGTGAGTTCAAGCAGGTCGGCGGCGCCAACTTCAGCAAGGTCGCCTCGATCGACTCGACCACCGGGGTCGCCGACCCGCGCTGGATCGGGATGCTTTCCCCGCCGCTCGACACCAGCGCAGCGACGATCGATCGAGGCACGACGATCAAGGCGGATGCCGAGGGAGGGGCCGGCAGCACGGCGGGCTCCTACCGCTGGCAGCGTTGCGATTCCGAAAGTGCGGCTGACTGCCAGGACATCATCGGCGAGTCCGGGACCGACGGAGCGTGGTTCGGCTCACGCAACTCGGTCCTCGGCAAGCGCGTTCGCCTGAAGGCCGTTTGGGAGACGCTCGACTCGACCTTGACCGCGTTCTCAGCGATCACCGGGGTCTTCGTCCCGACTGCCGTAGTGGCTCCGACCTTCGACCAGGGGCTCGTCTCCGGAGCCCCGAAGGTTGGATCGAGCCTCCACACCACGTTCGGCACTTGGAACGGCTACATCGCGGGAGAGACCGTGGTCAACTTCCAGTGGGAGCGCTGTTCGACCAGCGAGGCATCCTCGTGCACGACACTGATCGGAAGCAACAGCCAGTGGTATAGGCCCGTGGCGGCCGACGCGGGCAACTACCTGCGCGTAACCGCGACGATGACAGTCCGCGGACAGACGGCAGTGACCTCGAGTGCCATCAGCGGGAGGGTTGCCAGCAAGCTGCAGGCTCGCAGGGCGCACGCGCGGGCTGCCGTCGCCGCCAAGGCCATTCGTCACAACGCCGCCGCCAAGCGCAAAGCGCACAAGGCGAAGCACAAGGCCCAGAAGGCAAGGAGCCACCGCTAGGAACGGGCCGCATACGGAGCACGACCGGGGCGCGAACCGAGCACGGTTCGAGCCCCGAGTCGTTTCGGGAGGGGCGACGCCGCCGACCGCCCACACCGGATCAGTTACAAGAAGCTGACTCGCTGAGCCAATTCGCGCGGCTGCAGCGTCGGGGCGCGGACCCAACATGTCCAGCGTCCCGTGGGTCTTGAGAGGGGCGTAATGCCCCGGGTCACGGCGGGCGGCGGCGTATTCTTGACCCATGCCAGCAAATACCCCCCAATCGCCTGGCACGCGATCGACGGCTCCCGGCGGCAAGTCGGCCAAGAAGAGGACGCGAGCGAGGACGAAGGCCTCGGGAGTACCAGGACCCGGGTCGACCCCGCGCGTTCCTGAGTCCGAGCGGCAGCGCTTCTCACCGGAGGTCCGCCGAGCGAAGATCCTCGAGGTCGCGAAGCAAGTCCTGTTGCCGAACCCGCAGGCCACACTCGGGGAGGTTGCCGAGGCGGCAGGCGTCACCCGTCAGCTGGTGTCGCTCTACTTCCCCGGCGGTGGCACCGGGCCGCTCTACGCCGCGATGTTCGACGAGTACATCGCTGCTCTTCCCGGGATCCTCGGCGAGGACCTTGCGGCTATCGGCAGTGAACCTGAGGGCATTCGCGAAGCCACGACCCGGATCGTTCGCGGCGTGCTCGAGTGGGTCGAGCGGGTCGGGCAGCCGTGGGTCTTCAGCGACGTAGGCAATCATCCCGGCTCGTACCTCGGCGAGCGCTGGCAGCGCCTGGACGAAATCACCGCCGAAATGCTGATGACCGCACTCGGCAAGCCCAAGCATCCGGCCCGGGTCCGCACGGCGATCATTGCCGAGTTGAGGTCCACCGTCGCAATCGCCCGCCGGATGCTTGAAGGCGAGGTGACCGACGACGAGGCCGAGCTGATCATGACCGAGCGATTCGTCGCCCTCTATACGGTCGTGATCCCCGCGCTCGAGGCCGCTTGAGATTCAGGCGCCCGAAAGGCGCTTGACGAGCTCGGTCAGCTCGCCCGCGTACTCGACGGGTCGACCAACGCCCTTGACTTCCACACGCTGCTCGCACTGCGGGGAGCGCTGAAGGTAACTCAAATGCCTATGGACCGCAGCGCGGTGATCGTTCCCGTGTTGGTTTGTTCGGCAGGATCGAAGTGGTCACTTGCGGAGAAAGCGCGGGTCATGACGAGGTGAACCCGCATTGGAAAGCAGGAAAAGTGCATTAAGTATGTGCGTTTCTTCCTAACCCAACGCTCTGTCGCATCCCTAGCGTCTTGCTACACCACGGATGAAGAGAGCTAAATGAAATTGCCAACAGTAAATGCCGCCGTATCAGCCCCCGTATCGCCCAAGTCAAGCCGAGCTTTCCTTTTCTTTGCACTGGCGCCAGCTCCAGCCCCAACGGCTTTCGCATCCGGGGCAGCCAGGCAGGGTTCCAACCGTTTTTTCGCCTTCGCACTGGCGGGGTTCGCCGCGCTCACGGTCCTTGGCGCGTCGGCCTCGGGGGCGAGCGCGTCCGGATTCAACGTCACCTCGATCTGCGCTGACCGGACGAGCGCGGTCGTCCGGATCGCGGCTGACAACGACGTGGATTCCGTTGCGACCGTAACGCAATACGGAAACTCGTCGTTCACGCCGTTCACGGTGTCGCTGCCCAAGGGCACGAACACGTTCGTCAGGGTCCCAGGCACGACCTACTCCCCCGGAGGAGTCGCCGGCCTGCCCGTCTCGAAGACGCTCATCGTCTCGACGAGTCCCAACGTTGGAAGCAAGAGCAACACGCAAAACGGCCGGATGTGCTCGGTGAACGCCACCGTCACGAGTTCGGTAAGCGATCCGTTTGGCGTGGCTCCCGCCACCGATCGCTCGGTCACTATCACGGGGACGGGTGACGTCGCCGGCGTGGCCTTCACTGCGACCGTCCCAAAGGGCGGCACCAGCGCGAACATCAGCATTCCTGCCCCCTACGGCGAAGGCACGTTCCCGAAGTCTCCGTACCGGGAGCGGGTCTCGACGACCCCGTACCTCTACAACCTCTGCGAGCCGAATCTGCTCGGGGCCGCGTTCAATTCCTTCTCTCCCGCAACGATGTCGGTATCAACCTCAAACCCGACCTCAACGCTCACAGACACCTACCCCGGAGTCACGCTCTCGAGCGCCACGCCCGGTCCGATCCGGCTGCAGCAGCCGAACCCGTTCACGTCCGCCGTCGCGCCTTCGGGGGCACCGAGCGGCTCGGTCGAGCTGTTCGACGGGACAGCGTCGCTCGGCACCTGCACCCCGGTTTCCGGCACCTGTGACGTGGCTCTCGCGCAGGGATTGGCGAGGTCCGGAAGCCATTCGATCACGGCGAAGTACTCCTACACTCGGGCCGACAGCAGCGTCTACACGTTCACCACGCCGCCGATCACGCAGGTCGTGACTGCGATCACGACCAACACTCCGAGCCTCGACACCGGGTCGAACCCGCTGGTCAAGGGCGCCCTGATCAAGTCGAGCGGCTGGAGCCTCAATGACCTGTACCTGCCGAGCGGGAACCCGGCGTGGAACCCGAACGTGTGTTATCCGACGGGCGGACCGGGCTGCGCGCCGGACGCCCAGAGCAGGGCGCAGTTCCAGTGGCAGCGCTGCCTGATCCTCGACGATGCCTCGAGCTGCGCGGACATCAGCCAGTCCGAGGGTGGAACCAACGGCGCGTGGTGGGGTACCCGCGACGCCGATATCGGCAGGCAGGTTCGCCTCAAGGTGACTTGGAACACCGTGGAGAGCGTCCTCACCGCCTTCTCGGGACTGACCGGCCTGGTTTCGCCGACCTCGGTTGCGGTGCCGGTGCTCGATCAGGGTCTCGTGGGCGGGGCGCCGAGGGTCGGCACGAGTGTCCACAGCACGTTCGGAACTTGGAAGGGGTTCATCACCGGCTCGAGCACGGTCGCGTTCCAGTGGCAGCGCTGCTCGAGCAGTGAGGCGAGCTCGTGCACCACGAACGTCGGAACGAGCGCTCAGTGGTACAGGCCGGTTGCTGCCGATGCGGGCAGCTACCTGAGGGTCAGGGCGACGTTGACGACCAACGGTCAGAGCGTCAGCGCCTCGAGCGCGGTCAGTCGCCGGGTCGCTGCGGTCAGCTCTTCCCGCAAGAAGGCTCGGCGCTAGGGCCTGACGGCCGCGCCCGGCGCCCAACAGGCGACAAACCTCGGCCCCGGCGCCCGGACCGCAAGCGGTTCACGCGCCGGGGCTCTTGCTGTTTCAGGGAGTGGGGGTGAGGCTGGTCGCCATGCGGCCCCATGGTCCGGGCCGACGATCCGGTCCTCATCGACTGGGCCGACTGGGCCGACTGGCCGCGAGACGATGGCGATCCGCGGGCCTGTGTCCCGGGATTCAGCCGCTCGCGAGGCGACTGACCAGCTCGACCAGCTCGCCGGCGTGCTCGGCCACCGCGTCGGCGGCGGCCAGGGCCTCGGCCGGATGCGGGCCGGTCGCGATGCCGATAACGAGGCAGCCGTCGGCCCTCGCGCAGGCGATGTCGCGCGGGGTGTCGCCGATCACGACGGTCCGCTCGCGCTCCCACTCCGAGCCGTCGGAGTGAACGGCGCCGGCGCGCCTGCGGGCGAGGCCCGGCAGTAGCGCCCGGTCCTCGTGCTCGCCGCCGTAGCCGCCGCAGTCGAAGTCGATGTGGTGCGCGAGCCCGGCTGAGCCGAGCTTCAGCTCCGCCACCCGGCGGATGTTCCCGGTGACGATCCCCATCACCAGTCGGTCGTCGGCCGAGAGCTCGGTCAGGGCGTCCGGCACCCCGGGCAGGACGCAGTGAGTGAGGTCAGCCTCGACCGTCTCCTCGTACAGGGCTTCTGCTCTTGCGATCACCGGGTCGGCGTGCCGGGCGAAGTCCTCGGGCGGGACGCCGGCATGCTCGGCCAGCACGCGGATGATCTCCCTGTCGGTGCGCCCGCCCGGGTCGATCTCCTGCACCCGCGGCACATCCAGCCCGATCGCCTCGGCGGTTGCGAGCTCGAGCGCCCGGCCGTGGGCGTCCGCGGCGCCGCGGACGAGTGTGCCGTCCACGTCCCAAAGCAGGAGCAGGCGGTCGGCGCTCATCGGGCTCCCGCCCTCGGGTCTGCCAAGCAGGCGACCGGACGCGATACGGCCCGACGCCTCACCGGTTGAAGTCGACGTCCGCCGGCAGGCCCAACGCGTACTCGGCGATCAGCTTCGCCGCGGCCTCGATGTCGCTGATCTGGACCACCTCCACGGGCGAGTGCATGTAGCGCAGCGGCACCGACACGAGCGCAGTCGGCACGCCGTCGCGACTGAGGTTGATCGCGTCCGCGTCGGTACTGGTCGTGCGGCCCTCGGCCGCGAGGGTGTGGTCGATCCCCTTGGCTTCGGCGGTGTCGATCAAGCCGTCGCAGACGACTGGGTGGAGGTTCGTTCCGCGAGTGATCACCGGGCCCGAGCCCATGTGGTGGTCGGAGAGCTCGCCCGTCTCGACTCCGGGCTGGTCGGTCGCGAATGTCACGTCCACCGCGATCGCGACATCAGGGCGCAGACGATGAGTCACCGTCGTCGAACCGCCGAAGGTCGTCTCCTCCTGGGCGGCCGCGACAGCGACCACGTCGAACGCGGCACCGCCGGCCTCGGCCACCAGCCGAGCGGCCTCCATCGCGACGAAGCAGCCGATCCGGTTGTCCATCGCCCTGCTGGCGAGCCTGCCGTTCGGCAGTTCGAGCGGCTCGACAGCGATTACCCCGACGTCGCCGACCCGCACCATGGTCTTCGCGTCGTCGCCGTCTTTGGCTCCGATGTCGACGTGGAGGTCCTTGATCTTCGCCGACTTGCCGCGTTCGTCGGGCTCCATCAGGTGGATCGGCTTGCGCGCGATCACACCTGCGACCGCCTTGCCGTCACGGCCCGCGATCTCGACCCTCTGGCCGATCAGCACGACCGGGTCCCAACCGCCGACCTGCTGGAAACGGAGGAATCCCTTGTCGTCGATGTGGCTGACGATCAGTCCGATCTCGTCGATGTGGCCGACGACTGCGAGAGTCCGCTCGCCCGGCTTGCCCTTGACCCGCGCGGTCGAAGAGCCGACCAGATCGCCCTCGACCTCGTCCGCGAAATCCGCAGTGGCCGCTCTGAAGACGGCGGAGGCCGCGGCCTCGCGGCCGGACGGGCCGGGTGCCTTGAGCAGGTCGAGGAAGGTCTTGGGTGCGCTCACTCTGTGTCTCCGTTCTGTGCGGCTTGGATCAGGCAACTGACGGTAGCGGAGCGGGCCTCTCGGGCTGGGTCGGGAGCGGTGGTTCGGCGGCCTCGAGCCCGCCGACTCCCCGCCCTCGGTTCCGCTCGCGTCCCGGCCAGTTGGCAGTTGGGGTGGCTCACACCGGCAGCGCAGTTCCGGCCCGGACGCCGGAGCCGTTGTCTAGGCTCCGATCGGGGACCCAACGGAGAGACTGCGACCGGAGCCATGCCCAACAACCCACTCGGATACTGGAGGACAGGAGGCGTCGAGCCCCCGACCCTGCCGCGTGGCCGGCACCACCTGACCCGCGAGGAGGTCGCCGCGTCGCAGAAGGGGCGGGTGATGCGCGCAGCCCTGCACGAGCTCGGCAGCAAGGGTGCGAACCCGATGACGGTCGGAGCGATCGTCGAGCGGGCGCACGTCTCCAAGAAGGTGTTCTACGACCACTTCGAAGGTCTCGCCGAATGCGTGAACGAGTCCCTGATGACCCTCAACATCGTTGCCGGCAGCGAGATGGCCAAGGCTGCGGACGCTGCCGACAGCAGCGAACCGTTCGGGAAGGTCCGGGCCGTCCTCGGCGAGTTGATCGAATCCGCACGGGACGAGCCGATCCTCACGACGGCACTGCTGTTCCCCGGGTTCGGGCTCGATGAGCCCGGGGCCAAGGCCTGGCTCTTCTATGAGGAGGTCCGCAGCAAGATGCTGATGGCCTGGTACGACGACGAGCGCGAGCGCGCTCCCGACCTGCCCGAGACGACCCTCGACCGCTCGCGCGCCGCGTTCGCCGCGTTCGAGTTCGCGATCCTGACCGCGCTTGCGTCCGACACCGCGGACGACCTCGTCACCAGGGCCGATGAGGTGGTCGGTCTCGTCGTCGCGATCCTCTCCAACGGTGGGGCGCAGTACCCGGCGGCTGTCTGACCGAAGCGTTGGCCAACGGCTGGACACTTGACCGATTCCCGCTTGACGCCCGATCCGTTGGATCGGTAGCATCGCTGGGAATTCTGGAACGGTTTCGTACTGCGTAGGGCAACAGCCACTCGCAAAACCGCGAGAAACGACCCGCCGATCAACTCACCGACAACCGAGCCGCGCCGTTCCAGCGAAGCCCCGCTTCGCCCTGATGGATCGTCGCTGCGCGCCCGCAGGCTCGCGCCGGCACTGCTTGCGGCGCTGATCGCGTTCGGCGGGGCGCAGGCGGCGATCCAACTGGCTATCCCCGCAGCAGGGGCGGAGGTGCCGTATCAGCGTGACGGCCGGGACCAAGTAATCAAGCCCAACACGGATCCCTTCTACGACAGCCAATACAACAACGGCTCATGGGGTGAATGCGGTGGTCTCTTCTACGGGTTCGTGGACGGAATCCTGGACAAGAGTCCGAGGAGGGTCGAGCCCGGGGTCAATTGGAAAGGCGCCAATCTCAGCTGTCCCGAGGGGAAGCGGGATGAGGGCTTCAACACGCAGCTCGTCTACGCCCGCCTTTCCGGGGCGAGCTTGGAAAGAGCGAATCTGACGGGAGTCAACCTCGCCGGCGCCGACCTCTCCAAAGCGCGCTTGGGCCGCGACCTGACAGACAGCGAGCAGGCGGCAGTCGATCTTCAATGGGGGATCGGCAAGCTGACGGCCAAGCTGGTCAAGAAGGAGGTCAAGGGCCTGATCATGGATGCGGCCGCAGGCGAGCTAGCCAAAGCATTCCCCGCAGAGATTGCCTCCGCCACTTCCAAGGCTGTCGCCGCCGTGGCGTATGTGGGCCTTGACGGTGTCGTGGATGTCACATCGTTGGCTGCAAAGGACTTCGCCAAGACGCTCCTTGGCCCGGTTGGAACGGTCTTCAGGGCTATTCGCTTTGACAAGATCTTCGCCAAGGCAAAGGACCGTCGGACGGACCTCACCAACGCGAACCTCACGCGAGCCGACCTCTCTGAGGCGCATCTCGTCGAAACGGGCCTCAGCGGCGCAAACCTCACCGATGCGAACCTGAACGGTGCCGTGATGATGGCCGCAGACGTCAGTGGCGCTGACTTTGGCACCAACGGCGAAAAGCTGTCGGGCGTCATCTCGAGCGACCTCATTGGCTGGCCGTCCCGCCTCCCCACCAATTGGACCCTGGTCAACGGGCGCCTTGTTGGGCCGGGCGCAAACCTGACCTCGGCAGACCTCTCAGGCGCTGACCTGCGAGGAGTCAGCCTCGCAAAGGCAGTCTTGGTCGGGGCCGACCTGACCGGCGCGAACCTCACTGGAGTGGACCTGACCGGCGCCCAACTCCTCAACGCAACGCTCACCAACGCCAACCTCAAGAACACCAACCTCACTTCCGCTGATCTGACCGACGTTGACATGCCAGGCGTCAAGTCAGGCGGAATCACCGCCACAGACCTTGATCTTCCTGCCGACTGGACCTTGACGAGCGGGTACCTCGTCGGTCCGGGCGCCGACCTCACGGGCAGCAACCTCACCGGTGTCGACCTGACAGGCCGGTTCCTCCCGGGCGTCAACTTCACCGATTCGATCCTGACGGGCGCAAATCTGACCGATTTCTTCAGCGTTGACGGGTCGTTGGATGGAGTCAGGACCGGGGGGCTGACCGGCGGGGAGTTCTACAACCCGGTGAACGGACAAATCCTCGGCGGCCGTGGCCCCGACTTGAGGAATGCCAACCTCGATGGCGTAGACCTTTCAGCAGTGGATCTGGTCGGCACCCGTTCGGGTGGAATCACTGGCACCCCGTCCGCGCTTCCGCCGAACTGGCAGCTGGCCTCCGGGTTCCTTGTTGGCCCTGGCGCTGACTTCTCCGGAGCCAACCTCGACGGAGTCGACCTGAGGACTCTCCTGCCTGCCTACGACCAAGCGACCGGCTGGTCGCAGACGGCCGGCTACACCGCCAATCCTTCGGGCGCAGCAATCCGCTTCATCACCACCAAATACGGCGGAATCTCCGGCACCCCGCTGCTACCGGCAGGTTGGCGGGTGGTCAACGGGCGTCTCGCAGGTCCTTTCGCCGACCTCAGGAATGCTGATCTGACAGGCGCCTCGCTTGACGGGTTGAATCTCAACTACGCGCTGCTTTCGGGGGTTCGCTCAGGTGGCGTCACGGGTACGCCAAGCAGCTGGCCGACGAACTACGGGCTGGTGAACGGCTACATCCTCGGTCCGAACGTCAACCCTCGCGAGGACATGACCGTTCCGCTTGACCTCGGCAGCGCTCCCGACCTGAGGGGAATCCTGCTCGCAGGCGCAAATCTCGGCAAGGTCAAGTACACCGGCGTCAATTTCGTCTTCGAGCCTGCCACTGCAGCCTTCGACTACAAGGTCATTCCGACCCCCGCCGTTCTCGCCTATCTTGCAGGCCCGGGATCGAACATAAGTGGCGACTACCTCAAGTGCGCTGAAGGCAGTCGCTACCC
>JBAXRO010000009.1:0-45008 GCA_037131165.1 Actinomycetes bacterium | reverse complement strand
GAGGTCCTTGCCGGAGGCGTCGATCAGGAGGGCGGCCTGAAGCGCCGCTTCGGCGAGGCCGCCGAGGGCGCCGCGGTTGGCCATCGAACGGATGAAGACGCCCGGGTCGAGGAAGTGCTCGGTCAGGCGGATGCGATCGCCGAGCAGGGCCCCGTGGGTGAACGGCGACGACGGGTCGATCGACAGCACCCCGACGGTCGAACCGCGTTCGCGCTCGGCCTTGGTGATCGCTCCGACGAGGGTGCTCTTGCCGGCACCTGGGGCACCGGTCAGGCCGACCATCCTCGCCTTGCCGGTGTGCGGGTAGATCTCGCGCACGAGCTCCCAGCCGCGCGGGTCGTGGTCCTCGACGAGCGAGATCGTCCGCGCGAGGGCGCGCCTGTCCCCCTCGAGCAGGCGCTCGACCAGCCGTTCGTCCTTCGCTGCGACTCCCATCGCCGCGAATGATCGCAGCAGCACGCCCCGCTAGCGTGCCGACCATGTCGCTCAACCCCGCGCTCGAGGAAGTCTCCCACTGCCCGCGCTGCGGCGGGCCCGCCGAGGTCGCCTTTCCGCACCGGCTCACGTGCCCCGGGTGCGGGTACGGCGCCTACTACAACCCCAAGCCCGTTGCCGCCGCCCTGACCGAGACAAGGGACGGCAGGATCATCCTGCTCCGGCGAGGGTTCGAGCCCGGGAAGGGCCTGTGGACGATCCCGGGTGGGTTCGTGGACCTCGGCGAATCCGTCGAGGATGCCGCCCGGCGCGAGGCGATGGAGGAGCTGCGGATCGAAATCGAACTGACAGGCCTGATCGGCGTCTACTCGAAGCCCGACGATCGGGTGGTCCTGATCGTGCACAGCGCCGTCACAGATGACGAGCCCCGGCTGACCGAGGAGGCGACCGAAATCGCGATCGTCGCCCCGGACGCGATCCCATGGTCGGAGCTCGCCTTCTGGTCGACCGAGCAAGCGCTCCGCGACCACCTCGCCACGAGCTGACCGGGTCCGCGCGCGGGGAAGGCCTACGATTCGGGAGTGGAGACCCGAGGGGCACCACCGCAGCCGACCGGCGCGCAGGACGCCCTGCGCCTGCCCCCGCCGCCCCTGCACGGCGGGCCGCTGGCCCTGCTGCGGTTCATGGCCGGGCACGGGATGCTCAACGCCAAGTACGCGCGGCTCGTTGTCCGCTGGCTGTGGCTCAAGGCCCGCTGGCGCGGTCGCCTGCAGACCGACGGTCTCTGCTTCGTCTGCCCCGGGGTGACCTTCGAGATCGGCCGCGACGCGGTCGTGCGGCTCGGGCGCTGGTCGTGGATCGGCGATGGCTGCAAGATCCGCGCCCACGAAGGCCTCGTCGAGATCGGCGCCAAGAGCGTCCTCGGCCAGGAGTGCACGATCAGCTCCTTCCAGCACGTCTCGATCGGCCGGGAGTGCATCCTCGCCGACCGTGTGATGCTGATCGACTTCGATCACGGGGTTGTCGAGGTCGAGCGCCCGATCCGCGATCAGGGCATCTACAAGCGCGACGTCCGGGTCGGCCACAACTGCTGGCTCGGCTACGGGGCCTGCATCCTTCGAGGGGTGACCGTCGGGGACAACTCAGTCGTCGGCACCAGCTCCGTCGTCACCAAGGACCTGCCGGAAAACTCGGTCGCGGGTGGCGTTCCCGCGAAGGTCCTGAGGATGCGCGAGGCCCCGCAGTCCTTGCGCTGGGGCTGATCGCCCCGCCCCGTAGTCGCGTGACGCGCTCCAGCCTGAGCGTCAGGCGCTGACAGCAGAGAGTTCCGGGTGGTAGAGGCCGCCGGGGGCGAGTCGGATGCAGCGTGCGCCTATGGCGGTCACGAGGCGTTGCCTCTCGACTCCATGGACGACCTCCGACGACACCGCCTGCGCTGGCGCGACTACCGGACGCCGTCGGGCCGTCGGCCAGTTCACGAATACCTTGCCGCCCTGCCCGCTGACGACCGGATCGAAGTACTCGCCGCGATGGCTCGAATTCGCTCTGCTGGACTTCGAGAGGCACGCCACCTCGGCGACGGCATCTGGGAGGTCAGAGCTGACGGCGACCGAGTCGCCTACCGAGTCCTGTTCGCCCGCGAAGGTCAGGCCAGCCAAGTCCTGTTGGCCTTGGTCGCCTTCAGCAAGAAGACGAGGAAGACACCCCCGCAGGAGGTCCGGATCGCGCGGCAACGTCTTGCGGACTGGAGAAGGCGCGGAAGCCCAGGAAGGAGCGGCGTTTGATGTCATCACGTCAACGAGATACCATCAATGCTATGCCAGCGCCAGTTTCCGAGTCCGAGCCCGGCGGGGACTTCCTTGACGAGATGATCGAGTGGTCCACCCGGGAAGACCCTCTCTTCCCCGAGCTGATGCATTCGGCGGTGGATCGGCGTCGCATCATCACCGAACTACGGGCGCGTCGCGTATCGCTGGGCCTCTCGCAGACGGCGGTCGCCGCCGAGCTGCGCACATCCCAGTCCGCGATTGCGAGGCTTGAGACCGCTGCGGCTGACACCAAGTTGTCAACCCTTCAGCGATACGCAACAGCCGTCGGACTGAGCCTCAATCTGTCGCTTGAGCCGTCCGCGCCCGCTGAAGGCAACCCGTCCACCTGACCGACTCCGACTGAGCGTCAGGCGCTGACTCTGAGCAGTTCGCGGTAGACGCCCGCGGTCGAGCGGGCGACGTCGGCCCAGTCGAACAGCAGGACGTGCTCGGAGGCCTCGGCGACGAGGCGTTCGCGCAGCGGCTCGTCGGTCAGCAGCCGCTCGATCATCGCGGCGAGGTGTTCGGCGTCGCCTCCGTTGAACCTCAGGCCAACCTTCTCGCCTTCGGGGACGACCTCGCGCAGGCCGCCGGTGTCGGCGACGATCGTCGGGCAACCCGATGCCATCGCTTCGAGCGCAACCAGGCCGAACGGCTCGTAGAGGCTCGGTACGACCGTCAGGTCGGCGATCCGGTAGAGCGAATGGAGGACGTCGTCGCCGATCCAGCCGAGGAAGGTGCCGTGATCGTCGAGGCCGAGTTCGGTCGCCTGGCGCTTGAGGTCGTCCTCCGCCGTTCCGGAGCCTGCGATCAGGAACCTCACGTTCCCGAGCGTGTCGATGATCCCCGGCAGCGCCTCGAGCGCGAGGTGGAAGCCCTTCTCGTAGACGAGCCTGCCAACCAGGAGGATCAACCGCTCGTCGGGTGACGCGAACTTTGCCCTGAGCGTGTCGAGGTCGTCGACCGGGACGAGGTCCATCGGATCTATCCCGTTCGGGATCACCTCGACGGCCCCGTCGTCGAGCGAGTAGATGTCGGTGATGTGGTCGCGCATGTAGGCGGAGCAGGCGATCACCCTGTCGGCCCTGTTTGTCATCCACCGCTCGACTCCGTGGATGTGCGACTGCGGGTGGTCCTGGACCCAGCCCTGGTGGCGGCCGTACTCGGTCGCGTGCACGGTCATCACCAGCGGGCAGCGGAAGCGGTTGGCGAGGTGGTCGCCGGCGCCGGCCACGAGCCAGTCGTGGCCGTGGACGAGATCGAAGTCATAGCGGTCGCCGAGCTCCACCCCGGCCGCGAGAAGGTCGGCGTTCATGTGCTCGATCCAGGCGATGAACTCGCCGAGGTCACGCGGGCGGCTCGGCTCGACGACGCGGTGGACATGGACTCCGTCCATCTCCTCCTCGGCAGGTGAAGCGTCATCGCCGCGGGTCAGCACGTGGACCTCGGCTCCGCCTGTCGCGACGAGCTGCTCGGACAGCTTGCGCACGTGGCGGGCGAGTCCGCCCTCGACGATCGGCGGGTACTCCCAGGAGAGGATCAGTACTCGGGGCTTGCTCATGGTCGAAACAGGGCCGCCTCGGCCAGTTCGGGTGCGAGGCCTTCGAGCGGGTCCTGCCCTGTTGACTGTAGCGCCGCCCTGATCGCCTCGGCATGGCCGAGAGCGCGCTCCTGCGGGTAGTCGCCGGTGTCGCCGCCGTCGGCGAGGAAGGCCCAGTCGGAGGCCTCGAGCGCGAGCAGCGCCCGCAGGATCGCCGGCGTGGCGACCTCGCGGCCCGCTCCCCGGATCGCGAGCTCCGCCCTGCGGATCCGCCAGGCGTACTCGGCGACCTTCGGGCCGGACCATGTCTCGAGCGTGCGGTTGCGACCCCAGGTCGTGACAGGCACCGGATCGGGCGCCGGCAGCGGCCTGCGCCGGGCGACCGCGTCGTCGAGCCGCTCGATCTCGAGCCCCCGGGCAGCAGCCTCGGAGACGACACAGGCAAGCCAGTCAACACCCTCGTGCCACCAGTGACCGAAGAACTCGGCGTCGACCGCGAGGACGGCGAGCGGGTCGCGCACGGCACCGGTCGCCTGCTCGATCCTGTGGGACGCCGCGGCGACGAAGGCCGCGGCGTCGCGGCGCAGCGCCTCGGCTGCCCGCTCCGGGTCATAAGGCTGGCCGTCATTGCTCCACGCCCTGTGGTGGTGGGTCGTCAGGCCGTGGTGGTTGCGGTACTCAGGGCCGGACGGGTAACCCCCCGGGCTCCAGACGAGGTCCACGAGGCTCCGGTCGAGCGGCACGAGCAGCGGCCCCTCGGGAGAGCGGTGCGGAGCGAGCTGGCGAGGCGAGCCTGGACCGAGGACGTCGGTCCAGGCGACGACGGTCGTCCTCACACCGGCCTCGGCCAGCGTCCGGTCGAGCCAGTCGGCGTGGGCGCACTCCGGCAGCCAGAGCCCGCCGTTCCACTTGCCGAAGCGGCGGCGGTGCGCGGCGATCCCCGTCTCGAGCTGAAGGCGAACCGCGCCGTCCACCGCGGCCAGCGGCAGCACCTCATGCGTCGCCGAGGACGTCCAGGCGGCGTGCTGGGCGAACGCCTCGACGAGGTCGCCGCCGTACTCGAACCACCGCTCGGCAGCGCGTTCGTAGGTCAGGGCGGAGAGCTCGACAGCTGCGGCCTCTGGCTCGCGTCCCTGCGAGCGGAGCTCCTCGGCGTCGAGCCTGTGAGTCTCGGGCCTCAGGTCGTTGAGGAACGCAGCGCAGGTCTCCTCCGTGCGCGGATCCTCGAGCTGGTCGAGCAGCACCGGCGTCAGCGAGAGAGTCAGCGGGGCGCCGCTGTCGAGCAGGTCGAGCAGCGGCAGGTACGAGGTCGCGACCGCCTCCCAGAGCCATTCCTCGCCGAACGGCCAAGTGCCGTGACCGAGCACCCACGGCATGTGGGTGTGCAGGACGATCGAGAGCGACCCGCGACGCCCCGGCGGGCGACCGATCATCAGTCGTGGCCCCGCCCGCCGGCCCGGCTCAGGTGCGGCATACGGCGAGCAGGTCGAGCGACTGGTCGAGGTCTCGCCGCCGCAGGGTGAAGTCGCTGCTGCGAATCGCAGGCACGAAGCGGTCGTAGAACGGCTTGGTCAGCCCGAGCTTCGGGTGGATCGAATCCCAGCCGAGCTTGATCGCGATCTCCTGAGCCCTCAGCTTGCGGGCGTGGAAGAGGCCGAGCACCTCGACCTGCGGGAAGTGCCTGCGGCACAGCTCCGCGTACTCGTCGGGCCTGTACTCGTGGATGTGGAACGGGTTGTCGCTTCGTTCCTTGCCCTCGGGGGCGAGGGTCAGCACGTTCGGCGTCGAGACGTAGGCGACCCCGCCGGGCGCGAGGTTCGAGCGGATCCGCTCGAGGATCGCGTCTGCGTCCTGGACGTGCTCGATCGTCTGCAGGAAGACGGCCGCGTCAACCTCCTCGTCGAAGGTCTCGACCAGAGTGCGCTCGAAGCGGATGTTCGGCCGCGTGTAGCGGAGCCGAGCGTGCTCGAAGGTCTCGGGGTTCGCCTCGACCCCGACGACCGACTTCGCCGAGCGAGAGAGAACATCGGTGCCGTAGCCCTCGCCGCAGGCGAGGTCAACGACCCTCATTCCGGCGACCCGCTCTGCGATCCATTCGTAGACCACGAGGTGCCTGCGGTACCAGTAGTTCTCCTCCGGGACGTCGGGCAGGGTCCGCTCGCCGGTGAGGGTCAGGGGCGGGACTCCGGGGGGCTGGTCCTGCTGGACGAACTGGCTCACGACTCCGAAGGGTATTCTCACCGCGGCATGGACGCCCCCTCCACAGACGAAGAGATCCGCGACGTCAACGAGCGCTACCACGACGTCGCCGCAGTCACCTACGACTCCAAGTGGGGAATCGACTTCGGTCCGATCGGCCTTCAGCAGGTCTCCGGCAAGATCGAGAAGGTCCTCGGAAGCCCTCTGCCGCCACTCGGAAGGGTCGTCGAGATCGGCTCGGGGACGGGTTACTTCTCGCTCAACCTGCTGCTCGGGGGAGCCTGCGACTCGGTGGTCGCGACCGACATCTCACAGGGGATGATCGACGTCCTCGAGTCCAACGCGGAGCGTCTCGACCTCGAGGTCGAGACCCACGTCTGCGAGGCGGCGACGCTGCCGCTCCCCGACGCCTCGGTGGACACGGTGATCGGCCACGCAGTCCTCCACCACCTGCCCGACCTCGACGCAGCCTTCGCCGAGTTCGACCGGGTTCTCAAGCCCGGTGGCCTGCTGTTCTTCGGCGGCGAGCCCTCGCGGCTCGGCGACCGGATCGCCAGGGTGCCGAAGACCGCTGCCGGCCGTGTCGCCCCCGTGTGGAGGCGAGCGGTCGGAGCCAAGCCCGCTCCGAAGGCCCATGAGGACGGCTCCGGGACCGAGGAGGAACACGACCTCGAGCGTTTCGTCGACATCCACGCCTTCGAGCCCGACGCCCTGACCGCCCCCGTCGAGCGGGCCGGCTTCACGGACGTCAAGGTCGTCGGCGAGGAGCTGCTCGCCAACTGGTTCGGATGGACGAACAGGGTGCTCGAGGCGAGCGCCGCACCGGAGGACGTCCCGTGGGCTTGGCGCCAGTACGCCTACCGCGGCTACCTCGCCCTGCAGCGGGTCGATCGCGGTCTGCTCGAGGGAAGACTCCCGGCATCGATCTTCTACAACCTGCTGCTCGGCGCCCGCAAGCCGGTCTGAGCCGACTGCGCCGGGGCCGTCGCTTGCTCGGCCCGGCAGCAGCCGGTTGCGTCAGCGCCGTCGAATGCGCAGCGCCTCGGCGTGTGCCGGGAAGTCTTCGTGCTCAGCCAGCGCCAGCGCAGCGTCGTCGATCCTGGAGACGGCCGCGTCGGTCAGCTTCGCGATCGATGTGCGCTTGAGGAAGGTCTCGACCGTGATGCCCGACGAGACCCTGGCGAACCGCCCGGTGGGCAGCGACGCCGGCACCCCGACGGTGTAGTTGGCGAGGGCGAACGACGCCCCCTGGCCGAGCAGCACTTCGCCCGCGTGGCTGATCTCGGCGAGCAGCGCCTCTGGGTCCGCGACTGCAAGCTGGACGTGTTCCGGTGCGATCAGGTCGACCAGTGACGCCGCCTCGGTCAGGTCGGCCACGACGACCGCACCTCCGTTGCGGGTGATCGCGATCCTCGCCCACTCGGAACGCTGTTCGGGAAGTGCGGCGAGGCGCTGCTCGACCCTGGAGCCGAGCTCGAGGAGGATCGCCTCCTCGGCAGTGATCAGGAAGACCGACGAATCGGGACCGTGCTCGGCCTCGTTGAGCAGGTCGGCTGCAAGGCGGTCGAGGTCGGCTGAGCCGTCGGCAACGATCACGCTCTCGGTCGGCCCGAGGACCATCTGCGTCACGCACCCCCGGCTCTGGCATTCGAGCATCGCCGCCGAGACGGGCGGGCTGCCCGGGCCGACGATCTTGACGACCGGCTCGATGCTCTCGGTGCCCAACGCCGCTGCTGCCACCCCGGCGGGCCCGTTGGCGCAAAGGACCTCGGTTATCCCGAGTTGGCGGGCGACCTCCAACACGGCGGGGTCGGGCCTGCCGGTCGCAGGGTCGGGCGGGACGATCACGAGGGTCCGCCCCACTCCGGCAACGGAGGCCGGCGTCCCGATCTGGACGAGGACGGACGGGAAGGAACCCTTGCCGGCCGGGACGAACAGCCCGACGGACTCGATCGGCGTGATCTTCTCCCCAACCTCATGGCCCTCACCAATCTGCTTGCGCCACTCGCGCCCGGGGTCCGCCGCCTCGTTGAATGCACGCGATGAGGCGATCGCCACTTCGATCGCCTCCCGGACGGCTGCCGGAGTCGTGGCAGCGAGCCGTTCGATCTCGTCGGGATCGAGGATCAGGCCATCCGGATCGAGCTCGAGACCGTCAAATCGGTTGGTGGCTTCGATCACCGCAGAGTCGCCGCGGGCGGCGACGTCGTCCACCAGGGTCGTGATCTGCCGGCGCAGCTCGGGATCGAACATCGCGCGCGATGTGTCTCGCCGCTCGATCAGGTCGGCGCGCTCAGCGGCGCCGAGTTCAGACCACTTCAGGATTCGCATTGCCCTGATCCTGCCGGTTGCGAGCCGGGTTCGCAGTCTGCGGGCGAACTGTTACGAACGAGGGCCGCTGTTCAGCGCTTGGCGCTGCGCTTCGGCTTCTTGGCGCCGGACTTCTTGGGGGTCTGGCCCTTCGGGTTGCTCGCTCCGGGTGACTTCCGCTTCGGGGTCTTGCCCGACTTGGCCTTCTTGCCCTTGCCCTTGCCCTTCGGCGACGTCCCCTTGCCCGATCCGACGCCTTCGCTGGGCTTGGTTGAGCCGCGCTTCGGCCCGGGTGAGCCCTTCTTCGGGCCGGCCTTGACTCCACCCTTGGCCTTGCCGCCCTTCTTGCCCTTGCCCTTGCGGGGCTCGGGCTTGGCGTTGCAGGGAGAGTCGACACCGATCACGCAGACGCCCACGGTGCCGTCGTCGCCGCCCTTGGTCTCACCGGGCGGGAAGCCGTCGGGCAGGAAGTCGTACACGGCGCAGACCTTGTTGCCTTCGTCGTCAATGAAGCACGGCGGGGGTCCACCGCAGTAGAAGCCACCGTCGGCGCCGTCGGCGTAATCACAGAACGGCGGCGGGTAAGGGTTCTCGCAGTCCGGGCAGATGGGCTCGACCGGCCCGCCGCAATCGACCGTGCCGTCCTCAGCGACAGTGCACGGAGGCGGAAGGCACCCGGCCGCGGCAGCATCAGCCTCGCTCGCGAACCTGGCGGTCAGGCAGAGCTCCGGCGGGGACCAGCAGTACTGCTCCCCTGTCTCAGGGTCGACCTTGCAGAGCGGGTCCGTCGGGTAAGGGAGGCAGATCTTGGACCCGTGCGGCGTGTTCGGGTCGCAGAGCGGCGGATCGACGATGTAGCAGGGGATTCGCTTGGCGATCCGCTCGGAGTTGCACTCGCCAGGACCGGGATCGCCACCGCAGTTCCACGGCTCCCATGTGCAGAGGTCGATGTCGGTCGGGTCGCCCTTGCAGCGGACGTCACCCGCGGAGCTGTCTGCGGGCTCGCAGGGCACTGTCGGGTAAGGGTCGTCGCAATCCGGGCAGATGGGCTTGTCGCCGCCATCGGTGCCGGGATCGGACCCGTCATCTCCTGAGGTCGGGTCGTCGTTGTCGCCGGAGGTGGTACCGCCGCCCGAGGAGTCGCCGCCTCCGTCGCCCTGATCGCCGTCGGACGCGCCGGGATCACCGGGCTTGTCGCCCTGGTCGTCACCGCCGGTGGAGGGCGGATCCTCGACCGAGCCGCCCGGATCGGTGCAGGTGCCTCCGTCGGCCGCGACACACTCGACGCCGGTCGGATCGACCGCGGGATCGTCGGACGCGAACGCGGTCGGAGCCGCGACCATCAGTGCGGCAAGTGCTGCGAGGACCCCTCTGCGCAACTTCACAGTCCCGAAGGTACCAGACGGCTCACCCGATTGCGAGAGCGGCAAGCTGGCGCTTATCCACCGATTCACAACCCAAACAATCCTCAATCCGGGGCTTTTTCTCCTCGGGCGAGGCGCTCGCGAGCCGCGCTCGCCGTTTTCGTGATCTCCCCAAGCTCCTCAGGTCCGATCCGGTCGAGGTTCTTGACCGCGAGCGACATCCGCGGATTTGCTGCGAACCGCTCGCGATGGCGGTCGAGGAACTCCCAGTACATCGCCGTCAGCGGGCAGGCATCCGGCCCGGTGCGCTTCTTCGGGTCGTAGCGGCATCCGCCGCAATGCCTCGACATCCGGCTCATGTAGTTCCCGCCGGCCGCGTAGGGCTTGGTCATCGTCACCCCACCGTCGGCGTGGATCCCCATGCCGAGCACGTTCGGGGCCATCACCCAGTCGGCAGCGTCGACGAACGACTCCCTGAACCAGGCGAGCGCCTCGCCCGGCTCGACGCCGAGCAGCAGCATCGAGTTGCCGAGCACCATCAGCCGTTCGATGTGGTGGGCGTAGCCGGTCCGGTCGACTGTCTCGACCGTCGAGCGGAGGCACTCCCAGTCGGTTGCCTGAGGGTCGTGGAATGCGGGAGGCAGTGGCATCCGTGCATCGAGTGCGTTGTCGCTCCCCCAGCTTCCCTCGCGGAATCGGTACATGCAGCGCACGAACTCGCGCCAGCCGATCACCTGCCGGATGAATCCCTCGGCGGACTGCAGCGGGACGCTCCCCGCCCGGTAGGCGGCCTCTGCGGCGCGGCACGCCTCCAGCGGGTCGAGCAGCCCGAGGTTGAGCGGCACCGACAGCCGGGAGTGGAAGACGGTGTCCTCACCGGGGACCATCGCGTCCTGCCACGGGCCGAACCCGGCCAGTCGAGTCGCGACGAAGTCGTCGAGCACGAGCCTCGCCTCGCCTGCCGTGACCGCGAAGGCGCGCGGCGCATCGGCGCCCCAGATCGCGATCCCGTGCTCGCTCGAGTAGCGGTCGAGGTCGGCTCTGACCTCGAGGTCGATCGCGTCCTCCTCCGGCAGCCACGGCTCGGGGACCTCGAGCCCGTCCTTCGGCGGCCTGCGGTTCTCGGAGTCGAGGTTCCACTTGTCTCCCTCCGGGCCTCCGGCCGCGTCGAGAAGCAGCCCGTGATCGCTGCGCATCCGGCGATAGAAGAACTCCATCGTGATCCGCTTGCGGCCCTCGGCCCACGCGGCGAACCGGCCCGGGTCGGCGACGAACGTGCCGCCGTCGGCCAGCTCGACGCCGGACTCCTCGAGGACCTTCGCGACCGAGGCGGTCTCGGGCCGCTGGCAAACGACGCCGCCGTCCGGCCCGACGAGGCCCGATCCGGCGAGGGCGACCCGGAATCCATCGGCCTCGCGGATCTCGATCACCTCCCTCCCCTCGCGCCTCAGCTCGTCGGCCCGGTGGCGAATCGCCGAGAGGACCACCTGGAGCCTCGCCCGGTGGTAGCGACGGCCGCGCATCGCGCCGAGCGACTCGATGAACAGCACCCGCTCGGCCCCCTCGAGCGCGGGGTTCTCAGGAGAAAGCTGGTCGGCGAGTACCAGGGCGGTGCGGCTCATCCGGCCACCGCCAGGGCGGCCAACGCCCGGGTGCTCACGCCCCGTCGTCCGGGGCGGTCGCCCGGTAGCGCTCGATCGCCCGAGCCCGCTCGGTCTTGTGGTCGAGGATCGGCTCCGGGTAGTCGCGGCCGATCACGCAGCCTGCCTGCTCCTGCTCGTCCTCGGTCATCAGCCAGGGCTCGGGCAGCTTCGAATCGGGGACGCCGCGCAGCTCCGGGACCCAGCGACGGACATATGCGCCGCTCGGGTCGAACTTCCGGTGTTGGAGGATCGGGTTGAAGATCCGCTTGAAGTAGGGCTGCGGGTCCACCCCGAGCGAGGCTGTCCACTGCCAGTTGCCGTTGTTCTGGCAGGAGTCGCCGTCCAGCAGCAGCCGCATGAACCACTGCTCGCCGCGGCGGTAGTCGATGTGGAGGTCCTTCGTCAGGAACGAGGCGACGACCATCCGGGTGCGGTTGTGCATGAAACCTGTGGCCTTCAACTCGCGCATCCCCGCGTCGACCAGCGGGTAGCCGGTCCTCCCCTCGCACCAGGCGACCCAGCCCGCCTCGTCCTCGAGCCATTCGAGATCGACGAACCTCTCCTGCAGCGGACGGACGGTGTTGGTCGGGTTGTGGAGCATCACGTGCGCGTAGAAGTCGCGCCATCCGATCTGGCGACGGAAGGCATCGGCCCCCTTGCCGCCGACCTCGATCGTGCGCTGCTCGAGCTCCCTTGCCGAAAGGCTCCCGAGGTGGAGGTGGTGCGAGAGCAGCGAAGTGTGGCCGGAGAGGTCGTTATGGAGTTCCTTGTAGCGGTGGACGTCGGCCGAGAGCCACTCCTCCATCCGATCCCTCGCCGCCCGCTCGCCCGAGGGCATCGGCTCGGTCAGGACACGTTCCATCCCGAGTTGCTCGACCGTCGGGATCGCCCCGGGGTCGACGGCCGGGGAGTCGATCGCGACCGGCGGCGGCAGGACCTCGCGCCTCGGCGCCTCACTCCAGTTGCGCCCGAACGGGGAGAACACGGTGTAGGGCCGCCCGTCCTTCGTCCTGATCTTCGAGACATCGGCACAGAACAGGCCCGGATGGCGGACGAGGCTCGCTCCCGACCGCTCGAGCGCCTCGGCAACCCTGCTGTCCCTCGCCAGGGCGAACGGGGCGGGGTCGCTGGTGGCGTGCACCTCGGTGGCGCCGATCTCCGACGCGACCTCGGGGAGGACCTCGGTCGGGTCACCGTGCCTGATCGCCAGCACCCCTCCCCTCGCCTCCCATTCGGCCCGCAACTCCGCCAACGAGGCCAGCAGGGCATGGGTCCTGTCACCCGAGGCCCAGCGGCTCTTGAGCACGGCGTCGTCGAGCACGAAGATCCCGAGCACCCTGCGCCCTCCGGCCGCCGCTGCGGCAAGAGCCGGGTGGTCGTGGATTCGCAGGTCGCGCCTGAGCCAGAGGATCGTCGTTTCCGCCATCACTCTCTCTACGCCGCCGGGCGCGTTGGCGCTCACCGCCCGATCGGCGACCGGCCAGCGACCGAAACGGGTTCCCTCCGGCCCACGTCGGCCGCGGCGTGGATGCCGTCCGGCGGTTCTATGCTCGCCGCATGGCCTCGCGCAGCAACTTCCCGATCTTCCCGCTGGGACTGGTCGCGCTGCCGAAGGAGGCGGTGCCGCTCCACATCTTCGAGGAGCGCTACAAGTCGATGATCGCCTTCTGCCTCGAGCACGAGTCAGAGTTCGGGATCGTCTGGACAGACGAAGGCGGGCTGCGGGAGATCGGCTGCGCCGTCGAAGTCGAGGAGGTCCTCGACCGCACCCCGGACGGGCGGCTCGACATTCTCTGCCGCGGGACCCGCCGCTTCGAGCTGATCTCACGGACCGAGACCCTCGCCTACCCCGCCGGCGAGGTCGAATTCCTCGACGACGAGCCGGACTCGACTGACGGGACCGAGGCGGCCGAGGCGGTCCGCTCGCTCTACTCCGACCTCTACACCCAGGCAACCGACCGCGAGCTCGAGGACGAGGAGCTGGCCGCCCTCGACTCATATGCGATGGCGGCTACCGTCGAGTTCGGCGTGGACGCGAAGCAGACGCTGCTCGAGCTGCGCAGCGAGAACGCAAGGATGAAGCTGCTCGAGAAGCTGTTCAGGGCCGCGCTGAAGCGAGTGGACGACGTCGGTGCGGCCGAGGCGCTCGCTCGAAGCAACGGCAAAGTCCGCTTCGGACCCAACGCCGCCTGAGCAGCGGCTCCCCGCAACCTGGCCGCCCGCCCTGAGGCGGACCGACCTTCCAATGAAGGATCGCCGGCAACTGAGCCGCGACTCGCCGCCTTGCTCGCGATCCAGCGCTCAGCGCTGCAGGCCGCAGGTCCCCTTGGCGATCTTGCGGGTGAGCTGCGAGAGCTTGAAGAAGGACTGCGGCAGCCCGAGGCTGCCGTCCGTCCAGCTGGCCTTGCCCGCGCCGAGATTGACCTCGAACCGGTAGACGCTGTTTGCCGGCGGATCACCGCTCACGGGCCTGCCGAGGTCGGCAGCGAGTTCCTCAGTAAGGCCTCGGGCCTCGACCAAAAGGTCACCGGGGAGCACCTTCGGCGGGCCGCCGTTGCAGCGGACGGTGCCGTTGTCGGTGACGAGGAGGGTCAGGTTGGCCCCGGGGATCGAGCCGGTGCGCTTGACGACGAACAAATCCGCCGAGCGCTGAGTGCCTCCGCAGCCGACGGCAGCCAGGGCCATGACGACTGCCGCCGCTGCCCCAAGCCTCATGCCCATGCGACCGCTCCCCCCCTCCGCGCGTCGGCCGCACCGTCGAAGCTGCCGTCGGCGGCCAAGCCGACCACCTGGACCCCACCGAAGAAGAGGTTCGGTGCCCTGAACTCGGCCACTGCCTCATCGGGCGCAAGTGAGGAGAGGTCTACTCCCGGCTCGCAGTAGACGACTCCGTCCTCCCAATGCAGCCGTGGCGCCTCGACAGCGTCCTTCAGCGGCAAGCCGCGGTCGACCGCGCCGACGACCGTCTGGACGAGAGCCGACCTGATCCTGTTGCTCCCTGCGCTTCCGAGAGCGAAACGAGGCCGTCCCTGTTCGAGGATCACGGTCGGGGTCATCATGCTCGGCAGCCTGCGACCCGGAGGATGGCGATGGAAGCCGTGGGGATTCAAGTCCTGTTCGCCCAGCATGTTGTTGAGGTGGATCCCGGTGCCGGGCACAACCACCCCGGAGCTCGAACCGTTCGAGCAGGTCACGGCGCAGGCGAGGCCGTCGGAGTCGATCGCGGAGATGTGGGTCGTCGAGCCGAGCCGCGCGCCGAGGAAGCGATCGGCGAAGCCCGGCTCGGCGAGCCCGTCGAGGAACTCGACGTCCCTTGCCTCCTGTGATTCGCGCATCGCTTCCACCAGCCTCGCAGCGTCAGCCGGGCCGTGTTCCGCCGCAAGCCTCCCGAGAGTCAAGGCGACAAGCGTGCCGCCTGCCGACGGAGGCGGTGTGGCCAGCACCCTCAGCCCGCGGTAGTCGACCGCCACCGGCTGCCGCTCGACCACCTCGTAGGAGGCGAAGTCCTCGAGCGTGATCAGCCCGCCCCTCTCGGCCAGCCAAGCGGCGACCCTTTCGGCGATCTTGCCCGTCCTGAAAGGTGCCGCGCCCTCAGAGCCGAGCAACTCGAGCGCGTCGCCGAGCTCCGGCTGGCGGACCGTGTCGCCTTCGCCCAGAAGCTCCCCATCGGGAGCAAAGATCGCGGCCACCTCGTCGGTCGAGGTGACGATCCCCTCGAGCAGCCCGACGACGTAGGCCTGCTCAGCGTTGAGCGCGACCCCCTCCCGGGCAAGCCGTGCCGCCTGGCCGACCAACTCGGCCAAGGGCAACGAGCCAAAGCGCTCGGAGGCGTGGGCAATCCCCGCAGCCGTTCCGCAAACCCCGGCACTCGCCGGACCCGCGTTGAAGACCTGGGTGGCGTCGCCGAAGTCGACCTCCCATGGCAGCAGGTCTGCTCGCTTGGAGTGGTCGGCCCCCCGACCGGGGGCCTCGACGAAGAAGTCAAGGCAGACCGCTTCGCCGTCAGGCTTTGCAACGAGCATCAGCCCGCCTGCTCCAAGCCCGGTCAGCAGCGGCTCAGCCACGAACGAGGCGAGCATCGCCGCGATCGCGGCGTCAACCGCATTGCCTCCGGCCGACAGGGCGTCCGCTCCCGCTTGGGCGGAGACGGGGTGCCCTGCGGCTGTTACTCCGCGAGCCATGTCGGTTGTGAGCTTACGCCCAGGTCAGCGGCCGGCGAGGAACTCGGGGACGTCGATGTCGCCCCCGCCTTCGTCGGATCGCCCGCGACGGCGCTCGACCCTGACCTCGCCGCTCGGCTCACCGAGGGCTGCGGCGACGTCACGGCGCGCCTTCCGGGCTGCCCGCTCACTAGCGTAACCGGTCGCTACCACCGTCACCCAGATCTGGTCGCCGAGCTTCTCGTCGACCATCGCCCCGAAGATGATGTTCGCGTCGGGGTGGGCTGCGTCCGATATCACCTTGGCTGCCTCGTTGACCTCCCAGAGAGCGATGTCGGTACCGCCGGTGATCGACAGCAGGATCGACTTCGCTCCCTCGATGCTGGTCTCGAGCAGCGGTGAACTGATCGCTCCCTCTGCTGCGTCGAGCGCCCGGCGCTCTCCAGTGCCCATGCCGATCCCGAGCAGGGCGCTGCCCGCGTCGGTCATGATCGTCCGCACGTCGGCAAAGTCGAGGTTGATCAGGCCCGGCAAGGTCACCAGGTCGCTGATCCCCTGCACGCCCTGACGCAGCACGTCGTCGGCGACGCGGAATGCATCGACCATCGAAGTGCCTTGTTCGAGGACTTCGAGCAGGCGGTTGTTCGGGACGGTGATCAGCGTGTCGACCTCGTTGCCGAGCGAGTTGATTCCGGCCTCGGCGGCCTGGCCGCGGCGCGTGCCCTCGAACGAGAACGGGCGTGTCACGATGCCGACCACCAGGGCGCCAGCGTCACGGGCGATGCGAGCGACGACCGGTGCCGCACCGGTACCGGTGCCTCCACCTGCCCCGACTGCGACGAACACCATGTCTGCTCCGCGCAGGGCGGACTTGATCGTGTCGTGGTCGTCCATCGCGGCGCGGCGACCGACCTCTGGGTCGGACCCGGAGCCCAGGCCACGAGTGACCTCCTCGCCGATGTGGATCGTGCGATCCGCCTCGGACTGGCTGAGCGACTGGACGTCGGTGTTGATCGCGATGAACTCGACTCCACGCACGTCGGCTTCGACCATGCGATTGACGGCGTTGACGCCGGCGCCTCCAACCCCGACCACGAGGATCAGCGGCTGGCCGTTGGTCTGCTCCGAGCGGGTCGGTTCGGGTGCAGTGCGGCCACGCTGGGCCTCGGAAGTGAAAGAGCCGGCGAGCCGATCGCTGGCTGTTGCTGCGTCACCCTCGCGCGGTGGCTCGAGCCCTTCTTCGTCCGTCTTGCGGAAGAGGGCCGCGAGCGGACCCTCGCGCATGCTTGCTCGCTTGTTATCCGACACTTTCCATTATCTCCTTGGCGAGGTCTCGATAGGACTTGGCTGCGGTGCCCTCGGGCTCGTACTTGAGGACGGACATCCCCTTGACCGGTGCCTCTGCGAACCGAACTGTCCGGCTGATCCGCGAGCGGAACACCCGGCCGGTGAAGTTCTCCTCGAGCAGCTGAATCGCCTCCTGAGCGTGCAGGGTGCGGGTATCGAGCATCGTCGGCAGGATCCCCTGGATCTCGATCTCGGGGTTGAGGTGCTCGCGCACCATGCCGAGTGTGTTCTGCAGCTGGAGCAGGCCACGCATGGAGAGATACTCGCATTGGACGGGGACGATCACCCGCTGCGAGGCGGTCAGAGCGTTGATCGTCAGCAGTCCGAGGCTCGGCGGGGTGTCGATGAAGACAAAGTCGTAGTCGTCGCGGACCTCTGCAAGAGCCTTCTGGAGCGAGCGCTCGCGACCGATCATCGACGACATCGCGAGCTCGGCTCCGGCGAGGTCGATCGAGGAGACGGCGACGTCGATCTCGCGCTTGTGGATGATCTGGCGGATCGGCATCTGGCCGAGCAGAACGTTGTACATCGACTCGGTCAGTTCGTCGGGGTCGAGTCCCTGGGACATCGTCAGGTTGCCCTGCGGGTCCATGTCGATGCAGAGCACCCGGTGCCCCTCCTCGGCGAATGCGACTGCCAGGTTGAGGGTCGTGGTGGTCTTTGCGACTCCGCCCTTCTGGTTGGCGAGGGCAATCACCCTCATGCCGGGCTGGGGGATCGCAGCGGAGCTCGGCTGTTGGGGCGACGCCATCGGGGCCGGTACCTGCGGTTGGACCGGGGTCGGGGCCGGAGCATTGAGCACGGCCGGGAGCGATTCGACGACCCGCGGCTCGGGCCTCTCCACGCTCGGGGCGGGAACTTCGGGCCTCTCCACGCTCGGGGCGGGAACTTCGGGCCTCTCCATGGTCGGAGCGGGAACCTCGGTCGGCGCCATGGTCGGGACGGGAGCCTCGCCGCGGACAGCCTCGGTCGGTTGCGCAGCCGCTTCGATTTGGACCTCGGGAGCCGGCACGGCCTCGACTGCGAGCTCGGCCGGTGCTACGTGCGGAGCGATCCGCGATGCGCCCATCAGTTGGTCGGCGCTGAATCTGGTCATGTTCCCCTGTTCTTCCATTGCGACGCGGTATTCGCCCGCAGTGGCGTGATTCCTTCCCGGCGATCGAAGCGAGTCCCGTGCCGACCGCCCGGCCTCTACGCTGAGGGCGCCCGTGGCCCCAGCCGACCCAGCCAGATCAAGCAACCGTTCGAGTCGCCGGAATGGCGGCCTCGGGCCGATCTTGGCCGATGCGGAAGTCTGCGTGGTGGCAGGCGCCGGCGGAGTCGGCAAGACGACGACCGCTGCCGCCATCGGGCTCGGGATGGCCCGTCGGGGCAAGCGGGTTGCCGTCGTCACGATCGACCCGGCCAAGCGGCTGGCCGCGGCCCTCGGCGTCGACAGGCTCGAGAACGCGCCCTCGCGGGTGACCAGCCGCAGGCTTAAGGCAGCGGGGATCGAGCCGGTCGAAGGCGGCGAGCTGTGGGCGATGACCCTCGACAGCCGCCGCACGTTCGACGAGCTGATCGGCCGCATCTCCCCTGACACGGTGACCCGCGACAGGGTCCTCGGCAACCGGATCTATCGCGAGATCTCCGGCGCGGTCGCGGGCTCGCAGGAGTTCACTGCCATCGCGAAGCTCCATGAGCTCGAGACCGAGGGCGAGTTCGACCTGATCGTGCTCGACACCCCACCGTCGCGCAACGCAATCGACTTCCTCGATTCGCCGGCGAAGCTCTCGAGCTTCTTCGACGGTCGGGCGGTGCAGATCCTGATGCGCCCCGCCGGGCTCGGGATGAGGATCGCCGGTGGCGGCACCGGTCTCGTCTTCGCAGCTCTCAAGCGGGTCACTGGGGCCGATTTCTTCACCGACCTGTCGGACTTCTTCTCGGCGATCAGCGGAATCACCGGCGGCTTCAGCGAGCGCGCGCACGCGGTCGCCGACCTGCTCGTCGCGCCGACCACGGCCTTCGTCGTGGTCGCGGCCCCGGAGGAGGCGCCGACCGCCGAGGCGATTCACCTCGCCGGCGCGCTCCGCGAACGGGGAATGAGCCCGAGGGCGACCATCGCCAACCGGGTCCACTCGGCTCCCGGCACGAGCCGCCGAGCCGTGAGGGCCGCAGCGGTCCGCGAAGAGCTCGGCGACGAGCTGTCCCAACGAGTCGCGGTGGCGGTCGACGTGGCGGCCGCGGCAGCGGAGCGGGACTCGAATGGGGTCGAGCGCCTGAGCTCGGGCGTCGGCTCGGAGGTGATGGTGACGGTGCCGATGCTCGACGGCGAGGTCCACGACGTCGCCGGCCTCGCCCGGATCGAGTCGGCCCTGTTCGACTGAGCGCCGGCCCGGCTCAGGCTGCGAGCGAGTCCGGCTCGCCGAAGCGGCGACGTCCGGAGGATCGGTCGCGACCGGTCGGCCTCTCGGCCTCGGCCGGGGCGGCCGACTCGGCGATGATCGAATCGGCCAGCCCGCGGAGGTCACTGTCGAGGTGACCGCAGATCACGTCGCGCACGAGCGCTCGCAGGTGGCCTTCGATCTCGAGGCTCAGCGCCTCCGCTTCAGGCTCGTGGGCCGAGATCCCAGTGACGGAGCTGCGTTCGAGGGCGACTGCCCGTGCCGTCCGCTCGGCCAGGCGCGCACGGTCCTCGGGAAGGGCGCAGAGGGCCGCGACTCGCTGGGTGAGTTGCCCGCTGGTCGGCCCTTCCGGTTCGAGCAGTGCGCGGAGTGCGAGCAGGTGGTCGCTGAGCGAATCCGAGTAGTGGAGCCTGTCGCAGCCGAACTCGTGGCGGCGCAGCGCCCAGGCGATCTCCCCTCCCCGGGGCCAGCGCCTCGAGACGAGCGAGCAGAACTCGGTCAGCTCGCCTTCGCGCTCGCCCTCGATCGCGAGGACCCCGCGGGCGCTACCGGAGCCTTCAAGTCCGAGCACCTGCCACGGGCCGCGAGCGACCTGCATCCGGGCGGCACCGCCCAGTGCCGGGCTCGACTCACCGAAGAGCCTCAGGGCGCAGAGCAGGCGCCGAAGCTTCTGGCGGGCGTGGCCGAGCGCCTCGGGGCTCGGGTCATCGGCCTCGACCAGCGCGACGGTGACGGGCAGTCCGTCGCCTCGGAAGAGGTCGCCCGGGAGCGCCTCGGCCTCGACCGATCGGTTCGAGACCAGGAGGGTGTCGTCGACCAGGCGGAGCTCGTCGGATTCGATCTCGACCCCGTGGAGCGGTGCCGCCAGCAGCACGGCCGTCCGGCCCTCGAACAGCAGGGCGTCGAGCGCGGACCAGGCCGTTTCGAACCGGTCCTCTTCGAAGTGGAAGGAGGCTGTCTCCCCGAGGACCTCGGCGAGAAAGACCCTGAGGGTCGCGTCCGAGCGGTCGCGCGCGCTGGCCGGGACGTGCTGTTCGCCGTGGGCGAGCAACCATTCGTCGAGTCCCTCGACCCGCTCGAGCGCCTCGGCCGCGGGCCGGTAGCTCGGCAGCATCCCGATGACCCCGATGCGGCGGCGGATGAACTCGCCGGTCAGGGTGCGGTGGCACCAGAGCGGCGGGCCGTCGTTGCCGCTCTCGTCGACCAGCTCGAAGGGAACGTCCTCGCCGCTGGCGGCATCGTGGGCCAGCTGCATCGCTGCTTCCTCGCAGAAGGAGCGGAGTCGTTCCCTGAGTGAAAGGTCCTGCACCTCAGGCCGGGTTTCGGCGCAAGCGGGCGGACTCCTGCCGCGCCAGCGCTGCTGCGAACACCCGCAGCCCGAATACGATCGCCGCGATTTCCGATGCGAGCGAGTTGCTGCCGCCGGGCCCCGGGGCACCGGCGACGGCGACGGCCGTGCCGGCCGCCTCCCGCAGGCCGGCACCGCCGAACAGAAGCGAGAACACGAAGAAGACGAACGAGAGCCCGGAGGCCTCGACCAGGGTTCTCAACCAGCCATGGGCAGTGGTTTCCGTCACGGCGGGGTCTTTCGCCCCCCGCCGCCGAAAACCTTCCGCAGCAAGCCTCATCGCGGGAATCAGAGTCTCTTGGCCGCCGAGGCCGTCGCGATCAGGGCGAATCCGGCGAAAATCAGGTCGACACCTACCAGCAGTCCGATCGCCCATGAGGCCGAGGACGGAAGGTCGGCGAGGATCAACCCGCCGAGGATCAGCGAGAGGACGCCGTTGAGGACGAGCACACCGGCACCGGGGGTCCCGCGCTCGCGGATACCGGCGATCAGCTTGATCGCGCCTCCAGCGAAGAACCAGATCCCGAGGATCACAGTCAGGGTGAAGGTCCCCTTGTAGTCGGAGGTCAGCACCCAGATGCCGATCCCCGCCGTGATCACGGCACTCAGCAGGCGCAGGGCGACCCGGCCCTTCTCGCGCACGGCGAAGGCGTCGACAACACCGAGGACGCCAGCGAAGATCAGGATCCAGCCAATGAAGATTCCGATCGCGAGTGATGCGACGGCCGGTACGAAGATGCAGACGATCCCGGCGATCAGGGCGATCACCCCGATGGCCATCAGCGGTCCGCTGCTCTTCTTCAGCTCGGCAACGAGTTCAGTCTCGTCCACCACTTCGATCCGGCTTGCTTCCATCGGTACTTCCTCCTCGGCTGGCTTGGGATGGCTCGGAACTGCCCGCCATCCAGGGGGCACCTCCGTCCCTTCCAGACGGAGCCGCGAATCCCTGCCGGGGCAAGGCTGCCGACCGTCGGCGGCTCGAGGCCGCCGAGGCCGTTCGGGACTTCGGTTGCGAGCGGACGTCAGGCCGCGACGTTGCGCAGCTTCTGTGCGTCCGCGAGGTTCTGGAGCTTCTTGAGCGACTGGTTCTCGATCTGGCGGATCCGCTCGCGGGTGACGTTGAAGGTGCGTCCGACGTCGTCGAGCGTCTTGGGATGCTCGCCGCCGAGCCCGTAGCGCAGCTCGAGCACTCGCCGCTCGCGGTAGGAGAGGTTCTCGAGGGCGGAGGTGAGGGCTTCGCGGGTCATCGTCTCCGCAGCCTTCTCGTAAGGCGACTCGGCCTTGTCGTCGGCAAGGAACTGGCCGAACTCCGACTCCTCCTCGTCACCGACCGGCTTCTCCAGTGAGACGGGCGCCTGGGCCGAGCGCTTGATCTGCTCGACCTCCTCGACGTCGATCCCGGTGACTTCGGCGATCTCCTCGTGGCTGGGCTCGCGACCGAGTTCGGTGACGAGCTTGCGCTCCGCGCGACCGATCTTGTTGAGCTTCTCGACCACGTGGACGGGAATGCGGATCGTCCTCGCCTTGTCTGCGAGGGCACGCGCGATCGCCTGGCGGATCCACCAGGTCGCGTAGGTCGAGAACTTGAAGCCCTTGCGGTAATCGAACTTCTCGGCCGCGCGGACCAGGCCGAGGGTCCCCTCTTGGATCAGGTCGAGGAACGGAAGGCCCTGGTTTCGATAGTTCTTGGCGATCGAGACGACGAGACGCAGGTTGCTCTCGACCATCTTCTCCTTCGCCGCGAGATCGCCGCGCTCGATTCCCTTGGCGAGCTCGACCTCCTCGGCTGCGGTGAGCAGGCGGACCTTGCCGATGTCCTTGAGGAACAGCTGGAGCGAATCGGTGGTCATGTCCGGCTTGAGGTTGAGGTCTGCCTTGGCGCGGCGGCGTCGCTCCCCGCGGGCGGCGACGAGATCGGGGCCCTTCGGCGCTGCCGGGTCCTCATCGACCAGCTCGATCTCGCTCTTCTCGAGGAAGCCGTGCAGCTCTTCGACGTCGGCTTCGTCGACGTCGAGTTCGGAGATCGCCCCCTTCACTTCCGTGTAGGTGAGAACGCCGACTGACTTGCCCTTCGTGAGGAGGCCCTTGACCTCCTCGAGCTCCTGCCACTCAACCTGCGACATGCGTGTTGCCAATCCCCCTCTGCCTTGCGGCACCGACTGCGTGTGAAGATGAAGCCGAGCGCTCGATTCCGCGCTCCGGGCTACTTAAGCAGGCCCACCGTAGCGACGCGCAGGCTCGGTCACAAGCAACGCACCCCGGGCTGCGCAATGATTGGCGCATATGGACGCCAACGAGCCTGAGACCGTCCTCGGTCAGATGCCCAAGCACCGGGCCCGCAGGAGAAGCCCGCTGAGGGCCGACCGCCAAGCCCCCGCGAAGGGCGGGGCCCCGACTCCGGACCCGTTCGGCGGCCCGAAGCCCGTTGACGCGGAGGCCGCGGCAGCGGTCGCCGAGGGGATCCGCGCCGTCGCCGAAGTGGCCGAGCTGGCCCTCACCGCGACCGCCCTGCTGCTGCGGGAGATCGAGGCGAAGCTCCCCCCGGTCCGAAAGCCCGGCGAGCGGTCGACCGGAGGCTGATCGCCTTGGGGCGCCTCAGCGTCGAGGAGGCCCGCTCGCTGGTGATCGCCTCGATCGCCGGACCGGTCGAATTTGAATCGCTCGACTTGGGCGACTCGCTCGGCCGGACCCTCGCAAAGGACCTCGCCGCCCCCCACGATCTACCCCCGTTCGCGACCGCCGCGATGGACGGCTACGCGGCAACCCCGGCGGCGGCCGGAAGCGAACTGAGGGTCGTCGGCGAGTCGCGGGCAGGCTCACCGCACGACTCGACCCCGGGTCCGGGCGAGGCGATCGCGATATCGACCGGAGCCCTTGCCCCTCCGGGAGTGGGGGTCGCCCCTGTAGAGATCGTCGAGGCCTTCGACGGAGTGATCGCCCTCTCGGCTGACCTCGCTCTCGGCGATCACGTCCGTGCCGCGGGCGAGGACATGCCGGGTGGGGCAAAGGCGCTGGCCGCCGGCGCCGTGCTGGGCCCCGGTGAACTTGCGGTCGCCTCGACCTGCGGCGCCGCCCGACTCGACTGCGTGCGCAAGCCGACCGTCTCGATCGTCGTCACCGGCGACGAACTCGTCGCTCCCGGCGAGCCGCTGGGCCCCGGCCAGATCCACGAGAGCAACGGGATCGCCCTCACCGCGCTCTGCGAGCAGGCGGGAGCGCGAGTCGTCGGGACGGCCCGCTCCGGCGACACCCTCGAGGCCACTCGCGACTCACTCGCTTCCGCCCTCGAAACGGCCGATCTGGTTATCGCCAGCGGCGGGGTGTCCGTCGGCCGGCACGACCACGTTCGCCCGGCGCTCGAGGCGCTCGGGGTCGAGGAGCTGTTCGCCGGTGTGGCGCTCAAGCCCGGTGGCCCGACCTGGTGCGGGAGGCAGGGCGACGGCAGGCTCGTGTTCGGCCTGCCTGGCAACCCGGCCTCGGCATTCGTGACCTTTGCCCTGTTCGTCGCTCCGGCGATCCGCTCGATGCTTGGCCGCAGCCCGATCCCGGAGGCGTGGCCCGCCGCTCTGGCCGAGTCGGTCAGGCAGAGGCCGCGCGAACAGGCGATCAGGGTCTCACTCGAGCCTCGCCCCGACGGGCCGCCGCTGGCGGTGAGCACCGGCGCCCAGGGCTCGCACCGCACCGCCTCTCTCTCGGGGGCGTGGGGCTTGGCATTCATCCCCCCCGGCGAGGGGAACATCCCTGCCGGGAGCGTGGTCGCTGTCGAACCCCTCTGACCGCGGCGCGATCAGGACGCTTCGACGTAAGCGACGATCCGATTGGTCAGCGCGGTGAGGACGGCACTCGAGTCCTCACCCCCGATCGGTCTCGCTGCCAGGAGGCCGTCGAGCTTCTCGCCGAGGTCCGGGTCACGGCGCGCGGCGAGCCGGGTTGCCACCTCGCTCGCCCGGCGGACGATCTTCGGATCGACTGTCCAGAGGGCCTCGAAGCGGCGATCCTGGTCGCGGGTGCCGCCGCGGCTGTCGCCGGCCTGTTCCCACGCGAGCAGGCAGGCCGAGTAGCCGGGGGAGTCGACGATCACGACCCACTCGTTGCCGAGAGCGTCCTCGGGTGCGATCGGTATCTCGACCGGGCGCCTCTGGCCGCTGTTGCGGACCTCGTCGAAGTCGGCGAAGACGACGGTGGCGTCGGCCGAGCGGGCGATCTGGCGGTAGCGGTGCTCAACCGGGCGGTAGAAGCCCTCGTGCTGGAAGGCGCCGAAGCAGATCGGCTTGGCACCTTGGGCGAGGGCCTCATGCTCCATCGCCCGGGAGAGGGCGTGCAGCGTGCTCTTTCTCAGCACTTGGGCCTTCGGAGCTCCTTCGGCAGTCGCGACCGCGGCGTAGATCGAGGCCTCGGCAGGCTCATCGCTGGCGAGGACGCGCTCGATGGCGGCGGGAATCGTGAGACCGCGATCGCGGTAGGCGATCACGCTGCGGATCCGGGCGACGTCGTCGTCGCCGTAGTGGCGGTAGCCGCTCTCGCTGCGGGCCGGGTCGGGAAAACCGTAACGGTGCTCCCACATCCTGATCGTGCCGGGAGCGAGTCCAGTCTTCTCCCCGACCTGTTTGATTGTCATCTGATCTGGCATCTGGTTTTTCACTTGCCCAGTGAGGGGCGGCACCGATGGATACGGTCTTCGGCCCGGGCAAGGGTCATTCCTCTGTGACCGGCCGAGCGACACCATGAGAAAACGAAACCTCCCAGCCGAAGTCGGCGACCTCGCCGACACGACAGTGATGGACTCGCGCGGAGCAGTCACTTCGATCCAGTCCGCAACGGTGAATATCTCCCGGGACGGCCTTGAACGTATCTGGAGCGCGACCTGGCTCGAGCGGCTTGCTCGCACCTACTGGCGTCACATCACGAGGGTCACGCTCGGACTTATCCGGGTCGCCTATCGCGAGGACGGCAGGGACGTCGTCCTGATCGCCAAGCCCTTCAAGCTCCTCTCGTTCTCCGCCCCGGAGTACGAGATCTCACCGCAGGCCGGGACGGTCACCTGGCGGATCGCAGGCGGGCTGCTCGTCTCCAACCCGGGCGAGGGACTGCTGCGCATCAAGGTCGAGCGGCTCGGCGAACCCGGCACAGGCGGACCCGACCCGGCATCGGTGAGGGTCGACGTCGAGGTCTCGAACTTCTACCCGGCGATCGCCCACTCGATCTCCAAGCACCTCTACCAGTGGACCCAATCGAAGATCCACGTGATCGTCACCTACGGGTTCCTCAGGTCGCTCGCCAAGGGCGACCTCGCCGAGTCGAAGGCCAAGCGCTTCGCCCCCGAGGGCGACGGCGGCGGCCAGCCGGCCCGACCCGCCTGAACCGGCGGTCCGCCCGGCCCGCCGGCAGCGACTTCGCGGCTCAGCGCGAGGCGGCTGCCTTCAGTGCCTGGATCTTGGCCAAGTCGTGGCGCCCTTGGATCCGACGGATCGTCGAGCTGCGACTGCGCATCGTCAGCGACTCGGTCAGCACGTCCCCGTCACGGAACTGGACTCCCTGGACGATGTCGCCGGTCGTCACCCCGGTGCAGGAAAAGAAGACGTCGTCGCCTCCGACCAAGTCCTCGGCGCTGAAGATCCTGTCCATGTCGAGCCCTTCGGAGACGCCCTGGTCGCGCTCCTTCTCGGTCCGCGGCCAGAAGCGGGCCTTCAGCTCGCCACCGTTGCAGCGGCAGACAGCCGAGCCGATCAGCGTCTCCGGCGTTCCGCCCACCCCCCACAGCATGTCCACCGCTGACTCGGCATCCGCGGCGAGCAGGACGGGAGCGATGTCGCCGTCGAGGATCAGGCGCACCCGGGCGCCGACCTCGCGAATCGCGGCGATCGTCTCCTCGTGGCGCGGGCGGTCGAGCACGACGACGGTGACGTCGTCGATCCCGGTCCCCTTGCGCTCTGCGATCTTCGTGACCGTCTCGACAGGGCGGTCGAGGTCGAGCAGGTCGGCGAACTGCGGGCCGGTCGCGATCTTCTCCATGTAGGGGACCGAATCCCCCGGGTTGAACATCGTCCCCTTCGGCGAAGCGGCGATCACGGCGATCGCACCGGGGAAGCCCTGAGCGGTCAGGCGGGTGCCTTCGAGCGGGTCAACGGCGATGTCGACCTCCGGCCCGCCGGCTCCGATCTCCTCACCGTGTGCGAGCTTCGGCGCTTCGTCCTTCGTGCCTTCGCCTGACACGACCACTCCCGAGATCGGGGTGCTGCCGAGGACGTAGTGGAGGGCGTCGACCGCGGCCTGATCGGCTGCGATCTTGTCGCCTCGCCCGATCCATCCGGCTGCTCCCATCGCCGCGAACTCGGTGACGCGCGCAAGTTCGAGTGCGAGGTTACGGTCTGGGCGGGCTTCGTAAGTGGGTTCTTGGCTCATGGCCCGGATGCTATTGCCGCGAGTCCGGTCATGGAGTGACGCCAACGGCTCTCTCATCGCAGATCACAAGCGTTCCCTCACCTGGGAGCAGCGACGCAGGCCACAGCGGCGAAGGCCCTTCGAGGACTCGGGCGATCGCGTCGGCCTTGCTCTCTCCGACCGCGAGGATCACCCGACTGCGAGCGATCGCCAACAGCTCGAGCGTCAGCGAGACCCGCTGCGGCGGCGGCTTGGGAGCATCCTCGATCGCGACCGCGATCCCCTCGGCGTCGAGCGAGTCGGAGCCGGGGAACAGAGATGCCGTGTGGCCGTCGAGCCCCAGCCCGAGCAGGGCGAAGTCGATCACCGGCAGCCCTTCGGCAGCCGACTGGTTGAGGGCGTCAACCAGTGCCCTCTCCCAGGCGGGGGCCGCGACGCTCGGCGGCAGCCCGAGCGGGGGCCCGACGTACTCGGGGCGCCCACCGCCGATCGGCAAACGGTCGAGCAGCTCGCGTTCGATCATCGTCAGGTTCGCGTCCGGGTGTCCGTGGGGCACGCAGCGCTCGTCTCCGGGGACAAGCAGGACGCTGCCCCAGTCGAGGTCGCGTTCGGCCAGCAGGCGATAGACGGCTGCCGGCGTGGTGCCGCCGGCGAGGGCGATCAGGGCGCGGCCGCGTTGCGCAACAGCGGACGCGATCGAGTCGGCCAGCAGGTCGCAGGCCTTGGCGGCCGCTGCCTGTGCGTCGGGCTGGATGTCGAGGGTCGGGCCGCTCATCGGTCGCGGTTCCCGGGCCGTGCGAGCAGCGCCGCCCCGATCGCTCCCGCGTCGTTGCCGTGGCGGGCGAGGCGGATCGTCGTGGCCGTGCCGATCCCGGGCAGGATCAGCGGCTCGACAGCCTCGAGCAACGGGGCGAGCAGGAAATCGCCGGCGGCGCTGACTCCGCCACCGATCACGACCTCGTCGGGGTCGAAGGTGTGGATCATGTTCGCCACCCCGAGGGCGAGCCTGCCTGCGATCCGGGCGAGCAGGGCGAGCGACTCGGGGTCTCCGGCGCGGGCTGCCTCGACGACGTCGGCCCCACCGGGTTCGCGGCCCTCGGCCAGCAGCGCGGCAAGAGCGCCACTGCCACTGCGGGCCATGTCCGCTGCGAGCGAGTCGAGGGCCGGGCCTGCTGCGATCGCCTCGAGCGAGTCCGGCCGCGGGAATCCCTCGGCCATCCGTTGGCCGTCGGGAGTCGCGGTGACGATCTCGTGGCCGAGGTGGCCGGCTCCGCCGGTCGCGCCTCGGTAAACGCCGCCGTTGATCACGATCCCGCCGCCGACGCCCGTGCCGAGCGTGAACAGGACCAAGTCGCGGACGACGCTCCCGTCCTCGCGGTGGGCTTCGGCGAGGGCTGCGACGTTGGCGTCGTTGTCGATCACGACCGGCACTCCGAGCCGCTCGGCGAGGAGGTCCCTGACGGGGAAGTCGTGGAACGGGACGTTGACGCTCGCGAGCACTTTGCCGGTCGACCATTCGACGGCCGAGGGCACCCCGGCCCCGACTCCGGAGCTGTCGGCCGAGCCGAGCTCCTCTGCCACGAGTGCCATCTGTTCGAGCAGGGCCTCCGAGGATTCCTTCGTGGTCGGGCGCTTGGCCCGGGCGACGATCTCCCCGCCCTCGAGCCGGACGCCGGCGATCTTGGTGCCGCCAACGTCGAGGCCGATCGTCGCATGGGAATCGCTCACACCGGGATCGTCCCACAGAGGTGGAGCCCGGTGTGAGTTGCGGCCCCTGTCCGGCCGGCGCGCCGCCAGTGCGGGCAAAGGCCGGGTGGCCGGGGTCGGCCGTGCGGTAGCTTCCCGTCCGTGACCGAGAGGCCGCAGACGCGTTGGGGCTTGACCCTGCCCCTGCCGATGATGCGGATCTCGCAGCTCGAGCCGCTCGTGCGCGCAGCCGACGAGGCGGGCTACGACGACCTCTGGACCGGCGAGACGAACGGCCCCGACGCCTTCACCCCGCTCGCTCTCGCTGCGACCTGGACGGAGCGGATGCGGCTTGGGACCGGCGTCGCGGGTGTATTCACCCGTGGGCCTGCGCTGCTCGCCCAGCAGTCCGCCGCCTTGCAGGACGCATCCGGCGGGCGATTCGTCCTCGGGATCGGCTCCTCGTCGAACGTGATTGTCGAGAAGTGGAACGGGATGGGCCCGTTCGAGAAGCCGCTCACGAAGGTGCGCGAGACAGTCGAGGCAGTCAGGCCGATCCTCGAGGGTGGTCGCGGTCCGGGTGGCTTCAAGCTCGAGAACGCACCGGAGACCCCGCCGCCGATCTACATCGCTGCACTTCGCGACAAGATGCTCCGGCTCGGGGGCGAGATCGCCGACGGCACGTTCGTCAACTTCCTTCCGCTGTCGGGCCTGCCGCACGTGACCGAGCAGATCCGCGAGGGCGAACGCGCAGCGGGCAAGGCCGAAGGCGGCTCCGACGTCGTCTGTCGCTTCTTCTGCATCCCGGGCGACGACGACGCCGCGATGGGAGTCGCGAAGTTCGTCCTGGCCGGCTACGCGACCGTTCCCGTCTACGAGGCCTTCTTCCGCTCGCTCGGCTGGGGCGAAGCGCTCGACCCGATGCTGGAGGCGTGGCGCGAGGGGGATCGCGGGAAGGCGCTCGAGGTCGCTCCGGTCGATCTGATCCGCGAGATCTGCATCATGGGCTCGCCCGAGCAGATGCGCGAACGCCTCGCCGAGTTCGCTGACGGCGGGATCACGACTCTGGTCCTCACGCCTCTCGCTCCGCCCGAGCAGATCCCCGGCCTGCTGGCCGAGATGCTTCCCCGCTGAACCCGGCGCGCTCACCCTCCAGCAAATCGCAACGACTTTGTGCCAATCCGGGCATTCCCCTCGACTGCCCGTCTAGAATGGACCAATGGCCGAGGCACTCGACAGCCCCCGCAGGAAGGCCGACTTCGAGCGGATCAACCGCGAAGAGCGCGATGCGCGCCTGGCGATGGTCGGATCACTGACGCCCGGTGAGCGGATCGAGGCGGCCATCGAACTCAACCGCGTCGCTTTCGACTTCGCGGCTGAACTTGGCCGGTCACATGCACCTGGTCCCGCCTGATCCGGCAGCGGTCGCCCGCGCCTTCAACGAGGCGGGTGCCGATTTCATCCTGATCGGAGGGTTCGCCGTCATCGCTCACAGCGTCCTTCGCACGACCGAGGATTCGGACCTCCTGATCCCGGACGACGAGACCAACGATCGAGCAATCTTCGACGCTCTCCTGGCGCTTGGCGCAGTCGGCATGAACGGCGAGGAGGTGACCGTCGAGAGGATCACCCAGAGGTCGAGCTTCAGGATGATGACTCCCGGCGCCGGAACCGTCGACCTGATCCGAGGCGGGCTGCCGCCCCTGGATTGGGAAAGCGTCCTCGAGCGGTCGATCAATGGAACCGTCCACGGCGCTGAGATGAGAATCGCCGGACTGGAGAGCCTCGTCGCATTCAAGCGCTTGGCTGGGAGACCGCGCGACCTCGCCGACCTCAGCGATCTCGAAGCCGTCCACGGACCGCTTCCAGCATCCAACCTCGACCTCGACTGACCGGGCGCTGCCCGCAGGCGAGCGATCAGACCCGCTGCCGCGCCCGACTCTGGGACCATCGTCCTGTGAGCGAGCCGATCGCAACCAAGTTCAACCGCCTCCACCCCGACGCCGGCAGCGTCACCGTCGACGACCTGCTCTGCGGTTGGGACCCGCACTCCCCGGAGGGGGCCGCGCGCCCGCGGGTGGCGATCAACTTCGCCGTCACTGCAGACGGCTCCTCGACCCTCTCGGACGGGAAGTCGGGCGGCATCGGCGACGAGGGCGACCTCGCGATGTTCCGGGCCCTGCGCGACCGCGTGGACGCGGTTATGGCCGGGACGACGACGATGGCCGTCGAGGGCTACAGGCGGCTGATCCGCGACGACGAGCGCCGGGCCGAACGGGTCGTGCGCGGCCTGATCGCCGATCCGCTCGCAGTGACGATCAGCCGCAGCGGCGTGCTCCCGCTCGCAGCCCCGATCTTCGGCGACCCGCACCAGCGCACGGTCGCCTTCGTGCCGACCGGCAAGGGCAGCGACGACCCGCCGCCCGGGCTCGAGGAGGTCGAACTGGCAGGTGTCACGCCACAGGCCGCACTCGAACACCTCGCCGGGCTCGGAGTGCGCTCCGTCCTCTGCGAGGGCGGCCCGAACCTCGTCTCCGCGCTGGCGGCCGGCGACCTGATCGACGACGTCTTCCTGACGATCGCGCCGAAGTTCGCCGGAGGCAACGAGTCCGGCGTGACCACCGGCCCGCCGCTCGCCTCGCCGATCGAGTTCGAACTCGCCCATATCGCCGAGCGCGAGGGTTCGCTGTTCATTCGCTGGAGCAGGCGACCAGCCGAGCCGGCCTAGATCCAGGCCTCGCCGTTGGCCAGCCCCAGCTCCCCGGGGTGACCGGCTACCACGTCTAGGATCGAACGGACCAGACGCCCGGTGTCGTTCAGCGATCGCGAAGTCCCGGCGGGCAGGTAGACCACCCCGGCGTGGCCACCGCGGGAGCCGATCACCCGGGCGGCAGCGAGGCCGCGAAAGTCACGGACGTTGTCGGTCACCAGCGCTCGCCCGAGGTCGGTGGCAATTGCCAAGACCTCATCGTCGGGAATCCCGGCACGGGAGTCCACTTCAGCCAGCGCGATGGCATCGCACCTTGCCGTTCGCAGCGCCTCGGCCAAGCGCGGCGACAGCATCGCATCAAGCAGCAGCCTCACTGGGCGAGCGAGGCCTCGGCCCTGAGCCAGGCCGACTTGCCCTCCTCGTACTCAAGATCGTTGGCAGCGACCCATGAGTCGATCTCCTCCCGGTACTCGCCGTAGTAGACGAGGCTTGCCTGAACCGAACCGAGCGGGCATCCAAGGGCCTCGGCGAGCGACTCGGGAGTGACGCCGTCACCCCGCAGCGCACTCACGACCTCCCAGACGTCGCCGGGGCATCCGATCGCGTGGGCCCTGCGCCCGGCCGGCCCATCCACGAAGGTGATCAGCGGATGGCGAGCCATCCGAACCCCCTCGTCAATCATCCGCTGGGCGAGCGTCCTGAGCGGAACGCCGGAGCGTTCGGCCTCTCGACCCAACCGGTCAAGGACATCCTGAGGGAGCCGGATGCTGATCGGATCTGCCACTCGGCTCAATGTAACACGGCGTAACTCGCTCTTGTCCATGCGGTCACCGATCACCCCACCGGTTCTACCCGCAGAGGGATCGCACGGCTGCCCTGAACCGCACCGATTCAGCCCTCAACTCTCCACACACTCGCGTAGGCTTGTCGGCGCGATGAGCCCCGACCACGTAACCCAGCTCGCTGAGGCGCGCGAGCTGACACTCGCAGTCGTGGGCGGGCTCGACGACTCCGACCTCGACCGGGTCCTCGACCCGGTGATGTCGCCGATCGCCTGGGACCTCGGCCACATCGCAGCCTTCGAGGACCTCTGGCTCGTCCACGAAGCAACCGGCGCGCCACTGCTCAAGGACGAACTCTCCGAGGTCTACGACGCCACCCTCTCCCCGAGGCGCGATCGCCCAGCTCTACCCTGGCTCCGCTCCGGCGACGCCTTCACCTACCTCGAACGGGTCCGCGAGCGCACCCTCGACTCACTCGCCGGCCCTACCCCAGCCAGTGACCAGATCGTCGAGTTGGTCATCCGCCACGAGCTCCAGCACCTCGAGACGATCCTCCAGACCGTCCAGCTCGCCCGGGTCGGGTGGGAGCCCGACCTGCCGGCTCCGAGCGATGAGGTCCCGCCCGCGACCGCTGCCCGCGGCGGACTGACGATGATCGAAGTCGAGGGCGGCCCGTTCGCCCGCGGCGCAGGCCCGAAGGGTTTCGCCTACGACAACGAGCGACCGAAGCACGAGACCGAAGTCGCGTCGTTCCAACTCGCTGCCACTCCGGTGCTCAACGGCGAGTGGCAGGACTTCATCGACCAAGGTGGCTATCGGCGCGAGGACCTCTGGACCGAGGAGGGCCTCGAGTGGCTCGCCGACTCGGGGGTCACGGCGCCGGGCGGCTGGGCAGAGGGAGGCGAGTGGCGGGCAGGGAGCCTCGAGCCGCTCGATCCGCTTCGCCCGGCCGTTCACCTCAATGCTCATGAGGCTGAGGCCTTCGCTCGGCTCCATGGCGCCCGACTGCCCACCGAGGCGGAGTGGGAGTTCGCTGCGACGACCACGGCCGCCAAGACCGCCGATGCCTCGCGGACGACCCCCGGCACCTCGCTCGGTAACGGCGGCGGCTCAGCCAACCTCGACATGCTCGCCCGTGGAACGCGGCGGATCGAAGCGGCCGAGGGGCCACTCGCGATGATCGGCGACGTCTGGGAATGGACCGCTTCGACCTTCGAGCCGTATCCGGGGTTCGAATGGCACCCCTACCGCGACTACTCGGAACCTCACTTCGGGCCCGAGCACCGGGTGCTGCGCGGCGGCTCGTGGGCCACACACCAGCGGGTCGCATCGGCGACCTTCCGCAACTGGGACCTCCCGGTCAGGCGGCAGATCTTCTCCGGGGTGCGGATCGCCCGGGACGTTGACTGAGCCGGGGACGAGCGACTTGGCGATCGAACCGACGATCGAAGGGCACCTGCCGCCGGGCGAGCGGTCGCTTCCCGGCGACGTGCTGGCCGGCCTGACCGCCCGGCAGATGGCGATCCCGCCGAAGCACTTCTACGACCCCGTCGGCTCCGAACTGTTCGAACGGATCACGAGGCTGCCCGAGTACTACCCGACCCGAGCCGAGCGCGAGATCCTCGAATCCCAGGGGGATCGAATCGCGGAGCTTTGCGACTCGAGGGAGTTGGTCGAGCTCGGTTCCGGCGCGGCAGAGAAGGCACTGCTGCTGATCGAACCGATGGTCGCAACCGGCGTGCTCGAGTCCTACATGGCGGTGGAGGTCTCCGAGTCGGCCCTGCGCGGCAGCCTCGCGCAGCTCGCCTCAGCCCACCCCGACCTCCGCCTCACGGGTCACGTCGCCGACATGACCTCGCAGCTCGACCTGCTGCCGCCCGCCCCCGGTCGCAGGACGGTTGCACTGCTGGGCGGCACGATCGGCAACTTCAGGCCCGAGCCGAGGCGCTCGCTGCTCGCCGGCATGGCCCGGCTCGCTGGACCCGAAGGTCGCCTGCTGATCGGCTGCGACCTCGTAAAGGACACCGAGACGTTGATCGCCGCCTACGACGACTCCGCGGGTGTGACCGCCAGCTTCAACCTCAACCTTTTGTCCGTGATCAACCGTGAACTGGGAGCGAATTTCGACCCGACCGCCTTCACTCATCGCGCCGTCTGGAACGAGCAGGAGGAGTGGATCGAGATGCGCCTGCGGGCGACCCGGGCAATGGACGTGAGGGTCGAAGCGCTCGACCTCGACGTCCACCTCGACTCCGGCGAGGAGATCCTCACGGAGACCTGCGCGAAGTTCACCGCCGAGCGGATCGGCCTCGACCTCGCCTCCGCCGGCCTCGCGCCGATCTCGACCCTGACCGACGAAGAGCGGCGCTTCGCCCTCGTCGTGGCCGGTGCCGACCGGGCATCAGGCTGACCGGCGCCCAGACTGACCAGCGACGAAGCCCGGCTGAGGGCCGGCGCTCGCAGCGCCGACCCTCAGCCGTTCAAATCAGCCGATCGGGCCGTCAGCCCTTCTTCTTCGAGGTGACGGTGACCGACCCGTTGCCCGCACCTTCGAGCGAGTCGTAGACCACCTCGTACATCCCACCCTTCTGCGGGGTGAAGCTCACGCTGACCGGCTTCCCTGCTGTCGAAGCCGTGCTCGACGCGGTCGCGAGCGGGACTCCCGACGTCGAGCCACCGGCGCACTGCGCGCCATTCGGGGAATCCGTGCCGCAAGGCAGGGCCCATCCCTGATCGCCGACGCGGAGTTTGGCCCTCTGCGACTTGCCTGTCGTGGCCTTGCCGCTCGGCGTGTAGGTGATCGTGTAGGTCGTTCCGCCTGTCAACTCCAACAGGCCGCTCTGCGCACGGACGAGCTCGATCGGCCACGGAGTCAAGAGGCTGATCAGGCTGCACCTGACACCCCTGATCCTGTAGTGCGAGGTCGGCAGGGTGTCGCTGTTGCCATCGGGCACGCCCATCACCCTGGCCGACCCGTTGGTCTTGACGTAGACCGAGGCCGGCGACATCGGCAGGCTGATCGACAGGGAACCGGCGCTCGACAGAGAGCTCGAACCGCCGGCCGAGGCGAGCAGGCCACTGCTCAGGTTCGACGATGAGTACGCGCTCAGCCTGAAACCCGAGAACGTGAAGGGCGATGAGTTCGCCTGCGTGTAACCACCCGACCATGAGCCGACGTTCTCCACCTCCACCCGGTCGGTACACCGGACAGTCGAGCGGTTCCACACGAAGCCGTGGTCGTTGGAGGTGTCGACTGTGGACGACAACGACGGAGCGGACACCGGCGGCAGCGTTCGCGAAGCCCAGCTGGTGCTGAGCGGATCACGGAACGGGCTCGACGCCATGTCGATCGTGTTGCCGTAGAGGGTCGAGCGGAAGGAGCTGGTCCCCGTGTCCACGCCCTGCTGCGAGAGCGCGGTGACCATGCCCGACCAGCTCTGAGGCTTGCGGATGCGGAACGCGTCCCACAGCACCTGGGAGCCGACGCTCGAGCGGTCCCAGACCCCTTCATTGCTCGAGTCCTGGAGATCCCACAGGGCGCCGACGATCCGCCCTTCGACGTTCGAGCCTCGGGCACGGCCGTTGTAGTTCTGCCACGAGTCGTTGTCGGATTGGTAAGGAGTTGTCGTCGGGTAACCGTCGACGACCGGCTTGTTCATGATCGCCGCCGCGTACCAGGTCGGCCAGCCTTCCGTCCACGCGCAGCCGGAGTCCTCGTTGGTGGTGAGGTAGTGAGGTGACGGACAGCTGTGCGGAGGCATGCCGCCGAACGTGTCGTCCATCACGTTGTGTCCGATCTCGTGCAGCACGACGTGACTCGAATCCGGTCCGGGCCCGGGCAGGCAGACCCACGCGGGCAGCGAGTGGCCGGCGCAGAAGCCGCCGTAATGAGGCCAGACGCCGCTGCTGGGCCACCACTGGATCGTCTTCTGATCGCACTCACCGTTGCTCCAGCAGCTGCCGGCTCCGGGGCTGCGCGAGTTCGACCACGCCCAAGCGGAGTTGAGCAGGTCGTAGGCGTGGAATGCACGCTGGAAGTCCATGCTCGAGGGAGTGATGGTCCCGACGTTGACGGTTCCCGAGGGGACGTTGTCCTGAGTCGGTCTTGTCAGGTTGTAGGTGCCGGGCGTCAAGCCGGTGCCCAGGCAGCAGTCGTTGACGACCCTGAAGCGACTGTTGGAACTTGCGAAGACAAGCTTCACGTCGGCGGTTCCACTCTGGAAGAGGCCACGTTCGGAGTTGTCGAAGCAGACGCTGAAGTTGCCGCTCCAGTTTGTGACGTCGAACCCGATCCTGTCGTCAATCGCGGTGTTGACGTCCCAGGCCTCGACCGGCACGTTGACAGCCGGGTGGACACCGCTCGGGTCGCTGTAGACCAGCTGGCCGGTCATGCAGGTGTTGGCCGCAGCCTTGGCCCGACGGGCCGACTTCCGGTTCACCTTCCGGTTGGCATCGCCTCCCGGGTCGATCCCTGGGCAGACACCGTTGTCCTGAGCGCGCGAGCCCCCGGGGCAGAACCCGTCCTTGTCACGCGGCGCCGTTGCCGGCGTCCACGCCACTCCCTTGAAGTCGCCGTCACCCGGAACCGTCTTGACCGGGATGTCGAACGAGCTGGGCCGGTCGGCGTTCCAGTCCTCGGGCTTGTCCTGGGTCTGCTGCGTCGGGGACGAGGGGATCGAATTGCTTCCGCCGGTGGGCGACCAGCTCCACGACTTCTGGTCGAACAACCCGACCCTCTGGTACGGACCCTGCACTCCCGACCTGTCGAGAGTCACTTCTGCCGAGCCGGCACCAGACGACGCGAGCGTGACGGGAATCGAAACGGACACGGTCGAACCCGCCTTCGGCGACACCGACCCGGTCAGCTTCGCAGCATGCAGGCCACTGCCCCAAGATCCCGCCCTGGTCGCGGTGAACGGGTCGGCGAAAGCCGTCCTCTTGAAACCGGTCGGGAGGCTGGTGCCGATCGTGAATCCCTTCGGGATCATCACCTCGACGCCGAGCTTCTCACTGCGGCCGGGGCAGTCGGGTGAGTAGCCGGCCGTGGCGCAGGCCGAATCGGTCGTGACGCTGACCTTCAGCCTGGCACTGAGCCCGCCCTTGGGCGTGACCGCGGCGCCGGAGGCGCTTAGAAGACTCAGTCCCGTCTGCACGCAACTGGTCGCGGGAGCCTCGTCACTGACTGGGGGCTCCTTCTGGCCGGCGGGCGGCTGTGGGAACGAAGTCTTCAACTGGCATGGAGCGATCTGGTCGCCCTGCGAGTTGTCGTACGCGGCGCCGATCCCGGCGCCGGCAATCATCACAACCGATGCGACAGTCGCAAAGGTCGCAACCGCTACCCCTGCTGCGCGATCGCGCACCCATTCAACAAGACCCCTCATCACAGCTCTCCCCCTCTGTGTTTGGCCGGCCGACGCGACAACGCAAACTGCCGCCTGGCGAACGACCGATTCCGGGAAGCAGGCTACTTTCGGTGATCTGATCCATCAAGCGAAACGGATTTCACCTGTTTTGAGCGCTAGCTCAGCGCCTTCCCTGTAGCGTTCAGCCCATGGAACTCAATGAACATTCAGCACTCGTAGCCGGCGGGGCGTCCGGCCTCGGTGCCGCCACTGCCCGCGCCCTCCACGCCCACGGTGCCGTCGTCACGATCGCCGACCGCGATCAGGAGCGCGGTCAGGCCCTTGCCGACGAACTCGGTGATCGAGCCCACTTCGCTCACATGGACGTGACCGACCCGACTCTCGTCGAGTCCGCTGTCCAGCAGGCCGCAAGCATCGACGGAGGCTTGCGGATCAGCGTCTGCTGCGCCGGCATCGGCTGGGCCGAACGGACGGCAAGCAAGCACGGAGCCCACAGCCTGCAGCCATTCGAGACGGTCATTCAGATCAACCTGATCGGGACCTTCAACGTGATGCGATTCGCCGCTGCCGCGATGCGCGAGAACGAAGGTGAAGGCCGGGACGACGAGCGTGGAGTGATCATCAACACCGCCTCCGTGGCGGCATTCGACGGACAGATCGGCCAGATCAGCTACTCGGCCAGCAAGGGCGGAGTCGTTGCGATGACCCTCCCCGCGGCGCGCGACCTTGCGCGTGAGCACATTCGCGTGAACACGATCGCCCCGGGCCTGTTCGACACCCCCCTGCTCGCAGCCCTGCCGCAGGAGGCCCGCGACAGCCTCGGCGCTTCGGTGCCGTACCCGGCCCGCCTCGGCGACCCGGCCGAATACGGCCAGCTCGCCGTCTCGATCATCGAGAACCCGATGCTCAACGGTGAGACGATCAGGCTCGACGGCTCGATCAGGATGGCGCCGAAGTAGGCCTATCCGGGCCTCAACGGCCAGCAGGCCCGAGGATCAGTAGAGGGCGTCGACCTCGCCCACGCCCAGGTTCACCGGCGTGCGTGAGAACACCCGGTTCCTCGAGTCGCGGAAAGCCGCCGTGAAGCGGACCCCGGTCGCGTTCGATGCGATCCTCACTCGCCCGGAGGAGCTCGCCGGGCCCGGCTTGCGCAGCTTGACCGTCTTGGCGTAACAGCCGGTGCCACTCGGCCCCTCCGTGCTCTGCTCCCCGTCCTCCCCACGGACGCAGGCGACGAGCTTCCAGGTCCCGGCCGGGAGCCGGCGCGAACTGATCGTAAAGCTCGCAAGGGTCCCGTTCAGCTCGCCACGGACCGTGCCGTTCACCGTCCGGTTGCCAGTGACGGGCACCGTCACGACCCCACGGTTGCGGTAGGGGCAGCCGTGCGCCTGGGCTGTGTTCGGGCCCTTGACGGTCGGGCAGAGGTCGTAGGCGTCGGGCAGGCCGTCGCCGTCGCGGTCGGGGAGCGCCGCCGATCGGCCGCCGCAGGCGATCGGCAGCTCGGCGCAAGGCTGGAGCAGCAGGTTGTCGTAGACGTTGACTCCCTGGCCCTTGGCCGTTCCCGGCTGCGATCGAAAGTAGTCGTCGTTGCCGCAGTCGAACGCTTGAGCGAGGAAGACGGAGGAACCCCCCTCGACCGGGCAGTCGGTCGTCATTTCCTTACCGATCGGGATACCCCCGTCGTCGTAACACATCAGGTCGTAGTCCTGCCAGCAGTGGCCATTGCTCGTCGCGTGGGGCGAGTCCTCGGGGACGGCCCCCATCGTGTGGACGATCTCGTGCAGCAGCAGCCGGGGATCGGCCTGCGTTGCGATGACGTCGGGGTTACCCACGAACGCGGCCGCGGCGGTAGCCGCTCCGCTATCGAAGTCGCGGCTCTGCCTGTAGGCCGGAGCGTACGAGACCGATGACACGGGACCGCCAAGGCGAGCTGTCCCCCAGCCAGGCAGGGTGTCACCTGCCGTGTAGTCAGCCCAGATCGCCAAGGTCCGGAAGCCCGAGCCGCGGTTGTAGTGAACGGACCTGACGGCGTCTGCTGCGACGAGGTCGAAGTCGGCGTCGCCGAACAGGCCGCCGCCCGTCATGTATTCGTCCAGCTTCCGTGGCAGCTTGACGACCTCGATGTCGACGTACTCGGGGCCGCAGCGGGTCCCCATGTCGAACCGGAGCGTCTTCTGGTTGTTGGTCGCTCCGGCCACGTAGAGGCCGATCTGCGAGGCGGATGCCTGCATCGCGTCGGCCTGCTCGCCGAACCGACTCTCGCGGTCGTTCGGGTAGGCGTAGATCAGCTTGATCGCCGGGCGCTCCGGTTGAAGGGCGTTGGCAGAGTTGTCGCGCGTCGTCCCGTCACCGCACCACTTGGATGGGAGAGCGATCGGCGCGCCGAGCGAGTGCATCAGCGAGCGGCGCTTGAGGACAGCCGTCGGCTGCATCCGCTGGGCGTGGTCGGCGATCGACTCGGCGACCGTGTGATCGACCGGATCCTGCGGCCGTTGGAAGTCGCCGGCGGCCTGCGCCGCAGAGGGCGCCGCCAGCACCAGGATCCCGATGGCCAGCAGTCTCTTCATCGGCTGATCGTAACCCCACCGGGAAGGCCCAGTTCCGCTTTGGTCAAACCCTTACCGAGGCGCGACAGTGCCGATTCCGAGCCTGTCCGCGGTGAGCGCGTACTCGAGCTCGACTGGGTCGCTTACAGCCGCTCGCACTGCCGCCTCGAACCTCGCCAGCTGTGCGAGCACGGCGGCATCCCGCTCGTCCGGCGTGTGGGCGAGCAGGTCGTTCAGGAGGGCCCTCATCCTGCGGGTCACCTGCGGCGATCCGGCGCCGAAGCGGCGGATCTCGGTGAGCGACAGGTCGAGCAGCTCCTCCCACCCAGGGTTCGGGAATGTGAGCCTCAATCGGCCCTCGCTGTCGGCTATCTGGCCGCGCCTCAAGTCCCGCCATGAAAGGGCGAGGAGGACGGTCTCGAGGCCGTCGAGGACCTCGACGGCGGTGGTCGGATCGTTGATTGCCGGCGAAAGTGCCCGGGCTGCGACGTCGACCATCACCCTGACCGCGAACCCCGGGTCCTGGGTGATCGTTCGCCCGTCGCCGACCATCAGGCTGCGCTGCACCTCGGCCTCGTTGACCTCGCCGGAGTCCGCGTGCCTATGGACCCGGATGATCGGCGCTTCGCGCGGCAGGTAGGCACCGACCCCGACCGTCAGTTCGATCACGACGTCAGCCCGTGTCGCTTCGCGCACGAGCCGTCCACGGTCGAGTGCGATCAGCACCGCGGGCGAGCCAGGGAAGCTCAGCACCGTCGGCTTGCCGACCTCGTCGCCCCCCGGGTCCGGGTCTGCCGGGGCCTGCCCGTAGCGGAAGGGATAGACCTCGGTGGCGGCGTGCGCGCCTTGCTCCACGAGGTGCGCGACCAGCCGCCTCGGCCTGAGCAGGTCGAGCAGCCTGCCGACGAGCACGAAGAACGAGAGGATCGCAGCCCCGAAGAGGGCGAATGCGACGCCGATGGTGAGGCTCGGGGCGACGTCTCCCCCGTCCTGGCCGATGTTGCGCAGCGTGATCAGCGAGTAGAGGGCCGGAGCGATGAATACCCCGAGCGAATGCTTGAGGATCGGATCGCGACGGAAGCGTGAGACGAGCCGCGGCGAGTACTGCCCGGCCGAGAACTGGACGACGAGGACCGCGATCGAGACAACGAGGCCGGTGAAGGCGATCATTCCCCCGGCGATCGAGGAGAGCAAGGTGACCCCGGTTGAGCTCGCAACGTCGAGCTTCAGCATGTCGCCATTGCGTTCGACCTGCGGCACGCCGAACGAGAGGATCAGGACCCCGACCAGATAAATCGACGGGACGATGATCAGGCTGCCCTGCAGCCACTCGCGCAGGCGGAACCACAATCCCCATCTGCGTGAGCGCTCGCGCTTCGAGAGCCAGTCGAGGCTCGCCGGTTCGCGAGCCTTCTCTCCGTTGGCTGCCATTCCAGGCGCAAGGCTGACGGTCGCGGCGGACGGCGGGGCTTGCGCTGCGCCGGACCTTCACATAGCTTTCTCCACCCCCCAACCAACTACCGGAGGGAACATCAGTGAGCACAGCAGCCGATCCGCAGCTCGTCGAGGAGACAACGGCACTCGCACTCGAGGAGAAGGGCAAGCTCCAGAAGTCGCTCAAGCGGCTCGACATGACGCTCTTCACTCTCTGTGCGCTGGTTGGCCTGGACACACTCGGCCTTGTCGCGGCGCAGGGCGCTCAGGGCTTCTTCTGGCTGATCGTGCTCGCGTTCCTCTTCGTCCTTCCGTACGCCCTTCTGATGGCCGAAGTCGGCAGCGCCTTCACCGAGGAGGGTGGCCCTTACGAGTGGGTGAAGCTCTCCTTCGGTCGGTTCCAGGGCGCGCTGGTGGCTGTCCTCTACTGGGCGACCAACCCGTTCTGGATCGGCGGTTCGCTCGCCTTCATCGCAACCGAGGCGTGGAGCTCGAACATCTCGTTCATCGAGGCCGGCAGCGCGGGCGACTACGCCTTCAAGCTGATCTTCATCTGGATTGCGATCGGCGTCGCGATCGCATCGCTCAAGCGCGGCAAGTGGATTCCGAACCTCGGCGCGATCATGAGGGTGATCGTTCTCGGTCTCTTCTCGGTGACGGCGATCATCTACGGCATCGAGAACGGCTTCCACGGGATCGGCGACGCGACGCCGACGATGACCGTCTTCTTCGCCCTCGTGCCGCTGCTGCTGTTCAACTACGTCGGCTTCGAGCTGCAGAACGGCGCGGCCGAGGAGATGGCCAACCCGCAGGACGACGTGCCCAAGTCGGTCAGGCGGAGCGCCGCCCTCGGCGTGACGCTTTATGCCGTTCCGATTCTCTGCATCCTGCTGGTGCTGCCGCTCGACAAGGTGACTGGCATCGCCGGCTTCCTCGACGCCGTCAACCAGACCTTCAGCGTCTACGGCGGTGCGGCCAAGGGCCTCAGCCAGTTCGCTGCGATCGGCTTCATCATCACCCTGCTCACCTCCGGGGCCGTCTGGATGATCGGAGGCGATCGGATCCTCGCCGTCGCCGCCTACGACGGAGCGTTCTTCAAGTACTTCGCGCGGTTCAACGACAAGCTCGGCACCCCGGTGAGGGTCAATGTCCTCTCGGGCCTCGTCGCCTCGATCTTCATGATCGTCGCCGTGGCGGCTTTCGACAGCGGCGCCGATTCGAAGTTCTACATCGTGCTGACGATCGCCATTTCGACCACCCTGATGTCCTACCTGTGGATCTTCCCCGCGGCACTGAAGCTGCGCTACAGCCACGGGCATGTCAAGCGCCCCTACCGCCTCGGCAACAAGGGCAACGGCCTGATGATCATCGCTGTCGCCCTGACGACCTTCTGGGCCGCTCTCGGCACCTGGGTCGGCCTGTTCCCGGGCACTCTCGAGAACCTCTTCAACGTCTCGTACGACTTCGCCGACACTTGGGGCACCAACCGGATGACCTACGAGGTCCTGACCCTCGGCACGTTGGCCGTCGTGTTCGCGACAGCGATCATCGGTTACGCCGTCAGCGCGTCGGTCAGGCGCGAACAGGTCGTGGTGCCGATCGCCGGCGACGCCGCTCCGGCGCAGACGCCGGCCGACTGACCTCGGCCTCTCGTCAGGGGTTGGGCGATCCGCCCAGCCCCGCAACTGAGCGCCAAGGGGAGTTGCTCATACCGGCGTGGACCCGAGCGTGAGCGTGATAGCTTCGCCGCCCGAAGGGCGTTTGCGACCGAAGGCCTTCTTGGCTTGAGAGTGACGGTCTTGGCGGCAGCCGAACCCCCCAAAACAAAGAGGAGAGACCGATCAACTACTTGTCCCCAAGCGAGCCGCGTCGCAGCGAAGCCGCTCTGACGATTGTTCCGTCGCTCGCGACTCGCAGGCTTGCGCGCTTTTGGGCACCGCTCGGAGCGCTGCTGGTCGTTGCCTCGATCTTCGCTGCCCCCGCGCTGGCCGTCAACCGGATCAGCGTGGCACCGGGACCAAACGGCGGAGTGGGCGCGATCAGCGGACCGGATGCCAACGGCACCCGCTACCTGGGTGGACTGTTCACTGCGTTTGATGCATGGGGCACTGGCAGAGGCGCGCTCGTAAGTGCATCGAACGCGTCCGTCAATCGATCGTTCGCACGGATAACCAGCGGCACCATCAACGCCTCCGCCGCGGATGGTGCCGGCGGCTTCTACATCGGCGGCAGCTTCGTTGCCGTAGACGGCGTGGAGCGCAACCACGCGGCGCACATCAGGGCAGACGGATCACTCGACCCGACCTGGAACCCGAACCTCGACCGCCCCGTGTTCGCGATTGCTGTTTCGGGCTCGACCGTCTACCTCGGCGGGCAGTTCACCACCGCTGGCGGCACCACACGAAACCGTGCGGCAGCAGTTGGAACCGATGGAAAGCTCACAACTTGGAACCCGGACGTCAACGAACGTGTGTACGCGCTTGCGGTTTCGGGCTCGACCGTCTACCTCGGCGGCGACTTCACCACCTCCGGTGTCACGGAACGGAACCATGCGGCGGCAGTTGGAACCAACGGAACGCTCACAGCTTGGAACCCAAACCTTGACGGCAGCCCGTACGCGCTTGCGGTTTCAGACTCGACCGTCTACCTCGGCGGTGAATTCACCACCGTTGGTGGCACGACACGCAACAATGCGGCGGCAGTTGGAACCGATGGAACGCTCGACCCGTCCTGGAACCCAAACCTTGACGGGAGGGTGCACGCTCTTGCGGTTTCGGGCTCGACCGTCTACATCGGCGGCGCCTTCACCACCGCTGGCGGCACGACACGCAACGGTGCGGCGGCAGTTGCAACCAACGGAACGCTCGACCCAACCTGGAATCCAAACCTCGACCGAGCCGTGCTTGCGCTTGGCGTTTCGGGCTCGACCGTCTACCTCGGCGGCAACTTCACAACCGCAGGTGGCACTACACGCAACCGTGCGGCGGCGGTTTCGACCAACGGAAAGCTCACAGCTTGGAACCCAAACCTCAGTAACGACGTGCGCTCGCTTGCTGTCTCGGGCTCGGGCGTCTACCTCGGCGGCTACTTCAGCACCGCTGGTGGCACGGAACGCAACCGTGCGGCAGCCGTTGGAACCAATGGAAAGCTCACATCTTGGAACCCAAACCTCAACGGCGATGTCTACGCACTTGCGGTTTCGGGCTCGACCGTCTACCTCGGTGGCCGGTTCACCACCGCTGGCGGCACTACACGCAACCGTGCGGCGGCAGTTGGAACGAACGGGAAGCTCACAGCTTGGAACCCAAACCTTGACGACACCGTGAGCGCGCTTGCGGTTTCAGGTTCGACCGTCTACCTCGGCGGCGACTTCACGACCGCTGGTGGCACGACGCGCAACCGTGCGGCAGCAGTTGGAACCAACGGAACGCTGGACCCGACTTGGAACCCGAACCTCGACAACAGCGTGAAGGCGCTTGGTGTTTCGGGCTCGACCGTCTACCTCGGCGGCTACTTCAACACTGCTGGTGGCACGGAACGGAACTATGCGGCAGCAGTTGGGACCAAC
>JBAXRO010000008.1:0-45208 GCA_037131165.1 Actinomycetes bacterium | reverse complement strand
GTAGCTCGTCGGGCTCATAACCCGAAGGTCGCAGGTTCGAATCCTGCCCCCGCTATTCGAAGGCCCGGCAAGTCCGGGCCTTCATTTATTGGGCGCCCGACGGCCGGTCTAGAGTCCTCTCGCCTTCACCTTTATGCCTGAGGAAGCGTCCCTTCTCAAACGATCAGCCCCGATCCTCGGTTGCGCGGCCGTGGCCGCGCTCAGCCTCCTTTGGACCCGCAGTCCGAGCTTCGATCCGTGGGCCTGGCTCGTTTGGTCGCGCCAGCTGACCGGGGTCTCGGAGGTCCCGTTCGGGATCTCATCGCAGACCGGCTGGAAGCCGCTGTCCGTGATCCTGCTGATGCCGCTCTCGGTCCTCGGCGACACCCTCCAGCCGATCGTCTGGGTCTGGTTCATCCGGACCTGCTTCCTGCTCTGCCTCGTCGAGGCCTGGCGGCTCGGCCGGCTGGCCGCCGGGGACCCGGGCGGGGCCGCCGCAGTCGTGCTGCTCGCCCTGACACCACAGTTGCTGTACATCGCCACCGGCGGCATCACCGAGGCGCTCGTCACCCTCGCGATCCTCTGGGGGGTCAGGCAGCACCTCGAGGATCGTCCGCGCAATGCCCTGCTGGCGTTCTTCGTCGCCGCGCTCGCGAGGCCCGAGATGATCGCGATCGCCGGCGGCTACGGCCTTTGGTTGGTCGTTCGCCGCAGGATCGCCTGGCCTTGGCTCGTGCTCCCGACAGCGCTTGCGACGCTGCTGTGGGCGGCCGGTGACTGGATCGGCCGCGGGCGACCGTTCGCGATCGCCGGTCAGGCCGAGACCAGTCTCGAGCCGAAGCTTGTCCAGGCCGCTGCAGTGCCTGGCTGGGAGCTGCTGGCCGAGGCAACCGACCAGATCCAGCCGGGAGTGGCAGCGATTGCCCTGCTCGCGTTCGTCGCTGCGCTCGTCTGGCGCGAACCGGTCGGCAGGGCGCTCGGCGCGGCGGTCCTGATCGTCACTGTGCCTGTCGTCATCGCCACCCAGTTGGGCTACCCGGCTGTGCCGCGATACCTCGGGCCGGTGTTCGCAGTCGCGTCCGTCCTCGCCGGTGTCGGCCTGGGCAGGCTCGCCCTGATCCCCGCAGGTGCAGCGGTGCGTGTCGCCGCCTTCGCGACGGGTTGCTTGGTCGCCTTCGTTCTCGCATTGCCGGGGACGATCAGCGAGGGCCGGGTGGGCTACAGCTGGTACATGAAAAGGACGGTCCCGACCGAGACACTCCCGGACGCGATCGAAGCGGCAGGCGGGCGGCGCGCGGTCGTCGAGTGTGGCCTCGCTTACCCGCTGCCGGAGGGTCAGCGCTCGGCGCTCGCGTACGCGCTCGACGTCCGGCTCGGGCTCGAGGGCGATTGGAGCGTCCCGGGGGTCTGGCGCTATGTCAACGAGAGGACTGCGTTGCTGCCGTTCCCTTCGGTCGCGTTCCTCCACGAGCCCTCTCTCCACGCGGAAGGCTTCACCGGATCTGCGCTCGATCCGGAGGGGCTGCGCAGCCTCGCCCCGGTCATCCTCGGCTTGGCCGGACCGAACGCCCGCACGGCGCCAATCGCGGCCAAGGGCGGCTGGGTCCTCGTTCAGATCCGCAACCGCTCGGAGGCGCCGTGCCCCGCGGCTATCCGCTTCGCCCGCTCGCGAACTCGATGACCTGCCTGACGGCTTCGCCTTCGCGCAGTCGGTCGAATCCCTCGTTGATCGAGTCGAGGTCGAGCCTGTGGGAGACCAGGCGCTCGAGCGGAAGCCGGCCCTCGCGCCAGAAGTCGAACAGGCGGGGCAGCATCTCGGCCGGGTTGGCGGAGCCGAGGTAGGAGCCGCGAAGCACCCGCTCCTCGGCGGTCAGGCTGACTGCCGGGATCGAGAGCATCTGCGACGGATCCGGCAGGCCGACGGTGACTGTCGTGCCGCCGCGGGCCGTTGCCGCATAGGCGGCCTCGAGGACTTTCGCGCTCCCCGCGGTCTCGATCGCCTTCGCTGCGCCGCCCCCGGCCGTGGCCGAGCGGATCTCCTCGACCGTTGAGGGGCCGCCATCGAAGACGAGGTCGGCTCCCAGTTCGAGGGCCAGCTGGCGCTTCGACTCGACCGGGTCGACCGCGATCACCTGGCCGGCGCCCGAGAGTTTGGCTCCCAGCAGAGCGCACATCCCGACGCCACCGAGTCCGAACACCGCGACGCTCTCCCCGGGCTCGACACTGGCGGCGTTGAGCGCCGCGCCGACTCCGGTCAGGGCGGCGCAGCCGAACACCGCGGCGGTCGCGAAATCCAGCTCGTCGGGGATCGCCACAGCGGAGTTCTCCGAGACCACGACCCGTTCGGCAAACGCGCTCACCCCGAGGTGGTGGCTGTGCTGCTCCCCGCTCGCGTGCGACCACCGCGTGCCGCCGCCGATCAGCTCGCCCACGGCGTTCGCTGCCGCTCCCGGCTCGCAGAGCGCGGCGCGGCCGTCGAGGCACGGCCCGCACTCCCCGCACGACGGCACGAACGCGAGCACGACCCTGTCCCCGGGGCTGAACCTGGTCACTCCGGGGCCGACCGCCGCCACCTCGCCCGAGGCCTCATGCCCGAGCACCATCGGCAGGGGCCGCGGGCGGGAGCCATCGATCACCGAGAGATCCGAGTGGCACAGGCCTGCTGCCCGGATCTCGATCTCGAGCTCCCCGGGTCCCGGGGCCCCGAGTTCCATCTCGCGGATCTCGATCGGCCGGGATTCGGCGTAGGGGATCGGTCCTCCGCTTCGGGTCAGGACGGCTGCGCGGACCCTGTTCATCGGGGTTCCGCTGCGACCAGCGGCTCGAGCGCTGAACGGATTCCATCGGGGATCGGAACGGGCCGGCGGCCGTCGCGGTCCACGAAGACATGCACGAACCAGCCCCGGGCAGCCGGCGGACCGTCCTCGCCGTCGAACAGGGCCAACTCGTAACGAACGCTGCTTCGTCCGAGCTGGCCGACCCTCAGGCGAGCTTCCACGGGATGCGGGTATGCGAGCGAGCCGAGGAACTCACAGTGGGACTCGGCGCAGATCCCGATCGAGTCTCCCGCATGGATGTCGAGACCGCCATCGGCGATGAGTATGCGGTTGATCGCAGTATCGAAGAACGAGTAGTACTGGACGTTGTTGACGTGCCCGTAGACGTCGTTGTCGTGCCAGCGGGTCGGGATGACCGTCTTGTGTGGGTAGTCTTCGCGCCTCGGCGGCTCGTTCGCGGAACTCTCGCCCATCACGGTTCCAAGCTAGCAAGCGGTCCATCGGGGTGACCCCGCTGCCGGGAGCTTGCCGTAGGCTTCCCGGGCGGCCGCCCAGCGATGGGCAGCCTGCTTCGAAATGGCCCGCAGGGATCCAACAGCACCACCGATGACCGGCTCGATGAAGAGTGAGGCCGCGGCTGCCCGCGCCCTCGGGTCGCTTCCCGAGAGCGCGCAGATCCGTCTCTCCGGAGGCAAGTCGATCGTGCTCGACGGCCAGAAGCTCGATCCCTCCTGCCAGGTCACACTCGCCCTGGTCGAGAAGCGAGGCGGAGCCGGATCGCCGACCTCCGTCGTCAACATCCCCAAGGAGCGAGCGCTTCTTCGTCGCCAGTCCCTGATCGGTGGCGGCACGCCGGAGATCGTCGCCGCCGTTCGCAATCTCCAGATCGACGGGGCGGAGGGCAAGATCGGCGCCCGCTTCTACTCCACTCCCGAGGTCGGCGGCCCGCACCCGATGCTGGTCTTCTTCCACGGTGGGGGCTTCGTCCTCGGGGATCTCGACTCCCACGACGGGGTCTGCCGATCGCTCTGCGTACACGCAGGAGTCGACGTGCTGGCAGTCGACTACAGGCTCGCACCCGAGCATCCCTTCCCGGCAGCTCATGACGATGCGGTGGCGGCATTCGCCTGGGCCCAGGCCAACGCGGCCGACCTTGGCAGCGATCCGACGAGGATCGCCGTCGCAGGAGACAGCGCCGGCGGCAACCTCGCGGCCGGAGTCGCTCTCTCGACTGCCCGCAGCCTCGCTCCGCCGCCGATCGCCCAGCTGCTGATCTACCCCATAACCGACTGGACGATCAAGCACCCTTCGCACGGGCTGTTCGGCGAGGGATTCCTGCTAACGAGTGACCTGATGGACTGGTTCGGCGAGCAGTACGGCGGGCCGAACCCGCCCGACCCGGCCGACCCGCGGATCTCACCGCTGCGGGCCGAGGACCTCTCGGGTCTCGCTCCGGCAGTGGTGGTGACGGCCGGATTCGACCCGCTCCGCGACGAGGGTGAGGCCTACGGCGAAGCTCTCCGTTCAGCCGGGGTCGAGGTGCTGATCCGCAGGTTCCCCAACCTGATCCACGGGTTCGCGAACATGAGCGGCGTCTCAAAGGCCGCCGCCACCGCAGTGATCGAGATGGGCGGGGCGCTCCGCGCCCTCGTCCGCTCCTGAGCGGCAGCTGGCCCTCTCTCCCGACTCGGGGCTGGTGGCGCGGGGTGGTGGCGAGCAGGTGCCGCGAACGCTCGCCCTCCATCCCGTCGGGCGAGCCGAGTGTTCGCTTGGACCTCTCGCAACCACCCCTCCCAACAGGTATTGGTCGCCGCAGAGAACGACCGGACCGCCGCGCGGGCCGAGCGGCGCCCCGGGACGCAAGAGGGGCGCCGGAGCCGTTTGGCTCCGGCGCCCCGTGGACGCTTCTTGGTAGGCGGTTCGCCTAGCGGCCGAACGAGCTGAGGAGGAACGCGTTGGCGTCCTCGAGGGCCGCGGCGACGACTCCGCCGTGGTCAGCCGACGGGTAGCCGGTGAGGTTCACCTGACCGGATCCCGTGTTCTTGCCACGCAGCTGGGTGAGCAGTGCGTTCGTGGTGAACGCCGGAACCGTGCTGTCGGCTCCGCCCTGGAACATCTGGATCTTGATCCCGGTCGGAACGGTCACTGTCGGGTTGATCTTCGAGCCGTCGAGGGCTGCGACGAGCCGACCCCACTGCGGGTTGTCACGCCAGTCCTTGGCGCTGGTGTTCCAGCCCTTGAGCAGCTGCTGCGGCGAGTACTGGCCGAAGTAGTCGGTCGACCCGAGCTCGCCCAGGCAGCGCTTCTCGATCTCCGGGAGCTTCGAGTAGGGGCCCGTGTTCATGACCGTTGCGAGATCGATCGTGGGGTTCGCGTCCTTGAGCGAACGGACCAGCAGCGCTCCGAGGCCGGAAAGCGAGCTCGGTCCGGGAATCGCGCCGGCTGCGAACAGCACGGTGGCCTTCATGTTGTTGGCCGGTGCGTAAGGCATGACGCCCTTGAGGTTCAGGCCAGTTCCCCAGCTCTTGGCCAGCGAAGCCGCGAACAGAGAGGCGTGGCCGCCCTGCGAGTGTCCGGTGGAGACCCAGTTCTTCGACACGGAGGGGCTCAGCTTGCGAGCCGCCTTGACGATGTCGATCATGCCGCGGCCTTCCGACGGGCCGATCAGCCAAGGGTGCTGGCCGGGGGTGCCGAGGCCTTCGTAGTCGCTCATCGCGACCGCGTAGCCCTTGCCAAGCCAGGTGTTGATCGAAGGAAACACGTAGCTGGTGTAGCTGCCCGAGACCGTGTCGGTGATCCTCGACGGTGCGCAGATATCGGCGGAGCCGGTGGTTCCATGGCCCCAGGAGATGATCGGCCAGCCGCCCGCCGGTGCGGTGCCCTTGGGCAGCCAGACCGTGCCGGAGACGGGGATCATCTTGTTCGCGAGCGACTTCGACTTGTAGACGACCGTGATCGACTGCGAGGCGTTGCTCAGAGTCGTGGCCGGCTGCGCTGCGCGCTTCCAGACCACGTCGCCGGGCTTGCCGCTCCAGTACTTGCCTTGCGCCGGTGCGTAGAAGGTGTTGTCGGACGGGCCGGTTGGGATGGCTGCGGCTGCCGGTGCGACAGCCACGAGGGACAGGGACATCGCCGCCGCAGCGGCAAGGACGCCGAAGCGCCTGGTGGGTGAACTGCTGGTGAATTTCATGTGATGAACCTTACACAGTGAGAGGTTGGCTGACGGCAGTAGTAACCGGGGGCCGGTCGGATAGTTGCGGTTCTCCTGCGGGGTGTCGGGGTGGCGGGAGCGTGCGGGTTGCGCAATGATCCCCACATGCACGCAGCCGACTACGTGGTCGTGGGTGCCGGTTCGGCCGGCTGCGCGATCGCGTCGCGCCTCTCTGAGGATCCTTCGTGCCGGGTCGTCCTGATCGAGGCAGGCGGCAGCAACCGCCATCCGAACATCACGATCCCGGCGGCCTTCCCCAAGCAGTTCAAGACCAAGCTCGACTGGGACTTCTCCTCCGAGCCCGAGCCATTCTGCGACAACCGGTCGCTTTACCTGCCGCGCGGCAAGGCGCTCGGCGGCTCCTCGTCGATGAACGCGATGCTCTACGTGCGCGGCCGTCCGTTCGACTACGACCTCTGGGAGGCCCAAGGCGCAACGGGATGGGGTTGGCGCGACGTCCTGCCTTACTTCTTGAAGGCCGAGGACAACTCGCGCGGTGCGTCCGAGTACCACGGTGCCGGCGGCCCGCTGAGGGTCGAGGACTCGCGCAGTCCCTCACCGTTCGCCGAGCGGTTCCTCAAGACGGCCGAGGAGTACGGGATCCCGCGGATTCCCGACTACAACGGACCCGAGCAGGACGGCTGCTCCCCGGTGCAGGTGACCCAGCGCGCCGGTCGCCGCTGGAGCAGCGCCGACGCTTACCTGCGTCCGGCGATGAAGCGCACCAACCTGACTGTCGTAGCCAAGGCACAGGTGCTCGGGATCGAGTTCAACGGCAGTCGCGCGGTCGGGGTTCGCTACGCCGACAGGCGCGGCCGGGAGCGTGTCGCGCACGCCGCCGAGGAGGTCATCCTTTCTGCAGGCGCGTACGGCTCGCCTCAGATCCTGATGCTCTCCGGCATCGGTCCGCAGGCAGCTCTGGCCGAGGTCGGAGTCGACGTCCGCCACGACCTGCCCGGCGTGGGCGAGAACCTCCAGGACCACCCCTACCTCGTGGCGATCTGGGCGTCCTCGGTCGGTGAGACGCTGGCCGACGCCGAGCACCCGAAGTACGCCGCACAGTGGCTGCTCAAGCGCGAGGGGCCGCTCTCGACCTCCGTCGCGGAGGCATTCGCTTTCGTAAGGACGCGCCCCGGCCTGCCGGCGGCCAACATCCAGTTCCACTTCGCCCCGGCTTACTTCAGTGAGCACGGGTTCGATCAGTCCTACACCGATCACGCGGTCACGTTCGGTCCAGTGCTCGTCTCACCGAAGAGCCGCGGCTGGGTCCGGCTGCGCTCGGCCGATCCGACAGCGAAGCCGCGAGTCCTCACCAACGCCCTCTCCGAGCCGGAGGACGTCGAGTCGATGCTGGCCGGGGTGAAGATGTCACGCGAGCTCGCTGCGACCGAGCCGATGCGCTCCGCTCTCGGAGAGGAGTTGCTGCCCGGCAGTGCGACCGAGACCGACGACGACATCATCGCCGACCTGCGGCGCCGGGTCGAGCTGATCTACCACCCGGTCGGCACCTGCAGGATCGGCCAGGACGACATGGCGGTGGTCGACCCGGAGTTGAAGGTCCGCGGTATCGACGGGCTGCGGGTCGCCGACGCGTCGGTGATGCCGGTCATCACCGGTGGCAACACGAACGCGCCGACGATCATGATCGGCGAGAGGGCAGCCGACCTGATCCGCGGGCGGGTCGCAGTCGGCGCGGCCGCCTGAGCGCCCGTTCGTCCCGGCTCGCGCCGGTCCGCTGTGCCCCGACTCACACCCGTGCCTTGCGCATGGGTCAAACTTGCCTCCATGCAGCCGGAGCCTGATTTCGATGTCCTGATCGTTGGTGCCGGCGTCTCGGGGATCGGGGCTGGATGCCACCTCGAGCGGGCCTTGCCCGGCAAGAGCTACGCGGTCCTCGAGGCCCGTGACGAGATCGGCGGGACATGGTCGCTCTTCAGGTACCCGGGCATCAGGAGCGACTCTGACCTTCACACCTTCGGTTACGCCTTCAAGCCCTGGCGCGACAGGCAGTCGATCGCTGATGGCCCTTCGATCCGCAAGTACGTGTGCGAGGCTGCGGCCGAGTACGGGGTCGACCGCCACATCCGCTTCGGCCATCGGGTGACATCGACCGACTGGTCGAGTGCCGATTCGCTCTGGACGGTCCAGGTCGAGGTCGGCGATTCGGGGGAGAGGACGACGTTCACCGCGCGGTGGCTCTTTTGCGCCACCGGCTACTACCGCTACGACCACGGCCACACCCCGGTCTTCGAGGGGAGGGAGCGGTTCCGAGGGGAGATCGTCCATCCCCAGCACTGGCCGGAGGACCTCGACTGCTCGGGCAAGCGCGTCGTGGTGATCGGCAGCGGGGCCACTGCCGTCACGCTCGTGCCGGCGCTGGCTGGGACCGCATCGCACGTGACGATGCTCCAGCGCTCGCCGACCTACATCGTCGCCGTGCCCGCCCGTGACGCGGTCGCGAACTTCCTCAAGCGCCACCTGTCCCCGGAGCGCGCATACGCCTTGACGAGGCGCAAGAACGTCTTCTTCCAACGCTTCCAGTGGGTCCTCAGCAAGCGCTACCCGAATGCGATGAAGCGACTGCTGGTCTGGCTGGCGGCGAAACAGCTCCCCGACGGTTACGACGTCGAGCGCAACTTCACTCCGCACTACAACCCGTGGGACCAGCGGCTCTGTTCGGTTCCCGACGGCGACCTCTTCAGGGCGATCCGCGACGGCTCGGCCTCCGTCGTGACCGACAGGATCGCGACGTTCACCGAGGTTGGGATCGAACTCGAGTCCGGCCAGCGACTCGACGCGGATGTGATCGTCACCGCGACCGGCCTCGACCTCCTCGCATTCGGCGGGGCGACCCTGACCCTCGACGGCGAGCCGGTCGACATCTCCGACTCGATCGCCTACCGCGGGATGATGCTCAGCGGCATCCCGAACTTCACCTACGCGATCGGCTACACCAACGCGTCGTGGACCCTGAAGGTCGACCTGGTCTGCGACTACCTCTGCCGTGTCCTCGCCCACATGGACCGCCTCGGCTACATCGAGTGCGTCCCGATCAACGACGACCCCACGATGGGGACCAGGCCACTGCTCGATTTCGACGCCGGGTACGTTCAGCGGTCGCTGCATCTCTTCCCGCGCGAGGGGGAGAGGGAGCCTTGGGAGCTGAGCATGAACTACCTCAAGGATCGCAAGGCCCTGCGTGACGTCGAGATCGAGGATGGGATCCTCAGCTTCACCCGGGTGACGGCGCGTCGCGAACCAGTCACACTCTCGTAGTGGCCGATTCCCCGGACTTCGATGTGCTGATCGTCGGTGCCGGCATCACCGGCATCGGGATCGCATCCCAGCTCGAACGCAACCTCCCCGGGACGAGCTACGCGATCCTCGAGTCGCGCGAACGGATTGGCGGCACCTGGGACCTCTTCCGCTACCCGGGGATCAGGAGCGACGTCGACATGTACACGTTCGGCTACTCCTTCAACCCCTGGCAGTCGAAGGACGCGATCGGTCACGGCGAAGCGATCCGCGAGTACCTCGGCGAGACGGCTTCGAAGTTCGGGGTCGATCGCAAGATCCGATTCGGCCACACGGTCGCAGGCGCGGACTGGTCGAGCGAGGAGTCGCTGTGGCGAGTCCGGGCGACCGGCCCCGACGGCCAGGGAGTCGTCCTGACAGCGCGCTGGCTCTTCAGCGCCACGGGCTACTTCCGCTACGACCAGGGTCACTCCCCGGACTTCCCCGGCATCGAGCGCTTTGCCGGCACGGTCGTCCATCCGCAGCACTGGCCCGAAGACCTCGACTGGTCCGGCAAGCGGGTCGTCGTGGTCGGCAGTGGAGCGACCGCGGTGACGATCGTCCCGGTGATGGCGGAGAAGGCCGCGCACGTGACGATGCTCCAGCGCTCCCCGTCGTACATGGCGGCAATCCCGTGGCGCGATCCGGTCGTCGGTGCGCTGCGCGGACGGGTTTCGCCGAAGAGGCTCTATTCGATCGCCCGTCGCAAGAGCATCTTCACCCAGGAACTGGTCTGGAACCTCAGCAAGAAGCAACCGAAGCTGATGCGGCGGATGCTGATCAAGGGAGTCGAGCGGCAGCTTCCCGACGGCTATGACGTCGAGCGGGATTTCACTCCGAAGTACGACCCGTGGGATCAGCGGCTCTGCGTGGTCCCGGGTGGGGATCTGTTCAGGTCCATCCGCAAGGGATCGGCCTCGGTCGTCACCGATCGGATCAGGTCGTTCAACGAGTCGGGCATCGTGCTCGAGTCCGGCCGCGAGCTCGAGGCGGACATCGTCGTCACCGCGACTGGCTTGGATCTGCTCGCCTTCGGCGGGATCGAACTCTCGGTCGACGGTGAACCGCTGGACGTCTCCGCCGCCGTCACCTACCGCGGGATGATGATCACCGGCGCACCGAACCTCATCTGTTCGTTCCCCTACCCGCACGTCGCCTGGACGCTGAGGGTCGAGGTTGTCTCTGAGTACTTCGAGCGGCTGCTTCGCCACATGAGCGAGGGCGGCTGGGCAAGCTGTGTGCCTGTCAACTCGGATCCGTCACTGGAAACCCAGCCTTTCGGCGACTACACGTCCAACTACGTCCTGCGCTCCCGCCACCTGTTCCCGCAGTCGGGCGGTCGCGAGCCGTGGAACCTCGACCTCAATCTCCGTCGCGACACCAGGACGGCCCGCACCGTCCCGCTCGACGACGGGGTCCTCAGGTTCTCGCGCGGGCACGACCGCAGCGCAGCGGTCGGCTGACCGACCGGCGCGGCGTCGGTCGACGCCCCCGAGTCAGGAGTTCGGGGCCGTGTTGATCCACCGGTCGATGACCTCGCCGGGGATCGCGTTCCCCTTCGCGATCGTCTTGACCACGGCGGCCGCCGGCCGTGCCGTTCGCTTCAGGGTCTTCGCGGAGTAGGAGTACAGGCCGAACTTCGGCGTGTAGCCGGCAGTCCACTCGTAGTTGTCGGTCAGGCTCCAGTGGAACCACCCGAGCAGCGGCACTCCGCCCGGCTTCTCACCCACTACCCGCCACGCCTGGTCGAGGTGGCGCACGAGGAACTCGGTGCGCTGGCTGTCACCGCTGTCGGCAATCCCGTTCTCGGTGACGATCAGCGGCTTGCCATAACCGGCGGCCTCGCGAAGCACCGCACCGAAGCCGTCGACGTCGATCTCGGACCCGAACTGCGAGCAGGTTGTCGGGCAGACGTCCGCCGTCGGGTTGAGTGCCCACCGGTACCCGGTCTTCGGCAGGAAGTCGAGCAGCGGGATCGTCGAGCTGAGCGAAGTTCCGACCCCGGTGACCCGACCGCGGAAGTAGTAGTTGACGCCGAAGAAGTCGGCCTTGTTGCGTTCGGCCGGGTCGTACTCGCCCGGGTCGGCGACGCCGTTGGCATTGCGGTCCAGCTGACCGTTGATCGCGGCGTCAGGGAGCAGCCTGTTGAAGATCCGGTCGGCGTGGTCGGTCGAGGCGACGTCGTTTGCGCTGAGCGGGTTGGCTGGGGTGAAGTGGATCATGTTCTGGACAAGCCCGACCTGGGCCTTCTTGCCGTCGCCGTCGGAGTCCTTCGAATCGAACGAGTGGACTGCGCTGTAGGCCACCGAGTTCGCCGCGGCGAGGTTCTCGATCGCCTTGGCCGCCGCCGTGTACGAGAAGACCCCGGGCGGGAACCAGTTGGCGTAGGCGCCCGGCACGTTCACGAACCCGGAGACCGCGACGACCATCGGCTCGTTCACCGGTGACCACCAGTCGACGAGGTCACCGAACTTCCATGCTGCGTACGCGGCGTACTTGCGGAATTCCTGGACTGTGGTGGCCGCCAGCCATCCCGACTTGGAGGTCAGGTTGGTGGGCAGTGGCGAGTCGGGGCCTCGACCGCTCAGCGCGTCGCGCACGGCGATCGGGTCGTGGGCCCAGAGTGGGAGGGTGAAGTGGTTGAGGGTCACGAACGGTCGCAGGCCCTTCGAGCGGGCCGACTTGAGGATCGTCCTGTACTTGGCGACCGCCTTCGCGTCCGCGAGCTTGTCGAGCGCCTTGAGGTTGGTCGTGGTTATGGTCGGTCCGACCGCGACCGACGCGGTCGCCTTCGGGAAGATCCGACTCCACTCGAAGCCCATCCGCCAAGTGTTCATCCCGAGGCCCTTGGTGAGCGCGATGTCACCCGAGAACGCGGTCTTCCATCCGCCCGGTCCCTTTTCGGGAAGGTCGCCGCTGACCTTCTTCGACGAGATGTTCGCGGGGTCGCGGACCCACTTCCACCAGTCGCTGCCCTTGTCGGAATAGGCGGAGCCTGCGCCCATCTCGGTTTGGAATCCGGAGCTCGCCGTGCCCCACATGAAGCCATTGGGGAAGGCCTCGGGCGCCGACGCCCCGGCGGCGGCCGTCGAGGGCAGCGCCAAGGCGGCCGTTGCGACGACCACTGTGGTGAGCGTTCCTGCTCGCATGTTCCCTCCTCAGGGTGGCCGCGCATGCGGCCCTCAGCGATGAACCTTACGCCTTGCCGGTCCTCCCGGCGCCACCGGATTCAGGCTGGGTTGGCCTTCGCCCACCTGACGATCGAACTGCTTCCGGACACGACTTCGCCATCGTCGAGCACGAGGATCGGCACGTTCTCCTGACCGCTCAGCTGACGCACTGTGGTGCGCTGTCCGCTCCGAGTCCAAGGCAGCAGGCGGTAGCCGCCGACGACTTCGATCTCGAACTTGTGGCCGGCCTTGCGCAGGGCGTCGCCTGCCCGTCCGCAGGGATGTCCGAGGGAGGCTCCGCTCAGCTTCTGGCCGCAGGTGTAGAGCGTCATGGTGTCAGGCCCGGACGCCAGCGAGGGCGGCTTTCAGTTGGTCGACTGTCAGGAAGTCGAGCCCGATCAGGTGGTCGTGGCGGAAGGCGACCTTGCCTTGCTCGTCGACGATCACGACTCCGCGCTTGGTGCCGGGCGGCAGCAGGCCTGTCATGCCGTAGAGCTTCGCGGCGGTCTTGCCCGTGTCGGCGAGCAGGGGCACGTTGAGGCTGTGCTTGGCGATGAAGTTCGCGTGGCTGTCGAGTCCCTGCGGTGAGATGCCGACAACGACGGCTTCGAGCGAGCTCATGTCCTCGCCCGCGTCGCGGTAGGAGCAGAACTGCTTGGTGCAGACCGGGGTGTCGTCACCCGGGTAGAACAGCAGCACGACCCTCTTGCCAAGGTTGTCGGAGAGCTTGAAGCTGCCGTCCGTTCCCTCCAGTTGGAAGTCCGGAGCCTGATCGCCCGGCTGTGGTCCCTTCGGCATCGCTGCGCTCCCTTGGTTTGGTTTGAGCGACCTGATCGTATGCGATCACGCCCGCGTTGCTGTCACGATGGGGCTGTGAGCGCCGCGACAGCGATCAGGCCGGAGGAAAGCAAGGCGGCGACGATCAAGCGGCGACTCGTGACGATCCCGCTCGTTTACGTGATGTTCGTCGTCGTCACGGCGCTGATCGTGCCGATCGTCGTTGTCCTCGGGGTCTGGGACCTCGTGACCGTCGCCCGCCACCGCCGCTCGCCCTCGGCCGTCCGCATGATCCTGATCCTCTGGGCGCTCTTGATCGCCGACGTCATCGGGCTCGTGGCCCTGTTCGTCACCTGGCTCGCGAGTGGCTTTGGGATCAACAAACGGCGTCTCGAGTCGACGGCCTTTGCGATCCAGAGCGCGTGGGCCGCGTGGATGATGGGGGTGGCCCGCCGGGTCTTCTCGCTCACTGTCGAGGTGACGGGCCGCGACGACGCTCAGCCTGGCCCCTACATCCTGTTGGTGCGTCACTCGAGCATGGTCGACAACCTGCTGCCGTCACACTCGATCAGCGTCCCGCTCGGGATCGAGCTGAGGTACGTGATGAAGCGCGAACTGCTCAACGACCCGTGCTTCGATGTCGCAGGTCGCAGGTTGCGCAACCACTTCGTCGACCGCGATACCGGCGGGCCGGAGGAGCTCGCCCGGATCCGCGAGCTCGCGACCGGAATGGGTGCCGGCGACGGGGTGCTGATCTACCCGGAGGGGACCCGGTTCACCGAGGCGAAGCTCGCCCGCGCTCTTGAGCGGATCGGCGAGACCAACCCTGCGCTAGCCGAGCGGATGGGCGCGCTGAGGCAGTGCCTCCCGCCCCGCCACGGCGGTCCGCTCGCCCTGCTCGAAGGTGCGCCCGACGCCGACGTCGTCCTGCTCGTCCATGTCGGCTTCGAGGGTCTGCGCGGGATCGGCGACGTCCTCAACGGCGATCTCGTCGGCCGGGAAGTCGCGGTCCATTTGGTGCGCTTTCCCCGCTCGGAGATCCCCGCGGGCGACGCCGCATCCGAATGGCTCGACTCGCTTTGGCTCGAGGTCGACGAGTGGGTCTGCGAGGCCCGCGAGGCGATTGAGCGAGGCGAGGTCGCGCCGGCCTTCACTCCGCGGGTGAGCGCGACCGGGTGAGCGCGACCGGGATCGTCATCTACTGCCTGTTCGCCGGGTTGGTGGTTATGACCGGCCTTTGGGCGATCAGCATCGCGATCGAAGACAGCTCGATCGTCGACATCTGGTGGGGCGCCGGTTTTGTCCTGCTCGGTTGGACGGCCCTGTTGCTCGCCACGTGGGGCGAGGGCATGCCATGGCCCGGTGGCGTCGTCACCCTCGTCCTCGCGATGGTCAGCATCTGGGGCCTGCGGTTGACCATCCACCTCGCGAGGCGCAACCTCGGCCATGGCGAGGACCCCCGCTACGTGGCGATGCGCCGGAAGGCCGGTGCTTCATGGCCGTTGCGCAGCCTCTTCCAGGTCTTCTGGCTCCAGGGGGCGATCATGTGGATCGTCGGCCTGCCCGTGCTCGTCACCGTCGCCTCGGCATCGCTCGGTGGCTCCACGGGGATCCCGTCGCTCGCCTGGCTCGGCGTCGCGGTCTGGGCGGTCGGGATGTTCTTCGAGACTCTCGGCGACCTCCAGCTGACGCGTTTCAAGGCCGACCCGGCCAACAAGGGCGTCGTCATGGACCGCGGGCTCTGGCGCTACACCCGCCACCCAAACTACTTCGGGGACGCCTGCGTCTGGTGGGGACTTTGGGTGGTAGCCGCCTCGGCCGGCCACTGGTGGACCTTCATCGGGCCGGCGCTGATCAACTTCATGCTCGTGCGGGTGTCGGGCAAGACGCTGCTCGAGAAGGGCATGAAGGAAACGCGCCCAGGCTACGCCGAGTACATCCGCAGGACGAGCGGGTTCATACCGCGCCCGCCGCTGCGTGACTAGCGCTCAGGCCGGGTTTATCTTGGTCCAGGCGGTCCACTTGCCGGTGCGCGACCCGACTCGCATCCACGTTGGCCGCAGCTTCGAGCGCCACCGGATCTGCGAGGCGTAGGCGGCTATCCCGTTCGCGTATGAGGCGATGGATGGAAAGGCTTGGAGGTTTGACGGTGCAGCTGACTGCGAGCTGAGCTGGATGGTCATCGCTGCGGCGCCGATTCTCGTGTCCGAATTAGCAGGGTGCGTGGAGATCGAGACAGCCCAAGTCGACTCTTTCGCCTTGACTCGGGTTGTGGTCGGGTTGACATCGAACACGACGGGCAGGAATGGCCTGGCGATCGGCACCAGGTGCAGCGTTGATTCCTTCTGGATGTTGTAGTCGCTGAGCGTGCTGCCGTCTTCGAGCAGCTGGCCCGCGAAGATCAATCTCTGCTCGTCAGGCGGGATGCCCTCCTTGTCCTGAATCTTCTGCTTGACGTTGTCGATCGAGTCCGACGGCTCAACTTCGAGCGTGAGCGTCTTTCCGGTAGGGGTCTTGACGAAGACCTGCATGGCCATGGCCGAAGCTGGAACGAAAGCGAGCAGCGCAGCGCTGAGCGCGGCGACGATGATTGAGCGTTTGCGTTTCATGGGGTGGAGAAGTGAACCAGACGTGTTTGCGCGGCGCGAGTCAGCTGCCGTCGCTCAGCCGCGCGACCCCGCCGAGCAGCCCGATGTAGAGCGCTCCGTCGGGGCCGATATGGATCGCCGCGTAGTTGTTGTTGAAGTTGCTCAGGCCGGTGCCTGCGAGGCGGCTCCAGACCCGCTTGCCCGTCGCTACGTCGATCGCCGTCCAGAACCAGGCGTCTGAGCCGTTGGTGGTCTTTGGCTTCGTGTAGGTGTAGAGCAGGCCGTTGGAGACCGAGACCTTCGCGACGACCGAAGGCGCGACATCGGTCGTGTTCTTCCACTTGGTCTTGCACGTCCTGCCCGAGTTGCTGACGTCGACACGGGTGAAGCCGGGCCGCGAGGTCTCGCCGCTCATCACCGAGGCCGGTTGGTCGTAGCCGAAGTTGTTCTCGACGATCAGGCTCGACTTCGTCGAGGTGCCGAAGCCGATCAGTGAGTTCTCGGTCGCGCTCGCGCCCCTGTTGAAGACCGGCACCCGGCAGGTCTTTGCGCCGGTCGAACCCTTGTAGACGACGATCCCCATCGGGTCGGCGTTGTCCGTGATCGCGACGAGGTTGCCCGGCAGGATCGTCGGTGTGGTGCCGGTGCCGGCCGCGGCCTGGCCGGGCTTCTTGACGCCCGTGTTGGGGTAGACGGTGCGCCAGAGCCGGCGGACCGCGTCCCCTGACGAGTCGAACTTGTAGAGAGCCGAGTCCGTCGGGACGTAGACGGCGTCCTGCGCGACGGTGAAGGAGTTCTGGATCGGCTCACCGAGGTTGACGCTGCGGATCTGGCCGGTGCCGGGGACGATGTAGCCGACCTTGCCCGGCCTGGTAACGAACCAGATCCTCCCTTGCCAGTCGGGCAGGGCCGAGGAGAACCGCTCGTGCTCCGAAAGCACCGAGGAGAGGTCGTAGGAGGCGTCGAGGTTGAAGCCGTTGGATTGCGCGTTGACTGAGTAGATCCGGATAGTGCGGTCGTTCGCCCCGACGACGAAGCGGTTCTGGTTGTCGAGGTAGAAGTAGCCGCCGCCGGAGAAGTCCTGGAAGATGTTGCCCGACACGCAGAACGGGTTGGTCACCTGATCGGGGCAGCTCTTGGAGGGCAGCTGCTGCTCGGCGATCAGGTCGAGCGTCACCGGGTCGAGCAGACGCATCTTCGGCCCCGAGAGGTTCGGGCAGATGGTCAGCAGTCGACCGGCGGTATCGAACGTCAACGAGGCGCACAGGCCAGGCAGCGTCAATCCGAAGCTGTTGGTCGTCTGCTTGAGGTTCTTGCCGAGCGGCCCCGAGCGCCAGTAGGTGTCGGTCATCCATGCGTCGTTGTGGAGGTTCGAGTTGCCGTTGGCGGCCATGTACGGGTTCTGCGGAGGCTTGGTAGCGGTGATCGGCTTCTTCGTCCATGCGTTGCCGCTGAAGGTCGGCAGGGTCGTCGCCGGCGCCACGTTCCCGATCGGGCTCGCGGGCGTGGCGGCCTGAGCCGCTGCCGGCACTGCGATGAGTGCTGATGCTGCGATTGCTGCGGCGATCTTTCGCAAAGCGTTCTCCTTCGTCTCTCCTGTTGCACGGAGGGTACAGCCGACGACGCCGTGTCGCATCCCCTAACCGTTGGGCCGAAAGCGAGTTGCGCTCGTACCCTCTTTCAGGATGGCCCCCTCTCCCTCCAGCGGTCCGCTCGCCAAGGCGAACGCCCTCTTCCGCTCGACGGGCGCCGATCTCCCTTGGGGGGACATGCTCACCGCCCACGGCGTCGGCATGGAGGGTTATTTCTGGAGGATCACCGACCGCGAGCGCGGCCGGGTCGTGATCGCACTGATCGGGGTCAACGACGACGGAGCCGGAGGCAGTTGGGCGACGGTCGGCTTGGCCGGCCATCCCGGGCACTTCCTCAAGGCCGGAGCACTCGAGGGTGCTTGGGCCGACCCGCAGCGGCTCGGGGCGCGCACCGATGACGGGCGCTTCGTCGGCGGTCCCGGCAGGGTCGAGGTCGATCTCGGTCCCGAGGCCCGGCTCGACCTGACGATCGAGGGCGAGGTCGGTTGGCCGCGCACCCGGTTCGGGGCCTCTTCGTGGTTTCAGTCGGTTCCCGCTCTCAACCAGTACTGGCATCCGCACATCCTCGACGGGGTGGCCCGCGGCCACGCGGTGATTGCCGGCGAGGAGTGGGACCTCGACGGCTGTCGCGTCTACGCGGAGAAGAACTGGGGCCGTGGCGGCTTCCCAGCCGAGTGGTGGTGGGGCCAGGCGCAGGGATTCGAGGACGCCGACGCGTGCGTCTGTTTTGCCGGGGGACGGGTCGAGACCGGTCCACTCGGCCTCGAGGTGACCGCCCTGGTTGTCCGCGCCGGCGGCCTGTTCCTCAGGCTCGGCGACCCGCTTCTCTCGCCCGTGCGGACCGAGGTCGACGACGAGAGCTGGCTGCTTACCGCCAAGTCACCGCGCTGGCTGGTCGAGGTCGAGGGCTCTGCCGAGCTTGGGGCCGCCCATGTCCTCCCGGTCCCACTGCCCTCGGAGAGGCGCAACATTGCTGCTGCGCTCGAGCACCTGGGCGGCACGATGAAGGTCACGGCGACCCGAAGGGGTGGAGGCGTCGTGTGGCGCGGCGAGTCGAACCTCGCCGGCCTCGAGCACGGCGGCCGCGAGCGGGCCGAGACCGAGGCCGCCCGCCGAGGCGGCACTCTCGACGGCTCCGCCGGGCCAGTCGGGCCGCTTGCTTCCTGACCTTGTCGGGCGGCGTTCGCCCTGCACTTTGCGAGCTTCCACAATCGCTCGCGAGGGTGATCGTTTGCCATTGGGAGCCGGCAGGTGGCAGATTGTCCACAAGCGACTTCACTCCACGAAGGAAAGGTGAAACCCCCGATGGCTGACAATCACACCCGTTACCTGCTCGGCGAGGACGACATCCCGACCCACTGGGTCAACATCGCCGCCAACTTGCCCGAGCCGCCACTGCCGCCGTTGAGCCCGGCCACCGGCGAGCCTGCAGGCCCCGAGGACCTGACCCCGATCTTCCCGATGGGCCTGATCCAGCAGGAGGTCTCCGAGGAGCCGATGATCGAGATCCCCGACGAGGTCCGCAAGGCCTACGGGATCTGGCGTCCGACCCCACTTCACCGGGCTCACCGGCTCGAGAAGCTGCTCGACACCCCGGCACGCATCTATTACAAGTACGAGGGCGGCTCGCCCTCCGGTTCGCACAAGCCGAACACCGCGATCCCGCAGGCGTATGAGAACGCCCAGGCCGGGGTCAAGAAGCTGATCACCGAGACGGGCGCCGGCCAGTGGGGCAGCTCGCTCGCCTTTGCCTGTTCGATGTTCGGGCTCGAGTGCGAGGTCTTCATGACCGGCAGCTCCTACGACAGCAAGCCCTACCGCCGTTCGATGATCGAGACGTACGGAGCGACGGTGCACCGCTCGCCGAGCACCCTGACCGAGGCCGGCAGGGCCAACCAGGGCTCCCCGACCGGCTCGCTCGGCATCGCAATCAGCGAGGCCGTCGAGGTTGCGGCGCAGGACCCGGAGGCCAACTACGCGCTCGGCTCCGTCCTCAACCACGTGCTGCTTCACCAGACGATCATCGGCCAGGAGGCGATCAAGCAGATGGAGATGGCGGGCGACGAGCCCGACGTCGTCGTCGGTTGCGTCGGTGGCGGCTCGAACTTCGCCGGGATCGCCTTCCCGTTCCTGCGCCGAGTGCTCAACGGCGAGGCCAACACCCGGTTCGTCGCCGCGGAGCCGGCCGCCTGCCCGACCCTCTCGCGTGGCGTCTACGCCTACGACTACGGCGACATCGCAGGCATGACCCCGATGATGCCCATGTACACGCTCGGCCATGGCTTCGTTCCGCCGGAGATGCACGCCGGTGGCCTTCGCTACCACGGTGACGCTCCGATGCTGTGCGGCTTCGTCAAGAGCGGCCACATCGAGGCGAGGGCGTTCAAGCAGAACGACACGTTCGATGCTGCGATCAAGTTCTCGCGGAGCGAGGGGATCATCCCCGCACCGGAGCCGTCGCACGCGATCAGGGCGACGATCGAGGAGGCCTTGGAGGCGAAGGAGGCAGGCGAGGAGCGGGTGATCCTGTTCAACCTCTGTGGCCACGGGTTCTTCGACATGGCCGCCTACGACGCCTACCTCTCGGGAACGCTCGAGGATCCGGAGTTCACAGAGGCTGACCTCGAGGCGGCTCTGGCAGCTCTTCCCGAAGCGCCCTCGGTGGCGTAATCATGGGAGCGTGATCGCAACGACTCAAGCACGCCCACGCCTGACCGGAATCGAGATCGGTGCCGACCGCGAGTCGTGGTCGAGCGCCGGCTTCTCGGTCGTCGACGGCTTCATCGATGTGGCGGGTGTGCGGATCGAGTTGACGGCGGCGCCGCCCGGAGTCGCGGCCTTGCGATTCGACGAGCTTCCCGACGATGTTGGTGCGCTCGACGGGATCCCGCTGGAGATCGGTGAGCCGGGGCCCTCGACCGAGCATCCGAACGGGGCGATCGCGATCGACCAGGTGGTCGTCGCGACGCCGGAGTTCGAGCGCACAGCGAGCCAATTGGAGCGGATGGGCCTGCCGCTGAAGCGTGAGGCCGTCCGACCGCTCGACGACGACTCCGAGACTCAGGTCCGCCAGGGGTTCGTCAGGGCCGGCGGTGCGGTGATCGAGCTCGTTCACACCGATCGAGTGCCACGGGGGCCTGCCCACGTTTGGGGCCTGGGCTTCATCTCCGATCGCTTCGACCAGGCCCTCGTCGACCTCGACGGGCTGATCGGCCCGGCCAGGGCGGCGATCCAGCCGGGCCGCAGGATCGCGACCTTCGCCCGCGACGCTCGCCTCGGCCTGCCGGTCGTCCTGCTCGACCCCGAGCCGTCCGCCCGCCAAGGCGGCTGAGGCCCGCCCGCGGCCGACGTCCGACCGGGCCGCCGCCGTGGGCGTCCGCCCGGGCACGCAGGACAGTGCCGCCCAACCGCTTGCCTGTGGCCTGCTCCCGGCCATGCGGATACAGTCGCCCGCGTGAGTGACGCCGTCTACTTACCGCTCGGCGATGAACGCTTCCAGCCGACGGTGCTCTCGCGCGGGCCGTGGAGTCCTGACCACCAGCATGGGGGCGCGCCGACGGCTTTGTTGACCCGTGCTGTCGAGCGGATCGAGACTGCCCAGCCGATGCGGATCGCTCGGATCACCTGTGAGTTCCTCGGGGCGGTCCCGATAGCCGAACTGGCCGTGAGCGCGGAGGTGATCAGGCCGGGAAGGCGGGTCCAATGGGTCGAGGCGAAGATCGAATGCGAGGGGCAGGTAGTGATGAGGGCGCGCGCCCTGACCATCCGGGTCGAGGCGGGAACCTCGCCCGAGGTCGCGCTCGAGCCTTCGCCCGAGCCAGGTCCTGACGGCGATCTGCCCGACGCGATCGCCGCACTCGGCGACGTTCCCGAGATGTTCGCCGGTGGCGCAACCGAGATCCGTTTGGCTGGCGGCAAGACGACCTGGACGGAGCAGGGGCCCGGGAGGGCTTGGTTCCGGCTGAAGGTCCCGCTGGTCGAGGGTGAACAGCCGACGCCCCAGCAGCGCGCAGTCTCGGCCGCCGACTTCGGCAACGGGATCGGAGCCGCGCTCGACTGGGGCGAGTGGCTGTTCGTCAACGCGGATCTCTCGGTCAACCTCCTGCGCCAACCGCGGGGAGAGTGGATCTCGCTCGATTCGACGATGCGGATCAGCGGCGATGGCACCGCGCTCTCGGAGTCGAGGCTCGCCGATCTCGACGGCGGCATCGGTGTGGCGGCCCAGAGCCTGTTCGTCGCCCCGTCGCCCGGCGCCAGCTCGTTCGGCCGCGGCTGAGTCCGGCCCGCAACGCCAGCAAACCCGCAAATAGCGGGCATTCAGCCCCAATGGACGGCGCTGCCGGCTGACGGCCGACAGGGCTGATTGGTAACTTCGCGCCCGTGTCGACAGGAGTTGAACTGCGCAACCGGCTCGTCGTGGCCACCAACGTTTGGCGCGATCACGTCAAGGAGCCGCTTCCGCGGATGCCCAAGGGCGACCCGCTCGACCAGATCGAGGCCTTCGAGATCCAGCTCGTGGAGAAGCTCGCTTCCGACGCTGACCCGATGAACGCGAGCGAGATCGCGGAGCGGACATGGGACCTCGTCCATGACCGCCAGGACGGCGATCCCGTCAAGCAGAGGGTCGTCGAGCTCCACAGCGAGCTCGTCAAGCTGCACAGCCCGGTCGAGTAGTCAGCGCCTCGAGGGTTCGTCGCTCGCGCCTGACCGTACCTCCAGGCCGACCTCGAAATCGGATCCGGGCCGAATGGTCCGATTCGCCTCGGGTCGTTTGGGGAAGAGCAAATCGTGAAGGCGACGCCCGCAGTGCCCTTTTGGCTGGTACCGTCCGGGTGGTAAGGCTGGCTCCAACGGGAGTCGGCGAAGTTAGTGCCAGCGAAGCAGGTTGCTCCTCGGAGTCGTTTGTCAGCGCAGCACCAGCATCAAGGAAGTGCACTAAATGCCGACAGGCACAGTCAAGTGGTTCAGGGACGACAAGGGCTTCGGCTTCATCACACCCGATGAAGGCAGCCAGGATCTGTTCGTCCACTACTCAGCGATCTCCGGCCAGGGTTACCGCTCGCTCAGCGAGGGTGCCAAGGTCAGCTACGAGGAAGAGGCAGGGGACAAGGGTCCGAAGGCCATCAACGTAGCGCTGATCTAGTCGTCTGACCACGACTCCAGAGGAGCCGTCGTCGACCTGAGGGTTGACGGCGGCTTTTCATCGTTCTGGGGCCGGTTCAGCCGGTGACCGCGACCCGCATCGCCTCGTCGAGGCCGATCGGCGAATCGTTGATCCCAGCCGCAGGCGGCGCCGTGACGATGGTCTCGGTCTTCAGCCCGTCGATCAGCGGTCGGGCTATGCCGCTGTCGATTGCGGTGACGAACCCGACCCAGTGCGACGAGAGCTTCGGAGTCAGCACCGGCACCCGGATCACAAGCGGCGGCCTGCGGTCCAATGCGCGGGCGAGCGAGAGCATCATCTCGCGGTAGGTGACGACGTCGGCACCGCCGAGCTGGACTTCTCCACTCAAGCCCTCGACTTCTGCGCAGTGGGCGAGTGCCTCGACGAGGTCGCTTGCGGCGATCGGCTGGGTCCGCACGTCGATCCACTTCGGGCAGATCATCATCGGCAGTCGCTCGACCAGGTGGCGCATCATGATCAGCGACGCCGACCCCGCGCCGACCACGACCGCCGCTCTCGCGTAGACGAACTCCGGCGCGCCGTCGGCGAGCAGCAGGGCCGTCTCGTGGCGGCTGTTGAGGTGCGCGGAATCCTGAGCGTCGTCGGGGCTGAGCCCACCGAGGTAGATCACCCTTCTGGCGCCCTGGCGCTTGGCGGCCGCGGCGAAGTTCCTCGCTCCGAGCCTGTCGCGCTCGGCGAAGTCGCCACCGCCGGCCATCGAATGGACGAGGTAGTAGGCGACCTCGATTCCCTCGAGCGCCTCGTCGAGTCCCTCTCCCGAGAGCACATCGCCGCGCACGGCCTCGACCCCGCGCTGCTTGAGGGCGTCAGGGTTTCGGGCGAGGCAGCGCACCTCGTGGCCGCCCTGCTGGAGGACGGGGAGCAGCTGTTCGCCGACGTAACCCGTCGCGCCTGTCAGGAGAACCTTCACTCGTTCAGGGTAGTCGCAGCGGGGCCTGGCGCAGAACGCGGCGCGCTGGCCCCGGTCAACAGGGCGATCAGCCCGCCGGCGGGCGCGGCGGGTTCTTGCCGCCGCCGCTCGAGTCCATGACCATCTTCGCGACCGAGATGATCAGGCCGAGGATGCCGGTCACGATCAGGATCGTGCCGACCATCTCGATGTCGACCGCGCTCCAGCGATCGTTGGTGATCGCGTAGCGGCAGATCGCTCCGACGGCAATCACGAACAGTGAGAAGGCTGCTCCCATGCCATTCGAGCCTAGAGGCATCTGCGGCGCGAAGGCCCGGGCTGCGTCCGGCTTGGCTTCAGAGCTCTTCGAGACGGAGCCCCGCCTGTCTCGCGATCGCCTTCAGGGTGCCCACGGGGAGCGACTTCCTGCCGGCAGGGACGATCACGGTGCGGGCGGTTCCGCCCCGGCTCTTGAACTTCATGTGACTTCCGCGCTGGCTGACGAACACGAAACCGTGCCGTTCGAGCGCTCTGGTGATCTGTGCCGAGGAAAACTGCCTAGCCACGCCGGAGCGTGACCCGGTGGTGGGTCGCGGTCGGCAGCGCGGCGATCTCCGAGTCGGAGAGTCCTTCGATGTAGAGCTCGATCGCCTCGGTGACCATCCGGAGCGCCTCCTCCTCCGTGGAGCCGCAGCTCGCGATGTCGGCGGTCAGGCAGATCGCCGAAAACCCCTCGTCCTCGGGGACGAGGATCACGTCGAACTTGAGGTCTCGGGCCGTGACTGCGGGCATGACCCGATGTTAAACGGCCAAGTTGCCGATTCCAAGGCGTTCCGCAGAGTTGTTGCAGAGTGCCTCCGATAGGCTCCGCTTCATGTCTACAACAACTGATGCCACTCCCCAGTACGCGCTGACCGATGACCAGATCGCCATCCGCTCGATGGTCCGCCAGATCACCGAGGAGCAGGTTGCTCCGCGTGCTGCCGAGATCGACGCGAAGGGCGAGTACCCCCACGACCTGCGAAAGCTGTTCGGCGAGCAGGGGCTTTTCGGCCTGGTCATTCCCGAGGAGTACGGCGGCACTCACACCGAGGAGGGCTGCGGCACCCTCACCCTCAACCTCGCGATCGAGGAGGTCAGCAAGGCCTGCGCCAGCTCGGCCCTGATGCTGATGGTCGCCGAGCTGTCGACTCTCTCGATCAGGCTTGCGGGTACCCACGAGCAGAAGCAGCAGTGGCTTCCGTCGGTGGCGACAGGTGAGACCTCGGGAGCCTTCGGCCTGTCCGAGCCCGCTGCCGGCAGTGACCCGGGCAGCATGATCACCAACGCTGTCCGCGATGGCGACGAGTACGTGATCAACGGCAGCAAGAGTTGGATCACCAACGCCTCGATTGCGGACTGGTATCTGGTCTTCGCCGTCACTGACAAGGAGCAGGGCAAGAACGGCATCTCGGCCTTCGTGGTCGAGGCAGATCGGCCGGGCTTCGAGGTCGTCAGCCTCGAGCACAAGCTCGGCATCAAGGGCAGCCCGACCGGCACGCTCGCCTTCGACGACGTACGCGTTCCCGTCGGGAACCGGATCGGCGACGAGGGTGAAGGATTCAAGATCGCGATGCGCACCCTTGACCGCAGTCGCCTCGGTGTTGCCGCCCAGGGCCTCGGGATCGCTCAGGGCGCACTCGATTACGCTGCCGCCTACACCAAGGAGCGCAAGGCGTTCGGCAAGCCGCTCAGCAGCTTCCAGGCCGTTTCGGGCAAGCTCGCCGACGCCGCGATCGGATGCGCCGCGGGCCGTGAGCTGATGTTCAAGGCCGCGACGATGATCGACCGTGAAGAGCCGGGATTCGGAATGTGGTCAAGCATGGCGAAGGTCTTCAACAGCGACCACGCGATGAGGACGACCGTCGAGATGGTCCAGGTGATGGGCGGTTCGGGTTACGTCAAGGACTACCCGCTCGAGCGAATGATGCGGGACGCCAAGATCACGCAGATCTACGAAGGCGCCAACGAGATCAATCGCATCGTCATCGCTCGCGGCATCTAGGCCGCGCCCGCGGGCGGCGTCACCGCCCCCGCGGGTAACCTTCCGTCCCGTTCAATCACCGCCTCTTCCCGAAGGAGACCTCACCCATGCCAGAAGCAGTCATCGTCGATTCCATCCGCACTCCGGTAGGTCGGGCCTTCAAGGGTTCGCTGTCGAGCCTGCGCCCGGATGAGACCCTCGCCTTCGTGCTCGACGCATTGCTTGAGCGCAACCCCGGCGTCGACCCGGCTTCGGTCGAGGAAGTCGTCACCGGCTGTGGGCTCCCGCAGGGGATCCAGGCCAACAACATCGGCCGCATCGGCGTCCTGCTGAGCGAGAAGCTCGGCGAGGAGACGACTGCCACGACCGTCAGCCGTTACTGCGCGTCCGGCCTGGAGGCGATTCGCACCGCCGCCAACGCGATCGTCGCCGGTCAGGGCGACGTCTACATCGCCGCCGGTGTCGAGTTCGTCTCGAAGTTCAACGAGGCCCAGGAAGCCGTTCGCCCGCAGGACCAGAACGAGGCGCTGCAGGGCAAGGAGCCCGGTCAGCCGAACGCCTACATCGCCATGGGCGAGACGGCTGAGAATGTGGCCGAGCGCTACGGCGTCACCCGTGAGGAGCAGGACGAGTACGCGCAGCGCAGCCAGATGCTCGCCGTCTCTGCTTAGGATTCCGGCTTCCTCGATCGCGAGATCGTGCCCGTGACCCTCGCTGACGGCACTGTCGTCACCAAGGACGACGGTCCTCGAGCCAGCTCGACCGTCGAGAAGCTCGCGACCCTCGAGCCGGCCTTCCGTGAGGGTGGCACCGTGACCGCTGGCAATGCCTGCCCCCTCAATGACGGCGCAGCAGCCTGCCTGATCATGAGCGCCGACAAGGCCAAGGAGCTCGGTCTCAAGCCGCGCGCCCGCATCGTCGCTTCGGCCACCGCAGGCAACGAGCCGGAGTACATGGGTGTCGCTCCGATCGGAGCGATCAAGAAGGTCCTCGACCGCGCCGGTCTGACGATCGAGGACATCGACGTCGTCGAGCTCAACGAGGCGTTCGCCGCCCAGGTCATCCCGATCGCCAAGGAGTGCGGGATCGACATGGACAAGCTCAACCCCCACGGCGGAGCGATCGCTCTCGGTCACCCCTTCGGCATGACCGGCGTGCGGATCATGACGACCCTGCTGAACGACCTCGAGACCGACGGCGGTCGCTACGGGATCGAGACGATGTGCGTCGCCCAGGGCCAAGGCCAGGCGATGCTGATCGAGCGCCTCGACGCCTGAGCGACTGCGGCTCCGAGCCGCTGATCGACAGGAAGCCTTGACTGCGGCCTGTCTCATCCCGACAGCGGCGGATGAGGCAGGTCGCACTCGCTTGCCCGACTCGACCGCAGTCAGTTGACGTCCCGTCGCAAGGGTCGTTAATCTCCTTCTCGGAGAGAGCCGCGCCAAGCAACGACGGGGGAGACGAGGGACATGAGGACCAAGCCGATCAGACTCGCTGCAGCAGTAGCACTGGCAGCATTCGCGGTTCAGGTGGCACCAGCGGCCGCGACCTCGCCCGTGCGATACCCGATGACCGAGAAGACCTACGGCAAGCGCTACTGCGAGATGGCAGTCGCTTTCCTCGAGGGGTCCGGGCTTTCCGTCGACATCTACAACACCTTCGCTCAGAACAGCTGCCCCGCTTCCAGCTGGGCCGCTGCCATCACTCCGAGCGCGATCGACGCAGCCAAGACTTCACTCGGAGCGGTTCAAGTAGTGACCAACGGACCGCGCTGGTGGGCGTTCGATTCGATCGGAGGCGTCCTCGGCCCGACGGTCGTGAGCTTCGGCGGGCTGACCATGAACAAGGCCGCGGTGCTCAAGTTCCCAGGCCTGACCCAGCCTTCGGCCTTCACGCCGTTCACCGTTCAGCGCACCAGCACTTGGGTCTGGAACAAGGGGACCTACATGCGGGTGCTCACTGCGCCCAACGGGAAGCGCTACGCGATGCAGGCGTGGACGACGCAGGTCAGCTCGAGGGTCACAAGCAGCAGCCTGAACAACCTGGCCAAGGGCAGCAACCCGCTGATCAAGCTCCCGGCCGGATGGAAGTACAAGGCCGCCAAGGCGACGAAGAAGACGACGATCGTCGCCCCGGGCACGATGACCATTCTCCAGGACAACCTCAAGAACACGTACTCGCTGCTGCCCTGAGGGGCGCTGGCGGAGGAGTGATCGCTTAGATGGCAAAGCCTGTTCTCTATGCGATGCGCTCCTCGCTCTACTCGAGCAAGGCGCGTTCGTACCTGCTCAAGCAGGGGATCGATTACACGGAGACTCCGCCCGGCGATCCCGCCTACGCCGCCGAGGTCACGCCGGCGATCGGCCGCTGGATCATCCCCGTCCTGAAGACAGCTGACGGCCGCCTGATCCAGGACACCGAGGACATCATCGATCACCTCGACGCCGAGGTACCGGCAGACCGTTCGGTCGACCCGGACGGCGGCGTGCTCTCGGTACTCTCCCGGGTGCTGAGCATGTTCGGCAGTGAGGGCCTGATGAGGCCGGCGCTGCACTTCCGTTGGAACTTCGACGAGCACAACATGCCGTTCGTGCTCGAGGACTTCGGCCGCGGGCTCGTCCTGCCGGGCGGTGCGAGTGCGTTCGCGTCGACGAGCCTCGACTCGTCCGAGGGTGATTCGCAGAGCGTTGTGGAGACCCGTGCGCAGGTCGCGGAGTTCGCCGGCAACCGGATGCGTGACCTAACCGTCGAGTTCGGCGTCAACAAAGAGACGATCCCCGAGATCGAGCGCTCGTACTCCGAGTTCCTTGCTCTGCTCTCCGCTCACCTCGAGCGGGCGCCTTACCTGCTCGGCGGTCGCCCCACTCGCGGTGACTTCGCGTTCATGGGTCCGCTCTACGCTCACCTCTCGCGCGACCCTTACCCGCAGGCGATCATGAAGCGCGACGCTTGGCCCGTCTGGAGCTGGACGGAGCGAATGATGGTCCCGATCAGCGGTACCGGCCAGTACGGCGATGTCTCGACCGAGCTCTTCACTAACGAGTCGATTCCCCAGAGCCTCAAGGACCTGCTCGCCTACATCGGCCGCGAGTTCGCCGATGAGGTCCGGGCGCATGTTGGGTTCATCGACGGGTATCTCGCCGAAAACCCTGAGGTCGCCGAGGGCGACGTGGTCGCCGGCAAGGCGACGAGGCGCAGTCTCGGGAAGTTCACCTGGGCCTGGCGCGGCCACGAGATCGAGACCCACGCGATCCCGTACCGGGTGTTCCACCTCCAGCGGATCCAGCAGGCGTTCGCGCAGCTCGACTCCGCCGGGCAGAAGGCCACGCGCGATCTCCTCGCCGAAGCGGGGCTCGAGGTCCTGCTCGACATCCGCCCGAGGCGCAGGGTCGAGCGTGCCGACAACCGCGAGGTCTGGGGCGCGGCGCAGGAACCGGCGCTCGGCACCGTCGTCTGACTCCGGGCGGTCGGCCCGGGTTGCGGCTTTCGAGCCATTAGCCTCACCGTCCATGGACCCGTTGACCGCCGCCTTCAGTCTCGACTTCGAGAAGCACCCGGGTGCGCAGAACGGGATGTTGCTGCTGGCCGCGTTCCTCGTGACCTTCCTGATCACCCGCTTCTGGGTGCGGATGCAGCGCAGCGGCCCCGACTGGTGGCCGTCGAGTCTCACGGCGGGCGATACCCACGTCCATCACCTCGTCCCCGGGATCTTCCTCGTCCTGATCTGCGGTTTCCTTGCGACGATGGTCGAGTCCCAGTCGCACTGGTTCGACCTGATCGTGATCGGCTTCGGGATCGGTGCCGCCCTGACACTCGACGAATACGCCCTGTGGCTGCACCTCGAGGACGTCTATTGGGAGGAGGAGGGCAGGCGTTCGGTCGACCTGATCGCGGTCGCATTGGGTTTGGGGCTGCTCGTCGTCCTTGGCGCGAAGCCCTTCGGCTTGGGGGACGAGTCACGGGTCCCGACCTTGGTTCTGGTCGCGCTTGTCGGATCCGAGGTGATCTTCGTGTCGATCTGCGCGTTGAAGGGGAAGCTGTACATGGCGGGGTTCGGGATCTTCATCCCGGTCGTCGCCTGGGTCGGCGCCTGGCGTGCCGCTCGGCCCGGCTCCTGGTGGGCGCATCGCCGGTACGCCGATCGCCCCGATCTTCTCGAGAAGGGGCGGGTCGCAGACGAGAAGTGGAGCTCGCGCCGCACGCGCTGGTTCGACGCCGTCGGCGGCAAGCACGGCGACTGACGCTGCACCGATGCGGCCCGGGAAGCACGTTGACCGCGATTGATGACAGAGTTCGTACTCAGTAAGAAAGGGGTGCGCGGCTCTGGCCGCTGACACCCGTGTAGTTCCAATCCGGAGGGGAAACAGTGTCAACGTCAGTAAACCTGCTTACTTCAACCCAGGAGACCTGGTTGTGGATCGGCACGATCGGCATGGCGCTCGGCGCCGTTGTGATCGGCGCGATCGGACGAGGCCTCGGTGAGCACGCCCACCACGCCGTCGCCAGCTTCTTCGTCTGTGCGATCGCAGCAGTGGCCTACCTGTTGATGGCTCGCGGCCAAGGCGACATCCTGGTCACGCAGACCGACGTGCTGCTGACACCGATCGGCGGCATCGTCAAGTCGACCGACACGGTCGTCTTCGTCGCGCGTTACGTGGACTGGGTCGTTACGACCCCGCTTCTGCTGATCGGCTTGATCGGCGTGGCAGTCAAGCAGGGGCAGGGCAGGGGACTCGTCGGCACCGCCATCGGCGCCGACATCCTGATGATCGTCACCGGCCTGTTCGGGGCGCTCTCGCTCAATGACACCAACAAGTACACGTGGTTCGTGATCAGCTGTCTGTTCTTCCTGATCGTGCTCGCGATCGTCTGGGGACCCGTTCGTGCGATGGCCACAGCGACCGGTGGCGCGACCGCAGCTCTCTACACGAAGCTGCTCGGGATCCTCACGGTCCTCTGGTTCATCTACCCGGTGCTCTGGCTGCTCGGCAGCGAAGGCACCGACGCGATCAGCCTCAACGCCGAAGTCGCCGTCTTCGCAGTGATCGACCTCCTCGCGAAGGTAGGGTTCGGTCTCGTCCTCGTGATGGGCGCCAAGAACCTGCCGTCCGAGAAGGAAGCAGTCACCGCCGGCTGAAGCCGCTGACGCGCAGGCGCGGCTGCCCGCCATCCCGACCGAGTTCGGGGTGGCCGGGTGGTCGCGCCGCCGCCGTCTACCGCGGGGCCCTTGGCCTCGCTCAGATTGCCCAGATCGCAAGCGCCGGCAAGCCGATGCTGAGCGAAGCGAACGAGATCACCGTGACGACCCGGTAGATCGGGTTCTCGGAGACATGTTGCCCCCAGGCGAGCGGGGCGAAGAGGAGCGGGTTGGCCATCGTGCCGAACGCGATCAGCGCGCGGATCCAGTCCGGCATCCCTGGCGCTACCTCCTGGACGGCGATCAGGATCAGTCCCATCATGATCCAGTCGATGTGAAGCTGCAGGAAGCGGCGCGGCACCGGCACGCCATGGGAGCGGAACCACTCGGCCTTCTGGGTGGCCGCGAGCACCAGCCAGCCGGACGCTCCGCCAAGTGCGAGCGAGATCAGGCCGAGCGAGGTGAGCAGGGGCACGAGGGGAATCTACCCCGAGCGCTCCCCGACTCAGTTGCGCCTCTATCGAGTCGAAGTGACAATGCGCGCGACGAGGACGACCAGGACCAGCACTGAAAGAGCCGTCTGCGACATCATGATCGCCTTCGCCGGCCGCGTCCTTACGTTCTCGAGCGTGGGGCCAAAGGTCGAGTTGGTGAAGAACGCGACCACGAGGTAGTCGAACCATTTCGGAGGTTCGTCAGGGTCGTTCGCGTTCGGGGGGAAGTCAAGCGCGCCGCCCTTGAGATGGGTGTCGGCGATCTGATACCAGAGCGAGTAGACCAGTGTTATCGCAGTGAACGAGAGGCCCAGGACGATGATCAGGCTGAGCTGTTGCCCTCGAGAGAAGCCTGGGGCGATGATCAGGATGGTGATGTTGATCAAGACGTTGATCGTCGCCACCGAGAGGTAGACGAGCATCATCGGCAGGGCTATCTGCGGCGCACGCCTGTGCCGCGTCGCCACCGCGTAGAGCGCGAACACCAGCAAGAGTGCGAATACGCTGTTCGCGACCCAGCTGGTTACTACGACCCAGTCGTTGAGCTCCGTCCACCTCCAGAGCAACGAGTGGATCTTGAGCGTCCAGATCAGGTTGACAACGTTGATGAGGACGACGACGGCCACGAACGGCACCAGTCGGATCGGGTGAAGGTTGCGAGCCTTGTCGCGAATCTCGCCAGCTGCATCCGGCGTGGGCGGCAGCTCAGGCGCCGTGTCTGGATTGTCGGTGTGGGTCATCTCTTCGGTCCCGGCCCGCTCGGATGCTAGTCCGCGAGAGCTTGGCCCGGGCCCGACCATCCTCCGACGACGGCGACAAGCCGGGGCAGGAGTCTGCTGGCGGCACAGATGACCGGTTGGTTGGCTGGCGAGGGGGCGGCCAAGCTGCTGACCGAGGCCCGCGCACTCGGTCAGTAGAACTCGGGGTCGGGTGCGGTCAGGACCCGGTATTGACCTCGATCCTGAATTCGTAGGCGTTCGTTGCCGTCTTCGTGATGGTCATCTGCCCGCGGGCAAACTTGTACTTGCCTGTTCCGCCAATGATCGAGCGGATCTGTGGGACGTTGCTCTTGATCGTGGCGCCGGGCTTGGTCTCGTAGAAGATCTGGCCTTCGCTGATGATCGTGTCGTCGCCACCGAGGAACAGGGTCGACTTGCTGAGCGTCAGGTTCTCGGTTGCAGAGCTCACGGAGCCGCTGGGCTTGACTTGCTTGGTCCAAGTCAGGTCCGAGGGGAGGGCAATCGTCTCAGTCGCCCCCTGAATGTGGCCGACCTCTTTGCCGTTCTCCGTTAGCGGGCCGTCCCAGTAGAGGACGTCGCCCTTCGAAGGGCCGCTGGGAGCGATATCGACCGTTTGCTTGTCTGCACTTGGTTGGACCAAGGTGAAGTTCTCGACGTTGCCATTGCCCCCGCAGCCTGGAAGTGCGATCGCAAGCGTCACGCCGGCAACCCGGAAAGCTGTCCTCTTCATTGTCTTTCGCCCCTTTCGTGAGCGGTTCGCAGCCACGCAGCTTCACGCAGACCTGAACTCGTCGGATACCGGGCGGAAATTCTATCCGGGAACGGCTGAGCCACAGGGCTGATCGGGGGTTTGCTCCGTCTGACCCGTCGATGCGACGGCCTTCCGAAACGTCCTGATCTGTTCTTCTCCGAGCCTTGAAGAGGGGTCCGGACCAGTTCTGTTCTCGTGCCATTCGGAAGGGTCCGGACACTTTGCTGGTGCCGCCGAACAACGACACCCCTTCGCAAGGCAGCTTCGGATCCTCCTTGACCCCAGCAGCCCCGAACTGATCCCGCGGTGAATGCTCGCTAACCGTAGTTGCCCGAGATCGATTGAGTTCCCCTGCTCCTGGTGCAGACAACGCCTCCCGTGTGGGGGCCGTAGCAGAGCCAAGTGCCCAACCTGTTCGGCGGTACCCCATAGGGCACGGAAATCTGCCGGCTCTTGCCGGTCATGTGCCCAAGAAGCGCCCGCTTGCCGTAAGAGCAGGAAACGTTCGTCGCCCTTATCGATCGGACGCGGTCTCTGTACGTCCTGCCTCGATAGCGGTTCGTGAACACCAAGTCAGAGCAGCGCACGGTACCTGCTGACTTGGCCCGCGGGCCCGAGTCAGGGCCGCTCGCAGCATTGCCCGAGGCAGCAAACAGGATCGTAAAGGCCATGATCAGCAGTGTCACAGGCACCAGCTTGGATATTCGCGCCGACACCATTGAGACTCACGAGTGTAGCTCTTACGGGTGCCCTTTCAGTGACTGGCGTTCGTGGCTCGGCGCGGCGAGCATGCGTTCCTCGAAGGTGAGTCCGCTGCGCTCGGCGAGTTCCAAGAAGTCGCGGTCGATGTGGATCACTCCACCCCGGTGCTGGTGTGCGAGGGCTGCAGTGAGCAGGTCGGCGGTTGCGACCCGGTGACCCTCTGGTGCCCACTCTGCCATGCGCTCCATGGCGTCTGCTGCGAGGGCGAACGTCTCCGTGTCTGCGCTGAGCAACTCCATGTGGTCGAGCAGGCGGGAGCGTTCGGCGGCGACGGCGTCGCCCTGCGGTCCGCGCAGCAGCTCCAGCATCACGGTCGGCGCCAGCACCAGGCGGCTCTCGTCGCTCTCTTCGAGGATCGACTTGATCTGGTCGCGCACGGCAGGCTTGTCACGCCTCGCCCACGCCGAGGTGTCGACGATCCACCGCACTGGAAGACCTTCAGGCCGCATCGGCCGCGAGTGGGTCCTCGTGGTCCAGCCGTTCCTTGAGCTCGACCGCAACCTCGCCCCATGGGTCGGGCGTCTCGAGGAGCTCCAACTGGCGCTTGCGCAGATCGCGAAGGTTCGGGCTGAGGTCGAGTGAATGCAGCCGGGCGACCACTTCAGCCTTGACCTGTGCGGGCAGACCGTCGATGTCGTCGAGCAGCGACGTGAGCAGGACGAGTACGCGGCGGGCGTCATCGCTGGCCTTGCCGCCGGAGGCGGCCGCCTCGATGACCGACTCCAGGGCGACACCCTCGAGCAGGGCTCGCCGGACGAGTGCGGCTTCGGCGGAGCTCGACACCGTCGCGGGCGCCCTGCGCAGGACATCGAGGGCCTCGACGACTACGGGGTCCATGACCAGTCCGATGCGGCGATGGTTCGTGGGCAAGTCATCAGCATAGCCGACGGTGTGGCACCTGGTGTCGCACTCCCTGCGTCTGCGTTCATGGGGATGACGATTGCATCGATGCCCGGTGACCAAGCCGATCTGCTCGATCTCGTTACTGATTCTTGGCAAGAGCTCCGCACTCTCCACAGATTCTCGCCAGATCGAATCACGAGCCAGGCCCCGACCGATTCATCGGGCCGCCGCTTGGGTACCCCGCCCGTCGCCTGCCCCGAGGTGCTCCTCGACCAAGCGGGGGCGTGTGGGTCTAGGGTGCCCGCATGGCTACGGAGGAAAAGCGGGTCGAGCAGCGCGAGCGAATGGCGCCTGATGCTCGGCGGGCGCAGCTTGTGGAAGCTGGCCTGCGGGTGCTTGCGCGCGATGCCAATTGGACGATTCAGGCCGTAGCCGACGAGGCAGGCGTATCCGAGCAGTTGCTCTACCACTACTTCCCAGGCGGCGTGCTCGACGGCCTCGTCAATCAGATCGCGATGGATTCTGCAGCGCGGATCTCCGAGTTCTTCGGTGGGTTCCCGACTGAAGCACCCGTTTCGAGGAAGCAGTTGCGCGAACGGGTTGACCAGGTGGTCACGAATTGCATCGATTGGATCGAGTCTGTGCCTGCCGTCTGGCTGTTCGGGCCTGAGCGTGATCGCCTGAGTCCCACCGTCGGTGAGCGTTGGGATGAGCAGCAGCGAGCGATTGCTGCGGGCTTGGCCCGCTTCAGCTTGGACGAATCAAAGAGGCTCGAAGCAGTCGTCGCCGTGGTTTACTCGGAGTTGATTGCCTTCCAGGCGTTGGCCTACGAGTTCAAGCGCGGGTCGATTACCCGGCCTGAACTCGAGGCTGCTGTATCCAAGCGCTTCGAGCTTCTCTTTGCCGACGTGTTGCCCTCGCTTCCCGGCTGACTCTGCCTCGGATCACGAAGGCTCGCTCAAGCCCTTGGGCTCCTGGCGTCTCCTCTGCGGGAGGCTTGCGGCGAGCATCAGAGTCTGCTCTAATAGCGGCCGCAGGGGCTATTGGAGGCGCCTAAAATCGCTGCTTCCCCCGTGTCGCCGTGCGCATGATCGGGGGATTCGAAGGCCATCCCTGAGGCAGTCAACCAACCAACTGCAGGGAGAGGCAATGTTCGGTTCAGCAGGCGAGGGTTCAGTCCAGTCGACGGTTTTGGCACCACCTCATCCGATGACTAGGCAAGCCGCAGCCCTTCAGAGTCATCCAGGAAGCCCTCGCCTCAGCCGTAACCGACTTGGCGTCGCCCTCGCCGCCGCATTGGTTCTCGTCGCAACCGCGGCGCTGGCACTGCCATCGGCTTCATTTGCTGACACCCTCGGCGACTTCATCTACACGAGCAACGGCACGTCAGTCACGATCACAGGCTGCAACTCTGACCCCTGCGCAGAGACACTGACGATCCCTGACTCGATCGGGGGCGAGCCCGTTACGGCGATCGGTGTTCACGCGTTCGCGTTCGACGCTGGCCTTAGGTCGATATCGATTCCGGCTTCGGTAACGAGCATTGGCTCGGTGGCGTTCAAGGGTTCGGGTCTGACGAGCGTTTCGTTCGCGGCTGGTTCTGAGCTCGCGACGATTGGTGACTCCGCGTTTGAGGGAGCTTCTGGTCTTGCATCGATAACGATTCCGGCTTCGGTAACCAGCATTGGCTCGTCGGCGTTCCAGGGTTCGGGCCTGACGAGCGTTTCTTTCGAGGCTGGTTCTCAGCTCACGACTTTTGCTGACGGCGCTTTTTATGGCACGTCTGATCTTGCGTCGATCACGATTCCGGCTTCGGTAACCAGCATTGGCCCGTCGGCGTTCGCTCTCTCGGGCGTGGCGAGCGTTACGTTTGCCCCAGGCTCTCAACTCGCGTCGATTGATGGGCGCGCGTTCAAGGGCACCCCTAACCTTCGTTCAATATCGATTCCCGCCTCTGTAACGAGTATCGGCGAACTCGCATTCTTCAACTCAGGCCTGAGTAGCGTCGCCTTCCTCGGAGACTTACCTTCGGTAGACCCAGAAGCGTTTCAGCGCGTTGCGAGCGGAGCAATCGCCTATGTGGCACCCGGCTATACCGGTTACGGGGCGGTCGGTTCTGACTTCTATGGCCTGACGGTCGCGAGTTTGCTTACGTCCAGCTCTTCCGGTGGCGAGGTGACCATCACCGGCTGTGCTTTGGATCCGTGCCCGCTGACCGCGCTTACGATCCCCGCCTCAATCGGGGGCGAGCCGGTTACGAGGATCGGGGCGTCCGCGTTCGCGAACAACACTTCCCTGACGAGCATCACGTTGCCGGGGAGCCTCACGACGATTGGTGAAATTGCGTTTAAGCGCACTCTTGCTCTCACGTCGATAACGATCCCGGCTTCTGTGACGAGTTTGGGCTTCAGGGCGTTTGATGCTTCAGGCGTGACGAGCGTTACCTTTGCGGTTGGATCCCAGCTGGCGACGATTGCCGGCGGCGCGTTTAAGGAAGCGAGTGGCCTTACATCCATAACGCTTCCCGCCTCCGTGACGACCATTGGAGACGGCGCCTTCCAAGACGCGTCGAGCCTCTCAAGAGTTGTCTTCAAGGGCGATGCCCCGACTCTGATGGGACAGAACGTCTTCAATTGCGTCGCAGCCGGAGCGAAGGCCGTCTTGGTTGGCGGCGTAACCGGTTTTGGGACCGACCCGACCTGGAACGATCTCGAGGTTCAGCGTGCATTTCAGGTGGATACGGGCAGTGCTCCGGTACTTCGCGGCACGGTCGTGAAGGCGACCGATCTCGATTTGTTGAGCCGTCCACTGTTCGCTTGGCAGCGCTGCTCAATCCTCAATGACGCTTCGAGCTGCTCAGCAATCATTGGTTCGGGCGCCGACGGTGCTTGGTGGGGTACGCGAAATGCTGATATCGGGAATCAGGTTCGGTTGAGGGCGATCTCGAGCGACGGGGAATGGTTGACCGGTCTGTCGGGTGTGGTTGGGCCCTCCAACACCACGGCCCCAACCCTGAACCAGGGGCTTGTCGACGGCGCGCCGAAGAAGGGGACGAACCTGCACACGTCATTCGGGACTTGGGGCGGCTACATCGCCGGCACCAGCACCGTTGCGTTCCAATGGCAGCGTTGCACGACGACCGATGCGAATTCATGCACGACCGCCGTTGGCACCAACAGCCAGTGGTACCGGCCCGTCGCCGCCGACGTCGGCAACTACCTCAGGGTGACGGCGACGCTCACGACCAACGGCCAGTCCGCTGAGGCGTCATCGGCAGTGTCGAGTCAAGTTGCCAACAACCTTGTCTCGCGCCGGGCGCACAGGGCAGCGCGCCACAAGCTCAAGCGCCACCAGAAGCGAACTCGCTCGGCAGGCAGCCACAGGCAGATGACCGCAAAGGCCTCTGCCTCGCTCGGTTCGGGCTCGGGCCGAGCCAGGTAAAGGGACGACGACCTGGCGCACTGCCCATTCTCTCGGCCAAGGTCTGAGCAGTCATGATCATCCGTCGTGTGATCCCACTCGTCGTCTTCGTCTCGATGGCGTTCGGCGCGGCAGACCGGCGGGTGCCGAGCCTTGCGCTTACGGGCTCGACCTGATTCCCCTGCCGGCAAGGCGGTGGATCGACTAATCCCTCGACCCATGCGATGGGGCGTGCCTGGACTACGACGGGGACTCGAGTCGCTCGAGCTGCTCCTCGACCTCGTGGAAGATGCTGTCCGGCAGGCCAGGTGTCTCGTCGCGTGCCGACTCTAGAGCAGCGGGCGCCGCCTCCAGCAGCGCCGCGACCACCTCTGCAGCCCGGCCCCGCGGCAGTCCCCAGCCTGCCGCTTCGTTGACGACTCGCTCGGCCGTCAGGCGGTCCAGCCGCAGAACATTGTCGATCCTGATCGCAAGGTGGTTGGCCCCGTAGCCGGCCGTGGCGAGGAGGTCATAGAGCGGTGCGAGAGTGATGATGCCGGTTGGCTTGTGCAGCAGCGAGAGGTTCTTGGCGTGAGCGTCACCATTCCCGATGAGGGCGTTGACCGTGGTTGCCCTCAGGAGTTGCTCGAGCGATCCGGGGGCGGCTACCGCCTGCACGACCTCGGCGATCCTGCGCAGTGACGGACCGCCGTCCTCTTCGTACTTGCGGTCGGCAACCATGCCGACGGCTTGGCAGAAATCCTCCTGGTGCAGTCGCGTGGTGGTTCCGTCTCCGCTCACCTCGCGATCGAAGCGCTCCACAACGAGGAGCTTCCGTCCTGCGACCTCCGTCGTCTCGACCGATGCCACATCCAGTCCGAGGTGTTTTGCGACCCTCATGCAGAACGCCTCGTTGTCGACTGTGTGCGGGTAGGCGGGAATCTCGGGTTTGAGGATGTGGGTCGATGGGGTTCCGTCGACGGGCAGGCCCCACGACCCGCCGGGCATGCGAGTCAGCAGCAGTTTCTCCTGAACGCCCGCGAGCGAGACCCTCACCCGTCCGCCGGAGCCGAGCGGGGCACTCTGGAGGTTGCTGACGAGTTCTGCGAGCCTCGCTTCGTCTATCGGCTCGGCGGTTGCTGTCGTGGCCGCTGGCGGGGGCGGTGCGTCCGGGGGCTGGAAGACCACTGCGCCGGCGCAGTCGCGCCCCAACTCTTCGATCAAGCCGAAGGTGTCGTCCTGCCCGAGTCCAAGTCGTCTGGCGATCGCCCGGCGCGGCTCGCCCTCCGGCAGGAGGCCGTCGAGGAAGGGCTTGGCGCTCCCCTGTGTGAATCGGGTTTTGGAGACGGGCAGCGACAGGGATAGAACTGGCGAGCCGAGGTCGTGGCGGGCCAGTGCTTCCTCGGTGTAGCGGAGGCCGATCCGGCCGCGCTCCCTGTCGACAATCGCCACGCGCTCGCCGTAGAGCCAGACGGCGAGTTCGTCGCGACTCACCAGTCCGCCTCTTCGAGAGTCATCCGAACTCCGAGTTGCCTGAGGATCCGCAGCGTCCGCTTGAGCTGCTCGGTCTCCTTGCCGCCTTCCAGTTCGGACAGATAGCTGCGCTGGACCCCGGTCAGTTCGGCGAGCTGCTCCTGAGTCATACCGGCGCTGGTTCGGTAGTGGCGGATGGCGTCGCCAAGCGAGGATGCGCCGTAGATCCTGTACCTCTTCGAACTCGATTGTTCTTCCATGTTTGCCGCCATATCCCGACATGGTAGCACCGTCGGGATATCAAGGAACAACTGCATGTCGTGATATCACGACGCCGTGAGTCTTGCCGCCCACCGCCTGGCCGCCTGAGGTGGCAGACGACCCGTTGGTTGGGTGACGAGGGGGCAGGGGCGACGGATCCGTCGCTTGATCAACGAGCTCGGGCATCAAGGCCCGCGGATCTCGTCGTTGTGCCCGCGTTCAGGCCGTCCCCAGCTGTCAGCAAAAACTATAGCTATACTTGATTTATGCCTGACAAAACTGCCCCGGACGTTCGAAGCCTTGAATCCCTCGCCTTCAGCCAGGGCGGGTGGTTCACGGCGGCTGATGCCCGCGGACATGGCGTTAGCAGCCAGCTGCTGCATCACCATGCGAGGACGGGTCGCTTCGACCGAGTGCGACGCGGTCTCTATCGGGTTCACGGGTTCCCGAGGGGACCCAACGAGGAGCTGCGAGGTCATTGGCTTGCGGTTGGCGGTGGCAGGGCAATCGTCTCCAACGAGAGCGCGCTTGCGCTGCTGGGTATCTCAGATGTGATCCCAAGCACGTCTCACCTGCTGGTCTCGCGGCGTGACCGAGGGTTGAGGAAGCCCGAAGGCGTGACGATCCACACGCACCCGGGAGATCGCCCGGTCGCGACAGTCTGGCGGGACGGCATGCCCGTCACTGCGCCCGCGAGGACACTGGTCGACGTGGCGGCAACGCTTCAACCCGACCAGCTTGAAGCGGCCGTCGTGGCAGCGATTGACCGCGGTCTGGCCACGCAATCGGGAATCGAACTGGAAGCTCGAGGCAGGCCTCGCAGCCGCGTGATCACGGAACTGCTGAGGAATCGGCGAGCGGGATGAGGTACGAAAGCCCGATCGCATTCAGGCAGGCCCTCGAGGACCGCCTTGCGAACGTCTCAGCGGAGTCGTCAATCCCGCTGGATCGGCTGCGCAAGTTGGTCGCGTTCGACGTGTTCCTCCGCCGGCTCCTGATTGTGGAGCCCGATGGGTGGGTACTGAAAGGTGCGGTTGCACTCGCGCTGCGATCGGGTATCCAGTCGCGGTTCACCAGGGACATCGATCTCGGCCGCTCAGGTGACGAGCAGGATGCGATTGAACTGGTGATCGCCGCGCAGCAGGTTCACCTGGACGACGGTTTCGGGTTCGAGGCGGTCAAGACCGTCATTCCCGGCGACGAGCAGGTTCTGGCAACGGTCCGCTTCTCGGTTACCGCTGCGTTGGCAGGACGCCCATTCGAGACCTTCCCGCTCGACATCGCACTGGCCGATCCGATCGGGTACGAGCCCGATCTCGTCCAGACGGGCGACTTGCTCCTGTTCGCGGGTATCGAGCCGGTCAAAGTGCCTGCGATTCGTCCGACCCGGCACGTCGCCGAGAAGGTTCACGCAATGACAAGGACCTACGGCCCTGCCGCCAGCCCGAGCACCAGACCGAAGGACTTGATCGACATCCTCCTGATTGAGTCAGCCGAGAAGCTCGAGGCAGACGAACTCAGATTCGACCTGCGAGCCGTCTTCGAGACTCGGGGCACTCACCCTCTGCCCCGGTCGCTGCCGGAAGTGCCCGACGACTGGACAAAGCCGTTCGCGAGGCTCGCTGACGAGGTCGGCATTCGCATCGACGTCGACGAAGGGGCGCGGCGAGCGCGACTGCTCGTCGACCCGGTGCTTCAAGGCAGTGCGACTGGGAGATGGCACCCCGATCGCGTCGAGTGGACAGCAGACTGAGCCAGGCGACCAGCCCGGCAATCAAGGTCGGTTCGTCTTGAACAAGGGGGTCGACCCATCGTTCAGTTGGCAAGGGGTCGGGCTTGAGGCCTGAACCGGAGCCCGAGTCAGGAAACGCCGGCCCATAACGACCGGACCGCTGAAGGGTTGGTCGCCATCTCGCGCCAACCGCCAGTCTTGCGCCCCCGGCGCAGAGAGGAACGATGCCCATGTGGACAATGACCAAGAGAGGTTTCTACTCAGTAGTTGCTCATCGCGATGACCCGTCGCGGGTGTTGGTGAGGGCGCGGTGCGAGCGCGACATTCAAGCGCTCGACGACCTGATCCCCGGCGCCGAGCCGCAGCACACTCCCGACGCCGACTACGCCTGGCGGTTCGAGTGCCAGGCAGAGCAGTGGGCCGCAGCGGTGACGGTGATGGCCGGTGAGATCGACTACCCGAACTTCAAGGCGGCGATTACGGACAAGGCTCACCACCGCGCCTACCTGGACGTGTGGCACTCGCTGCTGCCCCTGACCGACAGCGTGGCCGAGGAGGAGGACCGGGTGATGATCGACCTCGCCGCGAACCCGAGGTTCACCTACGACCCGGGTGACGAGGACGAGACGACGCTCACCTTCATCGAGGGCAAGGGCAAGGCCGAGGACGAGGGCGAAGATCACCGTGGGTGAGGCACCGACGCGCTTCCTCGACCTCGAGATGCCCGCCCTGTTCGACCTCGAGGTCCCGCTCAAGGGTCACCGCGGGGAGTGGATCGTCGACGTGGGTTCGTTGAGCCCACAGCTCTTCGCTCGGCTCGACGACGGCAGCTACCTGTGCGCCGGCCATGGGAGCCATCCGGTGTACCTGCGCGTCGCCGAAGTACTCGACGGGGGAGTGATCCGCTGCCTCGACGGCGGTGGGGAGTCCTTCCTCTACAGGCTCAGGGCGGTCAAGCCTTCAGACCGATGGTGACCCGCTCGGGCGACTCGCCTCAGTCGTCGTAGTGGCCGGGCTTTCGCCCGTAGCGGCCGTAGTCGCCGCCCCATTGCTGGCCGCAGGCAGTGCACTCGCGGGTCGGCTCGTCGCCGGCGTCACGGAGCACGCAACCGCCGAGCGCGATGTCGCCCCGCTTCCACGCATCTCCGAGGTCACCGCCGGGGTAGCCGTAGATGATTTCCACGCCGGTCCTCTGCTTGCAGGCCGGGCACTTGACGCGGATGAAGCGCCGCTCTTCAGGTTTGTCGTAAGGGTTCATGAGGCGATGGTCGTAACCGACACCCCGGTTTCTGACGGCTCGAGTGAGGAGGCCGCGGTCAGCCATCCAGATCGAGCCCCGGTCGCTCGCGGCCAGCTCGGCTCGCTCACCGCGAGATTCCGTCGAGGGCTGGTCCCCGCTGTCAGGTACCGGCCTCTAGGCTCGACTGAGGGGGTCTCACGCCATGTTCCTGATCTTCTTCCTGATCGTCCTTTTCCTGTTCATGGCCGTCGTGAGCATCGCCGCCGGCCTGCTGATGCTGCTCGCGGCGGCCTTCGTCGCGTTCCTCGTCGTGACGCTGATCATCAGCGCGCTTGCCGCGTGGAAGGGGCCGGGGGAGTGAGCCGAGCTGCGACCGGAGCGAGGGCACTGCCCAGCGACCCCACTCGCGATCGTCAGTCAGCGCCAAGACAACAGGCCGTCGATCGCTCAGCACTGAGGATCGATCTGGCACGCTTGACCGTGGGCTACTGTCGCGCAACCCGCAGTTGAGACATGTCCAGAGAACAAGGGGTCAGGGTGCCTCACTTGGTCGGACGCACGCCGGAGCGCCTCCGAGCCTTTCGGTCCTTGCTGCTATCGGCGAGCAGGTATCTAATGAACGCTGGAAGGCCCATGACTTTCACGTTGAGTGCCCTCGCGACTTCGGTCTTGCGCCAGCTGTTACCCACGACCAGAGGCACGACGTTCGCTGCCCTGACGGTTGTGGATCCGGGCAATCCGGGTGGCCTTCGGGTGCCTTGGACAACTCCGTGGCGCTTGAGTCGAACTGCGTACTCGTAGGCCTGGGCCACCGATTCATACGCTGCCGCCTTCGTCCACTCCGTCTCCACCACGAGGATTTCGCATCGCGACCCAAGCCGACGCCATGCGACGACATCCGCCTTGGGTCTTGCCCCGGCGAGTCGAGGTCGAGGGTTGACCCCGTCCGGACCGTCGCTCTCCGCGGCCCACTCCCCCGGCATCGCGCACTGTCGGGCGACCTTGTAGTCGAATCTCTTAAGCAGCTCCATCACCAAGATCTCAAGGTGATGTTCGAATGTTGGCGCTTCGGCCTCTCGCGTTCGTTCAATCTTTCGCCCAGCAACCCGGCTCGCGCCGAGAACGGGAGCTATCCGTCCAAGCTTTGAGGTGGCCGCCCGCAGGCTCGCTGTCTCGACATCGGTTGCCTCTCGCACGCCCCGCCCGATCGACTCGTCGGAGCAGAGCGCGATCGGCGACTTTTCGAATGTGCTGACCACAAGCACAGTCGGCTTGGCCTGTTTTCTCGCCGGAGTTGAGGGTTCGTCGATGACGAAGCCACAGGCGACCGCTCTAGCGCTGCCGCCGGAAACCCTGATCAAGACCTCATCGCAGAGGCGCATGCTTGAGTTTCCGTTGACGGTGAGCACGGCTCCGGATCTCACAACACGCTTACTGCCAGCCGCCTGCTGGGCGATCCAAACTCGGGATGGAGGCGGTACATCGGCTCGCTTGCCTGCCTTCATGTGATGACCTTGAGGTTGATCACTGTCAGCGTCGCTGACGTTCCTGGGCATCGAGGATTTGCTTCCGTTGGCGTCGGCTCAGTTCGACGCACTCGACTTCAATGCCGGCTTCACGCAGTGCGTGCGCCAACCACGTCGTGTCCTTGACTAGCTCTGCTTCGATCAACGGATCGGCAAACAGCAACACGCGTCGTCTGAACTGGCCGCTCAGCGCGACGAGCTTGAGCGCGTCCATCGCAATCTTGCGGCGATGCCCGGGCTTCAGGTTGCCCTGCCTCACGTAGATCTCGTAGACGGCGCTTCGATCATGCGAAACAGCGTCGACGTCGACCTTCGCTGCTTCGGACAGCGTGGTTCGGTCCTTCGGCTTCTCGATCTGCTTGGTAGGCGGACGCTCTCGGTTGTAGGCCTTGATGACCCACTCTTCGGCGCGCCGCTGAAGTGAGGAGTCGCCGGCCTTGGGAGAGTCCTCAGTCAAGTCCCGCATCTTGGGCGATCCGCCCCTCCCAATACGCACGCGTCTCGTCATCGACGAAGTACACGTAGCAACCCTTCATTCCACGCGTGAGCAAGACGCGATAGGTGTTCTTGACTCGGTCGATGAACGACTCCTTGCCCATCTTGGCTCCGCGGTCGTAGGACTCGTCAAGCTGCGCGATCCAGCCTTCGCCCTCACGGTAGACGAGATCCGGGCCAATGATCACGCCCGCGTAGTCGAACTCGAATCCCTGCGCGGTGTAGATGCAGCCCACCTGGTCGATGCCACCTGGCTCGTGAGCCCAGAGGTTCGACTTGGGGATCCCCGCAGCCAGGCGGCCGGCGTCGGGCCGGGCGTTCCACGGCATCGCGAAGTCGCCGATCACCACGTCGTCCTCGAGCGTTCCGTCGCTCCTCGGATCCGACCAAGGCCAGCAGTACCCGGCCATCAGCCGTGCGCTGACACCCTCGTCGACCTTCCCGCGGATCTTCGCCTCGAGCTCCTCAGGTGAGTCGACGATCTGGAAGTCGAACTCCTCCTCCGTCGACCACATCCGGTTCGCAGTGTCCTCGATGCCCAGCGTGTTGGTCACCCAGGAGACGAACCCCTCTGAGCCAGCACATCGGAACTGCGCGGCAAGCTTGTACTCGAAGTACCTTCGGCCGGAATCCTTCGCGGACTCGCGAATCAGCTCGGCGGAACCGACCTCACCGTGGCGCACGATCTGCAGGTCGTCGACGAAGAACACGTTCACCTTCGCCACGTCGTTCAGCTCCTCGATTTGAGTCTTGCCGGAGCGCTTGTCCTTCGGGGTGAATCGCGAGACGCTCGTCTTCCTGATCCGGTGTGCTTCGTCGCAGATCAGCACGTCGATCGACTCTGCGTCCGCAAGCGCGAAGTTGTTGAAG
>JBAXRO010000007.1:0-47916 GCA_037131165.1 Actinomycetes bacterium | reverse complement strand
CCCGACCCCGGCGAGCGCGAGCGCATCGACGACGGTTCGAGCGAGCAATGCCGCTCCGTCACCGTCGCCGTGGATACATAGGCTCCGAACCGGGCCTCCGGCGAGGTCGCTGCCGGCCGCAAGGGCAACCGCCTGGGCCGCCGCGGCTTCCCGGCCGAGGGTCGCGCCGGCGCTGGAGCGGGGCACGAGCAGACCGCCTGCGGAGTAGGCCCTGTCGACGAATCCTTCGGCGATCGAGTCGAGTCCCGCCGCTCGTGCCGCTCGCTCCAGCTCCGAAGCCGGCGGCGCGAGGATCGCAGCGCCCGCAGCGACCTCGGCAACAGCAGTCACGGCCGCCCCAGCCGCCTCGGGATCGAACCAGCAACGGTGGTAGAGCGCCCCGTGCGGCTTGACGTGATCGACCCGGGCGCCGAGCCCCTCCGCGACCCCGATCAGCTCCTCGACCTGGCCCGCCACGAGGTCCTCGATCTCAGCTGTGGAGGCGCCCGTCTCGTGCCTGCCGAACCGCTCGCGGTCCGGGTACCCCGGGTGAGCACCGACCGCCACCCCGGCCTGCGCGGCGGCGGCACAGACCACCTTCATCGTCTCGGCATCCCCCGCATGGCCTCCGCAGGCGATGTTCACGCTCGTGACGAGCTCGATCAGTTCGAGGTCCCCGACCGGCCACCCGGCTCCCTCTCCGACGTCGCCATTCAGATCGACCGCCGGAAGGCGACCGGCGGGATCCGTCCGCTCAGCCACGCTCTCGGGTCAGCAGGTCGTCCACTCCGGCCTTTGCGCTCCCGACCCAGTCGGCCCAATTCGCCGGATCGGCTTTGAGCGCCGCCCACGGAATCTCGTTCTTGCGGCAGGCGCGCTCAACCTCGGACATGCCGCCCGCGAGCACCTCGTCGGGCAGGCTCCCGGCCACCTCGTAGAGGACTCCCCTGACGGTGCTATCGATCGTCCGCTCGAGCATCATCTGGAGCCTTGTGCCGTGGAGGGCCGCGACCCTTTCCGTGTCATCGCCCGTGGCCGACGCGAGAGCCCAGATCAGGATCGTGGCGTTCTCCATCGAGTAGTGGATGCTGGCGATCCTGTCCGGGTCGCCGATCCACGGCTCGATGCCGGCTGCCTCCAGTTCGGCCCGGCGCTCCTCGTGGCGAGTCGTCCCCCTGACTGCGTGGCCGTCGGCACGCAGGGCCTTGGCCAGCTCGACTCCGCGGCATCCACAGCCGACGATCAGGACCCTCGCCATCGCGGCTCAGTCCGTCTCCGGCAGCGGCTTGCCCGACTCGCGGGCGGCCCGGCGAGAGCGGATCGACTCGAGCGCCTCGCGCACCTGTTCATCGTCTTCGAGCTCGAGCATGATCCGGCGTTCTTCGATCTCGCGCGCGTTCAACCCAAGCTGCTCCGACCCGTTGCCCGGGGCTGCCTTGCCGACGATCCAGAGCACAAGCAGGATCGCCCCGACGCCGCCGAAGATCAGGAGTGTGAAGCCGTCCACGGGACCACCCTACCCCCGCTGCGGATACCCTCGGCTGGTCAGACCGACGGAAGGCGGGAATAGTGGACTTCGACCTCACAGCTGAACAGGAACTGATCCGCGCGACGGTTCGCGAGTTCACCGACGCGGAAGTCGTCGACCGCGCCCGCGAGAACGACCGCCACGAGCAATTCGAGCTCGAGCTGGTCGTCCTGATTGCCAAGCAGGGCTACCTCGGCGCGATCGTGCCGAAGGAGTACGGCGGCGCCGGCCTCGATTACGTCACGTTCGCACTGGTGACCGAGGAGGTCGGCAGGGGCTGCTCCGCGATGCGGACCGTGATCTCCGTCCAGACATCGCTGGTCTGCTCAGCGATCCTCCGTTGGGGAACCGAGGCACAGAAGGCCAAGTACCTGCCGCTGCTCTGCTCGGGAGAGTGGCTCGGATGCTTCGGCCTGACCGAGCCGGACACAGGATCCGACGCGGCCAATCAGAAGACACGGGCGACGAAGGTCGACGGCGGCTGGTCGATCACCGGGGCGAAGATGTGGATCTCGATGGGCAACCACGCGAAGTTGGCGATGGTCTTCGCCCAGACCGACCCTTCACTGGGGCACCGAGGACTTGCCTGTTTCCTCGTCGAGACCGACACTCCGGGGTTCTCGAGTCAAGCAATCCACCACAAGATGGGCCTGCGCGGCTCCGACACGGCCTCGCTCGCGTTCGACTCGGTGGAGGTGCCCGACGAAGCCCTGATGGGGCAGGTCGGCGACGGGTTCAAGATCGCGATGACCGCACTCGACTCGGGCAGGTACAGCGTCGCCGCCGGCTGCGTGGGGATCTGCCAGGGCTCGCTCGAGGCGTCCGTCGAGTACTCGAAGGAGCGGGAGCAGTTCGGGAAGCCGATCGCCTCCTTCCAACTCGTCCAGGCGATGCTCGCCGAGATCAAGGTCTCGACCGACGCGGCTCGCCTGCTGGTGCTGCGGGCCGGCCACACCAAGGACAAGGGCCGCCCCTCGACGATCGAGACCTCGATCGCGAAGTGGTACGCAACCGAGGCCGCCGTGCGGTGCGCCAACACTGCGATCCAAGTCCACGGCGGGTCGGGCTACGTCGACGACCACCCGGTCGAGCGCTACCTGCGCGACGTCCGGGTCACCACGCTCTACGAGGGAACGTCGCAGATCCAGCAGTTGATCATCGGCCGCGACCTGACCGGGATCAACGCGCTTGTTCCCCCTTCGGCCGGCTGACGCCTCCCGGCAGCGCAGGCAACGGCTCAGGCCTGTCCGTACCAGTCCTTGAGCCAGCGCTTCATCTGGTCGATCTCGGCCTGCTGCGACTTGACGATCGAGCGGGCGAGCTGCTTGACCTCGGGGTCAATTCCCCCGTCGATCGCCTTCCTGGACATCTTGACCGCCCCCTCGTGGTGGGGAATCATCATTTCGAGGAAGTCCCTGTCGAACTGGCGGGACTTGGCGAGCTTGCCCATGTCGCCATCCATCCCCATCTCGTGATCGCTCATCGCGCTGGATGAACGGCCGTCGCCGTGGTGGCTCGCGTCGCCCATCCCCTTCTTCATCTCCTTCATTCGGGCAATCTCGGCCGCTTGGCTGGAAAGGATCGTGGCGGCAAACGCCTTGACCTCAGGGCGCTTCGCGCGAGTTTCGGCGAGCTTGGCCATCTCGACAGCCCCCTCATGGTGGGGCACCATCGCGGTGACGAACATCGAGTCCTCGGCATTGCCCTTGCCCGAGGTCGAGTGAGCCATGTCATGGCCACCGCATGCCGGGAGCGACAGGGCTGCGGCCGCCAGAGCCACGACGGGAAAGCTCAGGCTCAACCTCGACTGGAGGGATCGTCCAACCACGGCTCGAGGTTAGAGGTTGAACCGCCGGCGTCGGCCCACTTGGCGCGCGGCCGTGGGCAGATCAGGGCCAGGCGACGAACTTCAGTGCCCAGGGATTGCCGGTGATGTCGCGCTGCAGGTAGGCGACCGCTGCCGTTCCGTTGCTGCCGGCACCAATCGACGGCAGGTGGCTGAGATCTGGGTTGCGGGCCGGGACGAGGTTCGCGGCGGCCGCGATCCTCCCGTTCGCCCTGAGCTTCACCGCCCGCAGGTAGACGATGTTCGGCACATCCCCGGGCTTGACCACCGACCACGCCAGGGTCGAGACCCCGTTCGCCGACACGATGAGCGCAGGGGGCGTCGAGTCCGAACCGAGCGTCTCCCCACTCGAGGGTCCGACCTCGACGATAGCTCCCTTCGTTCCGCGGGGGCCGAGCCTCATCGTCCGCACCCGCTCGACCTCGGGCCCGTCCTTCGGCAGCTTCTTCAGCGCCCGCCAGGCGACCGTGGCCGTGTTTCCGGAGTCGACACCGATTGACGGGTACGAGGGCTCACCGTCGCCGGTCACGTTCACGGTCGAGCCCCTGCGTCCGGAGGCAGCGAGGCGGGCAACCCTCAGCACTGACGAGGAGCCGGTCCATTCGGCCCACGCCACCGCGGTCGTGCCGCGGCCCGCCAATGCGATCGCCGGCCCCGAGATCACCGGTCGCGAAGCGTCGTTGAGCACCACTGTGGAGCCGACAGTCCCCCTCGCCGAAACACTCACCGATCGGACGGCCGGCAGGACCCCGGTCGAGTCCCTCCAGACGAGCTGCGCAGAGCCGTCTGATCGAACTGCGAGGCCCGGCTCGAACACCGAGCGGTTCGTGTCGCTCAGCGCCTTGGTTGCCGAGACCGCACCCGAGGGACTGACCCTCGCGCCCTCGAGCCACGAGTTGCTGCCGTCGTTGGTTCGCCAGACGACCCAAGCCGCGCCCGACGGTGAGGCGCCGACCCTCAGGCTCGCAGCGACAGTGCCGTTGGGAGCAATCCTGAACGTCCGCCCCTTGCGGTTGCCCGGGTTAACGAGGCTCCCGAGGACGGATGTCTTGCCGGTTGCGGACTCGCGCTCGATCCATGCGACGAGCGTCACTCCCGCAGGCGTGGTCGCGGAGGCGACCTCGCGGACCGTCTTGCCGCTCGCAGCCGGGAACGGGACGCCCGTCACGACGTTCGACGTCACCCTGACGCGCTTGCGCTTGCTGCCCCGCCCCTGCCAGACCAACTTCGAACGCTTCGAGATCCTCGCGACCTGGACACTCTGGCCCTCGGCGGGGTACGGCGGCGTCCCGCCGATCTGCGCCCAGACGACGGTCTTTGTGCCGTTGGCAGCGAAACCGACCGAATGGCTCAGAGCCGAGACGCCTGGCCTGGTCAGCGGAATGGTGGATTCAGGACCGGCCGCAGCGGCGGCGGCCGGCACCGCCACGCCCCACACCGAAGCGGCCAACGCCGCCTGAACCACGTTCCCGTTGATCGTCACCCTCCCGATACTGCCACGACCCCTACCCGACCACGCCGGTCTGGGTGCACCACCCGGAGTGATCGACGGGCAACCAGCTTTCAGGACGCGGCTTCGCCGGCAGCCGCGGAGGCAGCCAACGGCGTATCGCGCAGGTACCACTCGGCATCAAGCGCGGCTTGGCACCCGGAGGCCGCCGCTGTGATCGCTTGGCGGTAGGTGTGGTCGACGAGGTCGCCTGCGCCGAAGACGCCGGGCCGGTTGGTCCTCGTCGAGCGCCCGTCCACCTCGACGTACCCGTCGCCGTTGAGATCGATCTGGCCTTCGACGAGGCTGCTGGTCGGGACGTGGCCGATCGCGATGAACGCACCGGCGGTCTCCAGCGTCTCCTCGGCCCCGGTCTCGGTGTGTCGGAGGGCCAGGGTCGCGAGCGATCCGCTCTCCCCAGCGACGAACGCCTCGACCGCGTAGGGCGTCTTGAACTCGATGTTCGCCGTCTCGCGAGCCCTGTCGAGCATGATCTTCGAGGCGCGGAACTCGTCGCGCCTGTGGACGATCACGACCTTCGAGGCGAACTTGGCGAGGAAGATCGCCTCCTCCATCGCTGAGTCGCCACCTCCGACGATCACAGTCGGCACGTCGCGGAAGAACGCCGCGTCGCAGGTTGCGCAGTAGGAGACGCCCCGACCACCGAGCTCATCCTCTCCGGACACTCCCAGCTTCCGGTGCTCGGCTCCCATCGCGAGGATCACGGTGCGGGTGCGAATCGTCTCGCCGCCGACCTCGACCTCGTGGATTCCGCCGACCTCTTCGCTGAGGCGGATCGCAGTCGCATCGTCCGTCACCAGCCGAGTGCCGAATCGCTCCGCCTGATCGCGCAGCTGCTGCATCATCTCGGGACCCATGACGCCGTCCGGGTAGCCGGGGAAGTTCTCGACCTCGGTCGTCTGTTGGAGCAGTCCGCCCCAGGCGAAACCCTCGATCACGAGCGGCTCGAGGTCGGCCCGTGCCGTGTAGAGGGCAGCCGTGTAGCCGGCCGGGCCACTCCCGACGATTACGACGTTCTCGAGCCGATCGCTGCTCATGCGGGGATTGTACCCCTGGCCGCCCTGGCCGCGGCCGAGTCTTCCTCGGACCAAGCTGCTACCCGGCGGCGAAGCTGGATGAAGGCGATAGCCCCGGGGATCGTCGGCAGCCAAAACGCGAACGCCCTGTAAGAGAGGACGGCGACAAGGGCGAGGCCCGCATCGACCTTGAACGCGACGAGAGCGCCGACCATCGCTCCCTCGACCCCTCCGATACCGCCTGGCAGCGGCAGCAGGTTCCCGAGTTGGCCGACGAAGTAGGACATCACCACGATTGCGAACGAGGCATCGGCACCGAAAGCCCGCAAGCACGCGTAGAGAACGGCGATGTCGAAGTACCACCAGGCGACCGCCCCGAGCATCCCCGGGTGACGCTCCTTGACGAGACGCAGTGCCATGCGGGTTCCGCCCGCGAGCGCGGAGGGCAGGGCGGCCATCCGCCCGGCGACTGCCGCCACCTCGCCCCTGCCGTTGGCCCATTCCCGCAGCCGCCTCTCGCTGTCGGCCGGCACGAGTGCGAACAGGAGAGCGACGACGATCACAGCGCCGGCCAGCACGGCCGGCACGACCGTGACGGCGAACGGAGCGGGCCCGGTGAACAGGCCGGTCCTCAGCCCGACCCCGACGACCACCACCGAGACCATGAACACGGAGTAGAGCGAGACCATGAAGGCCGTCAGCCGGAGGGCCACGAACTTGCGCCTCAATCCCGTCCGGCGGACAGCCCATGCGGTCAGGGCGACCCCGCCGATCCCCGCTGTGGCGAACAGCCTTGTCGCGGCAACCCCGGCCATCGTCACCAAGTACGCGGTCCCCCAGCCGAATCGGCCGCGGTTGGATGGGAACACCACCTTCATCAGCACGACGTAGCCCCCGTAGGAGAGGACTTCGAAGCCGGCGGCGGCCAGCAGCCACGACCCGTCGCCCTCGCCCAGGCGGGCCCACGTCTCGTCGAGGCCGCCGATCCTCGGGAGGATCACGTACATGAAGGCCAGCGACGAGGCGATGAAAATCACCACTCCGAGGACCTTCTTGCGCGTCAGCTCGATCTTCGGCGGTTCACGCTCAGCGAACCCGAGGTCCTCCTCGAACTCCTCCTTTGCGACGCCGAGCGAGAGCTGGCCGTCGAGCTCCGGCTCGGATCCGTCGCGGCTCCCGGCTCCCGCGCCGGGGCCGGCCGCGCCCACCTTGACCTCGCGATCGGCCTCGCCGCTCACGCCCGCCGCTCCCCCGCAGCCTTGGCTTCAAGTGTCGAGAAGGCCCGCCCGATCGCGGCGACCGGGCGACTGAGCGGGCCTGTCGCGGCCCGCACCGATTCGGCGAGCGCGGCGCCGGCGATCAGGTCGACTGCGTAGTGCTCGCCGAGGTAGACGAGTGCCACCCCGAGCGTCCCGGCGTAGGCCCAGGCGACGGTCCCGGCAACCCTGTTCGAATCGCTGAGGACGCGGGCCGCCATCACCGAGGTGGCAAAGTGCAGCGAGGGCATCGCAGCGACCGGATTGCCGGCCAGCGACGAGTAGAGCGGTCCCCAGTGGTCGCGCCAGAACTGCGACCCGTACTCGACCATCATCCGCCGCGTCCGGGGTGTCTCGCCGTCTTCCATCCGTCCGCGCTCGGCTGCGAACCAGGGCGGGGCCGTCGGCAGAAGCCAATAGATCGCCGCCCCGATATCGAACACCGCGTAAGTCATGACCGCCGCCCGGGGGAAGCGGTCCCGGTCGCGCAGCAACACGTAAAGGGCGGCCGAGTGGGGCACCGTGAACCAGATCCAGTGAGCCCAGACGAGGACCTTCTCGTAGCCTTGGATCTCCCCGGGGTGGGCGAACAACCGCTGCAGGCGAAGGGTCGGCGGCACACCCAAGCCGAGAGCGCGGTCGATCGTCACCGGGTAGTCGATGTGGACTCTTCGCTCGAGTGCCTCGGGGTCGTCGTTGGGCATCTCGTAGGCGGCGACGTAAGCCCACATCTGCAGCAGGCAGACGCCGACATCCCGCTTTCGCGAGCGCGGGAAGGCGACCGCGAGACCGGCAGGTGCGGCTGCTGCGGTTGCGATCGTGACCGCCGGATGCAGCCGGAGTCGGCGGCGGAGAAGGGGCGCCGCGACGCCAGCGGCAACCGCGCCAAGCGCAACCGTCCTCAGAAGCCTCCCTCCGGTCACCGGTCCGAGCCTACCGGTGCGGTCATACTTGATCGATGGGAACAACCCGGAACGTTGTCGTCACAGGAGCTGCAGGATTCATCGGCAGGGGAACGTGCGAGCGACTCGCGGCCGAGGGCGCGCGGGTGACAGGACTCGACCTCGACCCGGCATCCGCCTCCGCGGTCGAGGCTGTCGGTGCCTCTTTCTCCGTCTGCGACACCACCGATGCGGAGGCAGTCGACTCGGCCCTCGAGGGCGCCGACGCCGTGATCCACGCGGCCGCGATCGTCTCCGACCACGGGCCGATGCGCGACTTCATCGAGGTGAACGTCCGCGGTACCCGCAACGTGCTCGACTCGGCCCGCCGTCATGGAGCCAAGTCGGTCGTCCATGTCAGCTCGGTCGCATCCTGGGGCTACGAGTTCAACCGACCTCCGACCGATTCCGCTTGGACCCGCCGCCAGGGAGTCCCTTACGTGGACACGAAGGCGGCGAGCGACGACCTCGCATTGAGGCGCGGAGCGGCAGTCGTCCGTCCAGGCGACGTCTACGGCCCCCGATCGGTCCCGTGGTCGATCCGCCCGCTCGAAGCCATGAAGGCGGGCACTTTCCGCCTGCCGGGCCGGGGCGAAGGGGTGATGACCCCGGTCTTCGGGGACGACCTCGTCGACCTCGTGATCCGCGCACTTGACACTCCGGCGGCGGCCGGCCGGGCCTTCACCGGTTTCGACGGGACGCCGGTTACGGCCGCAGAGTTCTTCGGGCATTACGCGCGGATGCTCGGGATGGATGCGGTCCCGACGTCGCCGAGGCCGCTGGCGCTCGCGGCGACGTGGGCGATCGAGATGGGAGCGAAGCTGACCGGGCGGCCCCCGTCGCTGACCCGCACCGCGATCACCTTCATCGAGCGCAGCGCTCCCTATGACACGAGCCTCGCCGGCGACCTGCTCGGTTGGAGCCAGACCGTCGGCCTGACCGAGGGCATGACACGGACCGAAGAGTGGTTCCGGGAGACCGGGCTGCTGCCGTGAGCGGGTGCGGCGTAGGATGACCGCCGTGAGCGAGTGGCAGCCCGACGGCGAATACGAGAACCTCGAGCTGCTGAGGCTGGATGGTGCGGCGAGGATCGTCCTCAATCGCCCTCACGCCCTGAACGCCTGGGACAAGGGCCTCGGCGACGACCTGATCGACGTGATCGCCAAAGTCGGGTCGGACCCGGGAGTCCGCGCCGTCGAACTCAGGGGGGCCGGCAAGGCCTTCTCATCGGGAGCGGACCTCAAGGCGGGCTTCGATCACCAGACGGAGGAGGGCCTGCCCGACCTCGAGCGCTCGCTCCACGAGCGCTACCACCCGGTGATTCTCGGGGTCCGGACGATGCCCAAGCCGGTGATCGCTGCCGTTCACGGCCCGGCAGTCGGCGTTTCCTGCGCCCTCGCCCTGGCCTGCGATCTGGTCTTGGCGTCCGAGAGCGCTTACTTCCTGCTCGCGTTTGCCAACATCGGCCTCGTGCCGGACGGCGGATCATCGATTTTCATCCCCACCCGCACCGGGTTCTCCCGCGCAGCGGAAATGGCACTCCTCGCCGATCGGATCGACTCGGCGAAGGCGCTCGAGTGGGGTCTCGTCAACCGGGTGGTGGGCGATTCGGAGTTCGACTCGGCGACCGACGAACTCCTGATCCGGCTCGCATCAGGCCCGACCACCGCCTACGCGGGGATCAAGGCGCAACTCAACAGCCAGTGCTTCCCGAACCTCGAGCAGCAGCTGTCAGTCGAGGCGGCCCTCCAGCAGAAACAGGCTGTGAGCAGGGACTTCGTCGAGGGCGTGACCGCCTTCATGGAGCGCCGCGAGGCGAGGTTCACCGGTGAGTGAGCAATTCGAGCAGGGCCGGTCCGGTGCGAGCAGGGTGCTCGCCCGACCGCGTCGGTATCATCGCGGCGCTGTGAGGCCCGCCTCTTCTACCCTCAAGAAATTCGCGCTGCTCGCGCTCTCGGCCGCCGCCCTGGCGTCGCTCGCGATGCCTTCGTTCGCGTCGGCCCTCGCGTTCGAGCCGCAGTCGGGCGGCTCGCCCAACGCCGACGCGATCGTCGAGCTCTATCGGATCATCGCCGTGTTCGGGATCATCATCTTCCTCGGGGTCGAGGCCGCACTGATCTGGTCGCTCGTCAAGTACCGCAAGTCGAAGGGCGCGGTCGCTTCGGGCCCATCCGAGAACGGCAAGCTGGAGGTCCTCTGGACAGCCGCAGCGGCCGGAGTGGTCGTGATCCTCGCCGCCGTGACTTTCATCAAGCTGCCGGCGATCACCGATCCGCCCAACGGCGCTGCTCCCGGGGTGATGATGAAGGCCTCGCGCTCTGCTGCGCTCGTCCCCGAGCCGACGCCACCGAACGGCAAGAAGATCACGATCGACGTCACCGGACGCCAGTACATCTGGCGCTACACCTACGGCGAGACGATGGCCGCCCCGTTCGCCTACACCGAGATGGTGGCCCCGTCCGACACGGTGGTCGTGCTGCGAATTCAGGCGACCGATGTGATCCACTCATGGTGGATCCCCAAGCTGGGCGGGAAGTTCGACGCGGTTCCGGGCTCCACCAACTACACCTGGTTCAAGGCCCCGGCGCCGAAGAGCCCCGCAGGTGACGTCTACACCGGGCAGTGCGCGGAGCTGTGCGGCAGCCAGCACGCATCGATGCTCGCGCGGGTCAGGGTCGTGACCCCGGCGCAGTTCGCAGTCTGGCTTTCCAACCAGAAGCAGAGGATCGCGCAGGCCAACAAGGACGCAGTGAAGGAACGCGCCAAGCTCACCAGCGAGGGTCAGGTCCCCAACCTCACGCCTCCGCCCAACTGACCTACCGAGGAACCAGAGCAAGAAAATGTCAGCCACCGCAGAACCGACCACAGCGCCATCCCTGCCTGAGCTCGTAACCGACGAGGTTCGGGCCGAGCGGACGAAGCAGCGCTGGATCGACTGGTTCCTGACTGTCGACCACAAGAAGATCGGCATCCTCTACATCGTCACCGCAGTCGTCTTCTTCTTCATGGGCGGTGTCGAGGCCCTGCTTATCCGTCTCCAGCTCGGCGTAGCCAACAACTCGCTGATCACTCCCGATGCCTACAACCAGCTGTTCACGATGCACGGAACGACGATGCTCTTCCTGTTCCTGGCCCCGATTCTGGCCGGTATCGCCAACTACGTCCTGCCCCTGATGATCGGCGCCCGGGACATGGCATTCCCCCGCCTCAACGCCCTCTCCTACTGGCTCTTCCTGGCCGGCGGCATCGTCTTCTACATGACGCTCTTCTTTACCCCGCCGTCCGCCGGGTGGACGTCCTACCCGCCGCTCTCGAACTCGGTCTACTCGCCGGGAGGCGGTCAGGACGCCTGGATCTTCCTGATCCACCTGACCGGCATTTCCTCGCTGCTGGGCGCGATCAACTTCGTCGCCACGACCGTGACGATGCGCGCCAAGGGCATGACCTGGAGCCGCCTGCCGCTGTTCGTCTGGTCGATGCTCGCCTACTCGTTGCTGCTGATCATCGCCCTGCCCGTCGCTGCCGGTGGCGTCACGATGCTGCTCGCCGACCGCAACTTCGGCACTTCCTTCTTCGATCCGACATCGGGCGGCTCGCCTCTGCTGTGGCAGCACCTGTTCTGGTTCTTCGGCCACCCCGAGGTGTACATCCTCGTTCTCCCGGCCTTCGGCATGATCAGCGAGGTCCTGCCGGTCTTCGCCCGCAAGCCGATCTTCGGCTACCGCGCGATCGCCACCTCGACCATGGTGATCGCTGTGATCTCCCTGTTCGTCTGGGCGCACCACATGTACACGACGCCCAGCCCGACCGTCGTGTTCGCCCTGTTCATGGTCACGACGATCCTCGTCGCGATCCCCACCGGCGTCAAGATCTTCAACTGGCTCGCGACGATCTGGCAGGGCTCGATCGTCACCGACTCCCCGTTCTACTGGGCGGCCGGATTCCTCTCGGTCTTCGTCTTCGGCGGGATCACCGGCATCTTCCTCGCGATCTTCCCGGTCGACTGGCAGCTGCAGGACACCTACTTCGTCGTCGCCCACTTCCACTACACGCTGGTCGGCGGTTCGGTCTTCGGCGTCCTCGCCGGGCTCCATTACTGGTTCCCGAAGATGAGTGGACGGATGCTCAATGAGAAGCTCGCGAAGGCCTCATTCTGGCTCGTCTTCGTCGGCTTCAACGTCACATTCCTGATCCAGCACTCGCTCGGGCTCGAGGGAATGCCTCGGCGGATCTACGAGTACGGGACCGCCACCGGCTGGCAGACGCAGAACCTGATCTCCACCAGCGGATCGTTCCTGTTCGGCATCGGCCTGCTGGTCGTAGCGTGGAACTTCGGCCGCAGCATCAGCCGCGGAGCGAAGGCCGGCCCGGATCCCTGGCGAGGCAACACTCTCGAGTGGTTCACCCCCTCGCCTCCTCCGGCCAACAACTTCGACATCGTCCCCGAGGTTCGCTCGCTCGAGCCGATGCAGGACATCCGGGCCGAACTCGAGCGCTCCTCCAAGACCGCCGGCTGAGATGGAAGCCTCCCGAATCGACACGTCGGTCGCACCGGGCGGCATCGCTACTGCCAAGCGGGTCGTGAGCGACTACGTCGCGCTGACCAAGCCCAAGGTCCAGTCCCTTCTGCTGTTGACGACAGTCGCGACGATGCTCGTCGCCGGCAGCCCGTCGGTCACCCTGATCATCCTGACCTGCCTCGGCGGCTACCTCTCCGCAGGCGGTGCGGGCGCGGTCAACCACTGGTACGACCGGGATATCGACCTGCTGATGGAGCGGACGGCCAATCGGCCTGTCGCATCGGGCCGGGTCAGCCCCAGGGCGGCCCTGACCTTCGGCATCGTCCTCGCAGCGCTGTCGCTGATAGAGCTGAGCATCTTCGTCAACCCGCTGGCGGCGCTTCTCTCGTTCAGCGGTTTCCTCGGCTACACGCTGATGTACACGGTGTGGCTCAAGCGATCAACCCCGCAGAACATCGTCATCGGCGGCGCGGCCGGCGCCGTCCCGCCGCTCGTCGGCTGGGCGGCCGTGACCGGGTCGCTCGACCTCGCAGCGCTCTACCTGTTCGCGATCGTCTTCTACTGGACTCCGCCCCACTTCTGGGCGCTGTCGCTGCTGATGAAGGATGAGTACGCGAAGGTCGGGGTTCCGATGATGCCGGTCGTCCGCGGCGAGGATGAGACCCGCCGCCAGATCGTCCTCTACACGATCCTGCTGATCGCCCTCACCCTGCTGCCGGTGGCCGGCGGGCTGTTCGGCGGCATCTACCTGATCGCCGCGGGAGTGCTCGACATCATCTTCCTCTGGCTCGCCGTCTCGCTGCAGCGTCAAGCGACTCGCGGCGCCGCCCTTCGCCTCTACCTCTACTCGCTGGGCTACCTCGCCCTGCTGTTCGCGGCAATGGTCGTGGACGTCAAGATCTGAACGGGAGAACAACATGGATCGTGACATCGCAAGAAGGAACATCAAGATCGGCCTCAGCCTCGGCGCCGTCTGCTTCGTGATGTTCGGACTTTCATTCGTGGCCGCCCTCGTCTACAACGCCGCCTGATGAGCCAGAGCGAACAACCCACCAAGACCGCAGCCCCGCCCGTCGGCGAGGAGATCCACCTTCCCGGGCCGACCGGGATCCCGCTGCTGACGGCGGTCGCCGTGACCATGATCGTGATCGGCACCACTCTCAGCTGGTTGATCAGCGCCGTCGGCGCGATCATCCTCGTCTTCTGCCTCTGGCGCTGGATCGGCGACAGCCGCCGCAGCATGAGTGAACTGCCCGAGCCGAAAGCTCCGGGCGACGCAGAAGCCTGACCGTCGGCTCCTGCGGGCAGATCCCCGCGCGGAACCGCCCGAGCCCGGCACGAGTACTCCCACGGGAAGGCGCCGGAGCGGACCGCCCGGTTGGTGATCCGAGCTGCCAGCGGTGCCGTATCCCGAGTGTGCCGACCCAAAGACCGACAACGATCCGCAACCGCACGCAGCTGTTCGAAGAGGTCTGCGAACTGGTCGAGCTCGAGTACGCCGAGGACCTCCAGCTCGACGGCATCGCCTCGCGTATTGCGTCGTCACGGCGGCAGCTCCAGCGGGCGTTCGCCGAGATCGGCAGGACCACCTTCCGGGCGCACCTGACAAGGGTGCGGATGGAGAAGGCAGCCGAGCTGCTGTCAGACGGTCGCCTGACCGTCCGCGAGGTCGCCCACCGGGTCGGCTACCGCCAGCCTGCACAGTTCGCCAAGGCATTCCGGAGGGCCCACGGGGCCGCCCCGTCCGAGTACAGGGCATCCCTCGGCTTCCGCTCCGACAAGTCCCAACTGGCCACAGCCGCCTGAATTGCCAGCCGTTCGGCCGACAGCGATGCCGCTGTTGCGCCCGATTGGTCAATCACGGCGCGAAAGCGCGAGCACGAGCCACCGTCCGTCTCTCGTGTGGAATAGGATGCTCGCGGCATGAAGAACCCCCGCGAAGTAACCCGAGCGGACGTTGTCCGCATGGTCGTCATCGGAACGATCGCCTCAGCCGTCGGAATCGCCATCGGCCTCTGGATCGACTGGTTCCCGGCGCACGCCTCCACCCAGATCGACTCGATCTCGGCTTTCTACGACTTCCTGATCATCCTGTCGGTTCCGGTCTTCGTCCTCGTGACGACGATCGTGCTGTTCAGCGTGATCCGCTTCCGCATGCGTCCGGGCGAGGAGGAGGTCGACGGGCCTCCGACCCACGGCAACACCCGCCTCGAGGTGATCTGGACGGCGATCCCCTCTGTGGTCGTCGCCTGCCTCTGCGTCTACGCAGCGAACGTCCTCAGTGACATCGACCAGGCACAGGCCAACCAGGTCAAGGTGACGGCGTGGGGCCAGCAGTTCATGTGGCAGTTCGAGTACTCGGGAGCCAACGGCAAGCGGTTCCTCGACGACGAGCTCTACATCGAATGCACCCCCACCGGCACGCAAACCGGCCAAGGCGCCCCCTGCAAGGGCCCGCAGGTCGCGTTCGACATCAAGGCCGTCGACGTCATCCACTCCCTCTGGCTTCCGTCGATGGCGATGAAGCAGGACGCCGTCCCCGGAATCACCACCCACACGAAGATCAACCCGACCCGACTTGGCATGTACCCGGTCGTCTGCACCGAGCTGTGCGGAATCGGCCACGGGATCATGCGCTCGACCGTCCATGTCCTGACACCCGCCCAGTACTCGGCATGGCTGCAGAAGAAGAGCAAGGCTGCAGCCAGCTGATCCAAGGAGACGACTGATGCCCGTTCAACTCAGACAGCCCGGTTGGTATCGCGCAGCAGCCTTTACGGTGCTGGGCCTTGCATTCTGCCTTGCCCTGACGACCGGTATCCGCGCCGCCTACGGCTACGACCCGCTGTTCGACTTCGACGCGATCGCGATCGTCTCGATGATCGGCACACCGCTCTTCTTCCTCGTCGGCCTCGGCGCCTTCGACTACTGGTTCTACTGGGCCGCAGGCAAGCCGACCCGTGCCGAGGACCACTCGTCGCACGGCGCAAACTCCTGGAAGGACTACTTCAAGGTCAACACCGACCACAAGGTGATCGGCATCCAGTACGTCTGCACGACGTTCTTCTTCATGCTGATCGGCGGCCTGCTCGCGATGATGGTGCGGGCCGAGCTCGCCACCCCGGGCAGCCAGTTCGTCGACGGGCAGGACTACAACAGCCTCTTCAGCGTCCATGCGTCGCTGATGATCTTCCTGTTCGTCGTCCCGGTCTTCGCCGGCCTCGCCAACTACGTCCTGCCGCTGATGATCGGCGCGCCGGACATGGCCTTCCCGCGCCTCAACGCCCTCTCCTTCTGGCTTCTGCCGATCGCCGGCATCCTGATGTCGATCAGCTTCTTCATGCCGGGTGGCGCCTTCGCCAGCGGCTGGACGGCATACGCACCCCTGTCCACGACCCAGCCGATCGGCCAGATGTGCTTCACGATCGGCGTGCAGTTCGCCGGTGCGTCGTCGATCGCCACGGCCCTCAACTTCCTCGTCACGATCATCACGATGCGTGCGCCCGGAATGAGCTTCTGGCGGATGCCGCTGCTCGTCTGGGCCAACTTCGCGACCTCGCTGTTGGTCGTGATCGCCACCCCGTTCATCGCCGCTTCACAGTTCTTCATCCTGCTCGACGTCGCCCTCGGGTTCAACTTCTTCAACGCGACGATCGGCGGTGAACGCCAAGGCAACGTGATCATGTACCAGCACGTCTTCTGGTTCTACTCGCACCCTGCCGTCTACATCATGATGCTGCCAGGGTTCGGGATCGTCTCGGAGATCCTCTCCGCCAAGAGCCGCAAGCCGATCTTCGGCTACCGGATGATGGCCTTCTCGCTGCTGGCGATCGTTCTCCTCGGATTCACCGTCTGGGCGCACCACATGTTCGTCTCCGGCATGCAGAACTGGATCCGCATCCCGATGATGGTCACCACGGCGATCATCGCAGTCCCAACCGGCATCAAGATCTTCTCGTGGCTCGCCACCCTCTGGAAGGGCGTCCTGCACCTCGACACCCCGATGCTGTTCTCGCTCGGGTTCCTGACGATGTTCACGCTCGGCGGGATCTCCGGCGTCACCCTCGCGATCGTGCCGTTCGACATCTACGCATCGGACACCTACTACATCGTCGCCCATATCCACTACGTCCTCTACGGCGGCTCGGTCTTCACGATCTATGCCGGCGTCTACTACTGGTTCCCGAAGATGACGGGACGGATGTACAACGAAGCCATGGGCAAGCTCCACTTCTGGATGACCCTGATCTTCTTCAACCTGACCTTCGCTCCGATGCACGTGGTCGGAATGCAAGGAATGCCACGAAGGGTCGCCGACTACGCCGAGCAGTTCGCGCCTTGGAACCTCGCCATCTCGATCGCATCGTTCGGACTCGGCCTGTCGACGCTGATCTTCATCTACAACATGGTCAACTCGTGGCGCAACGGCCCGAAGGCCGAGGCCAACCCGCACCGGGCCCTGACGATCGAGTGGCAGGTCTCCTCTCCCCCGCCGATCTTCAACTTCGATTCGATCCCGACCGTCGTCGGCGGTCCCTACGAGTACGGTGTACCCGGAGCCGTCCACGCCGTGTTCGACGCCAAGAAGCCCGAGCCGGTGGCAGTAGGCGCACCAGCCGAGGCTGAGACGGCCGAGGTCGGCGCCGATGCCGGCAGCCCTGAAGACCAAGAGACCAAGGACTGAGCAGAGAACCATGGAAGCCGCATCGATCCCCGCTCTCTCCAAGCCGGCCGACCACGGCCATGACCACGATCACCATGGGCCGCCCGAGGCTCACAACAGCTCGACCGTCGATCGCCAGACGCTCGGCATGCTGCTGTTCATCATCAGCGAGATCATGGTCTTCGGCGGTTTCTTCACCGCCTACTTCTTCATCCGGGTCGTAAACGGCAACCCTTGGCCCGCACCGGGCCAGGAACTGCCTGAGCTGATCGCAGGCTTCAACACCCTGGTGCTGCTCTCGAGCTCACTGACGATGCACTGGGCGCTTGAAGCTGCCAAGCACGGCAACCGCAACGCCATGAAGCTCGGAATGATCGCCACCCTCCTGCTGGGAAGCACATTCCTCGCCGTCCAGATCAACGAGTACTGGCACCTCGGCTACGCCCCCTACGACAGCGCTCAGGCGTCCGCCTTCTACGGCCTCACCGGCCTCCACGGAGCACACGTCTTCGTCGGCCTGACTCTGCTCACCTTCGCAACGATCCGGGTCTTCAAGGGGCACTTCACCCCAGAGGAGCATCGCGGGATCGAAGTGCCCGGCATCTACTGGCACTTCGTCGACGTGATGTGGATCATCGTGTACGTCTCCCTCTACTTGATCTAGCGGTCCGGTGATCAACCCGCTGCGCTCAGAGCGGGACGCCTTCCGCTTCCTGATCGGCGTGATCGTCGTGGCGCTGGCTGTCATCGGAGCGGCTGCCGGGATCCGGGCGATCGCCTGAACGGTCGCGCTGGCGCTCTCACGGGCGCCTAAGGTCATTCCCGGTGCGCGTCGAACTGAACCCCATCCTGATCCTGCTGCTGGGCCTTACGGCCGGCCTCTACCAGCGTGCGATCATTCGCCTGCGCAGGCGCGGATACAGGGTCCCTCGCCTCCAGCAGGCGTTCTGGTGGACGGGTGTGTCGTTGCTGGCGATCGGGCTCCTCGGGCCGCCTGCGGCCTACTCGGAGGAGCTCTTCTGGGCGCACATGGCGGAGCACCTCCTGATCGCGGACATTGCGGCCCCGTTCCTGCTGGCAGGGATCCGCACGCCCGTCTACCTGTTCATGCCGCCGCGGGAGATCCTCGTTCTCGTCGCGCGCAACGGCACCCTGCGCTCGATCGGGTCATTCCTCACTCGACCGCTGGTGGCGCTCCCGCTCTCCATCTTCGTACTTTACGCGTGGCACATCGGGCCCCTGTTCGCCCTCGCCACGAGCGAACCGGCCATCCACGCCCTTCAGCACCAGTCGTTCCTGGTGGCGAACCTGCTCCTCTGGTGGCCTGCACTGGAGCCCTCCAAGCGCCCTATGCCCGGCGGTCTCTGGAAGATCGGCTACCTGCTCGCTGCGCGCATGGGAAGCGTATTCATGGGAATGGTCTTTCTGATCTCGAGAAGGCCCTTCTACTCGGACCTCTACGGCGAGACAGCCCCCCGGTTCGGCATGACAGCGCTAGCCGACCAGCAGATGGGCGCCGGTCTGATGATGATCACCGACGTGGTGATGATGATGACCATCCTCGGCGTCTTCTTCGTGGCCGCGGCGGCCGATGGAGAGCGCAAGGACGCTGCGCGCACTGCCGCCATGCAAGCTGGCCAAGACCGAACCTGAGCGCTCCGACAACACCGGACTTCCCGGGCCCTCTGGCCCGGAAGGACCGAGAGGCTACTTGACGGTGAGGGGGCCCTTCATGCCGGCCTGTTCATGGCCCGGCACCGAGCAGTAGAACGTGTACTCGCCCTTCTTGACGGTCACGTTGATCTTCGAGATATGGCCGTCTTGGCCGACCTCGCCCTTGACGTCGATTCCTTGGCCCTTGAGGGCGATGTTGTGCGGCACTGCGGATGCATTCTTCGAGATCAGCTCGAGCGCACCGGGAGTCGCGGTCGCCGAGGAGGCGAGGTACTTGAGCTGGCCGTTGGGATCGGACTCGATGTCGAGCTTGCCGCCCTTGGCGACCGCGACGACCTGGTTGAGGCCGGGGACGATCGCGTCGAGCACGCCCGTGTCCTTGCCGGGCCTGTCGGCCGCATATGCCACGTAGGCGGCCACGTCACGCGCATCCTGACCGGTAACGAGGTTCGCCGGCATGACGCCCATCGTGTTCGGGTAGAGGATCTGCCTGTGTGTGACGCCCGCGTAAGTGGACCGCGGGAAACCGTCCCTCAGCGCCTGCCTGTAGGCGGCATCGAGGTTCGGGCCGGTCACGCCCTTCGAGCCTGCCCTGCCGAGGATGTGGCAGGAGCCGCACTGCGAGACGAACAGGCGCTTGCCGTTGGCGAGGTTCGCATCGCCGCCGGAGACGGTTGCTCCGCACCCGCTGGCCGCAACGCCCACCGCCACTGCCGCAAGCGACACTGAGAGGGCCTTCGCTGTGGCTTTGCCGTTCATCATCGAGCGGAACTGTAACCGTTCCGACGGACTGAGGGCGTGCAGCGGGCGCGATCGGACCCACACCCCGCCTGGGCACCGAACCGCCCTCCCACGCTGGTAGCCTTCCGGAGGATGACTTCACAGCGCTACAGATTCCGCAACCCGTCGACCGGCGAGGATGTCCTGATCGACGCCGAGCCCGGTCGCACCTACCACGACGAGGACACCGGCGAGGAACTCACCCCCGTCGGCGTCGTCCTCCCGCTCGCACCGAGCGAGTCCAAGCTGCCCTGGACGATCGCGAACCTGAGGCTCTGCGATCGCTGCGGCCAGATGACCCAGCGAGACCTGAACGTATGCCCGACCTGCGATCGCCGGATGGGCCCGGCTGACTGATGGCCCCTGACCGCTCCACCGGCCGACGCGCATCGCTGATCGCGCTAGCCGGTGCGGCAGGAGTGATCGCCGCGCTCGGGCTGGCCTCATGCGGCAGCAGTGACAACGCCGACTCCTCGACGACTGCCCCCCGGCTGACAGTTCCCGGAGGGGGCACAGGCAGCGCCGTCAACCCAGGGACGAGCTCCGCATCCACTTCGACGACGACTTCGACCACCGACAACTCGGGCGGTGGCTCGACTCCTGACGGGTCCGGAGGTGCTGATCAGGGTGGCGGTGGCGGCTCGGGTACCGACAGCGGTTCAGGCACCGGCGGCGGCGGGGGAACTGACGGCGGCGGCACCGGCGGCGGCACACCCGACCCGGGCGGCGCAGCACCGGGCTGATTCCGAAAGTCGATCGCGGGTCCGCACATCGGACCCGACTTCGATCAGGTAGGAATCGGGATCAGCGTGAACTGGAACGTCGGTGTGCCGGGGTAGCGGCACCGGAAGTCCGTCGTCGGCCCGCTGGTCGTGATCGCCGACTGGACGAAGATCACGCCCCACTTGGCGGCACAGGGATCAGGGCGCTTCTTCGTGGCCGGATCGATCGTGACGACCTTGCCGGTTGCCGGATCGACGGGCTTGAAGCCGGACGGGGGCCTGCTGGCGCGCCAGCGGTCACCGTTGTCGGTCGCCTGGATCGGGAGGATCGGCGCGTAAGTGGGGATGCTCAGCCCGACAACGTCACCCTTGGCGACGGTGATCGGGCTGTTCAATGGCAGCGAGACCGTCCGCCCGAACCACTTCTCGAGTCGAATCTCGGGGCCGAGGAACACGGTCTTCTTGAGGATGATCGCCTTGCTGCCCTTGGGCTTCTTGACATCGCGAAGAATGGCGATCCTGACCTTGGAGCCACTGCCGAATGTCTTGTCGAAATAGCTCTTCTCGTTGAAGACGTCGTACTCGGCGCAGACTCGCTTACCCTTCACCCGCTTGTAGCGAATGCAACGCTTGCTGTCCTTGAGCACCCCGAGCCTGAGGGTGATGGCCACGAGCTTCGAATCCTTCGGAACGGTCGTGGGGTTGAGAGCGGCGCCGTCCTTGACCGGGTAGACGGTCGTCCGCGTGAGAACGCTGCAACGGCCCAAGCCCTTGGGCTTGCCGCGATCGTTGGCCGGAGTTCCGTCACAGCTGGGGGCCGGCAGTCCACCCGGTCCGCCGATCTCGATGACCGGGGCCTTGGCTGTGGCCGGGACCGCGAAGAGCAGTCCTGCCAGGACTACGGGCGTTGCAGCGAGCCGCGTGACGGCGCGCGTATTTCGATTCCGCATACCCCTCCATGGAAGCAGAACTCGGGCCGCTTTTCGCCGGTTGCCGGTCCGCTTGCGTCGAGGAGATACCCGACGAGTCCCGCAATCCATAGTATCGGCGGGCAATGGCGGCAATCTCAGCGCATGGCCTCGAACGTGCCTTCAAGGGCGGGATCAAGGCCGTGGACGGCATCGACCTCGATATCCCCGAGGGCGAGATCTACGGATTCCTCGGGCCTAACGGAGCAGGCAAGACGACAACCGTGAGGATGCTCGTCACCCTGCTCAAGCCCACCGGGGGCAGTGCCACCGTGGCAGGCCACGACGTGGCGAGCAACCCAGGCGCAGTCCGCAGTCGGATCGGCGTGGCCCTGCAGGAGGCCGCGCTCGATCCGCTGATGACCGGCAACGAACTGATGGCTCTGCAGGCCACCCTCCAGGGCATGAGGGGGCAGGACGCGGCAAACAAGTGCGTTGAGCTGATCGAGCGGGTCGGCCTGACCGACGCGGCCGACAGGCGGGTCGGGGGCTACTCCGGCGGCATGAAGCGCCGTCTCGACCTCGCCTTGGCACTCGTCCACAGTCCTTCCGTCCTGTTCCTCGACGAGCCGACGACCGGCCTCGACCCGACTTCGCGGTTCGCGCTCTGGCGCGAGGTCAGCAGGTTGCGCGACGAGGGCACGACCGTCTTCCTGACCACCCAGTACCTCGAGGAGGCCGATCAGCTCGCGGACCGGGTCGGGATCATCTGCGACGGGCGGATCGTGGCGGAGGGCACTCCGGACGGGCTCAAGAGCGAAGTCGGTGCGAGCCACATCGAGATCGCGCTGTCCGAGGGCGTCTCCGCCGCGGCTGCCGAGGCCGCGCTCGCGAACCTCGGGACCCCGATGCCGGCGACCGGGCGCCACGATGTCTCGATCCGGCTCAAGGACCCGTCGACCGGCGTTGCGGACGCAGTCAGGGTCCTCGACGATGCCGGACTCTCACTCGACGAAGTCGAGCTGGTCAGGCCCTCCCTGGATGATGTCTTCCTGGAGAAGACGGGACACAGGCTCGAGGGAGCGTCCGACTCCCCGCAGGAATGACAGCCGCCTCCTTCGCGCTCGCCGGCCGGGCACTGCGCGTGACGCTCAGGCGGCCGCAGTTCCTCGCGCCGATGCTCGCCTTCCCTTCGCTCCTCCTCGCTGTCAATACCGGTGGCCTGTCGCAGGCGACGCAACTGCCGGGATTCCCACCAGTTCCGTCGTTCTTCGACTTCCAGCTCGCTGCGGCGATCTCCCAGTCACTCCTGCTCGGAGGTGTCGGGACGGGCATCGCAGTCGCATTGGAACTCGAACTGGGCTTCTTCGACCGGCTGGTCGCCGCCCCGATCCCGCGAGCAGCGATCGTCGCCGGCCGGTTGCTGTCGGCGTCCTGCATCGCCGCGATCCAGGTCACCTGGTTCGTCGGCCTCGACCTGATCTTCGGGTCCGGGATCGAGGAGGGGATCGGCGGCCTGCTGATCGTCTATTCGATCTCGATGATCGCCGGCACCGGGTTTGCGGCGATCGGGATCACCCTCGCGCTGCGGGCGGGCAATGCCTCGACCGTCCAGGGGATCTTCCCGCTGATCTTCGTGATCCTCTTCCTCTCGTCGGCCTTCTTCCCCGAGGACCTGCTGACCTCGCCGGTCGACGTGATCGCCCGCTACAACCCCCTTTCCTACGTAGCCAACGGCATCAGGTCCCCGATCATCGGAGCCGGCGACACCGAGACGATCCTGCTCGGGTACGCCTCCGCGATCGGCATCCTCGCGGTCTTCGGCGCCCTTGCAGTCAGGGCACTGCACGGAAGGATCGGCGACAGATGAGCGGCACCGCTGTGATTCCGGTCCTCGCGCGCAGGGCCCTCAACGAAATCCTCAGGGTCCCGGGAGCCGCGATTCCGGGTGTGCTCGCGCCGACCGTCTTCATGCTCGGCATCTCCGCCGTGTTCGGCAACGTCACCGACCTCCCCGGATTCAATGGCCTCGACGACTACATGGCGTTCGTGCTGCCGATCGGCCTGCTCCAGGGCGCAGGTTTCACCGGGGCGGCAACCGGTGTGAATCTCGCGAGGGACATTGAGCAGGGCTGGTTCGACAGGATGCTGCTGGCTCCGGTCTCAAGGCCTGTGCTGTTGGCCGGGATCGTGCTTTCGGCCTCAATGAGGGCACTGATCCCGACAACGTTCCTCGTCTGCGTCGGGATGATCCTCGGGGTCAAGTTCCCCGGGTTCGCCGAGCTGCTGATTACGGCTGTCCTCGTGATGACTCTCGCGGCCTGCTCGGCCTGCTGGGGGACGATCATCGCTCTGAAGTTCAAGACCCAGCAGGCGGCTCCGCTGATGCAGGTCGGCTCGTTCATCGCCGTGCTCTTCACCGCGGCGTACGCCCCGATCGACATGCTTCAGCCTTGGCTGCAGACGGTCGCGAGGCTGAACCCGGTCAACTACGTCCTCACCGGCGTGCGCCAGGGGTTCATCGGCAGCGTCACCTGGGCCGACACTTGGCCCGCGTTCGTCGCAGGCGGTGGGCTGCTGCTCCTGCTCGCCGCTCTTGCGGTCCGCGGCATGAAGCGCACCGCGGACTGAGGCGGCGCCTCAGCGGCCGTTGAAGGTCGCCTTGCCGAATCCCTCTTCGAGGAACGAACGAACCCCGCCGATCAGGTCCTCCGTCTCGAACAGGCTGCCCGCGACCTCGGCCGTGATCGAGTCGGCCGCTGCCACTCCCCCGTCGCGCGTCTCGCGCAGGATCCGCTTGGTGGCGGCATGAGCCCGAGTCGGACCGGCGGCGAGCTTCGCCGTCAACTCGCGCGCAGCCTCGTCGAGCTGATCGGCCGGGAAGAGCCGGTTGACGACTCCCCATTGGTGGAGTGTCGTTGCCGGGAATGGCTCGCCCGTCATCACGAACTCCCTCGCCCGTCCGTCGCCGGCCCTTGCGGCGAGCCGCTGGGTGCCACCCATTGCCGGTGTCAGGCCGATCCTTGCCTCGACCAGCCCGAACGAGCAGTCATCGGCGGCGACGATGATGTCGCAGGCGAGCGCAACCTCCAACGCCCAGGTCAGGGTCAGGGCATGGGCCGCAAATACGACGGGGAACTGGAAGGCCTCGATCCGCTCCGTGTAGTCGAGCAGGCCGGCCAACAGTTCGACGTGCCGACCCTCCTCGGCCGCCCGCTTGAACATCTCGACGTCGACGCCCCCGGAGACGACCCGTCCTTCCGCTCGGATCAGAAGCGCCCTTGGTGGGTCGGCCTCGAGCGCCGTGAGGGCGTCGGCGAAACCGGTGGCAAGGGCGTCGTCCCAGAGGTTCACCGGCGGGTGATCGAAGGTCAGGGTGGCGACTCCGCCGTCGCGCTCGAGCCGGACGGGATCGCTCATCGGCTCAACGCCTCGGCTGCCGCTGCGATCTCGGCCGGATCGCCCGGCGTGGGGAGCCACGGGAGCTCAAGTCCGTCGCCCGAGTAGCGCGGGACAACATGGAAGTGAAGGTGGAAGACGGTCTGGCCTGCCGCGGGCCGGGCGAAGCTGACGATCGCTGCTCCATCGGCTGCGAGTTGCTCCACCGCCCGCCCTGCGAGCTCACCGGCAGCGACAGCGCAGGCCGCCAAGTCCTCGGGAGTCGCCGCGATCGCATCGTCGCAGTGATTGCGAGGGATCACGAGGCAGTGGCCGCGAGTCGCCGGGTTGATGTCCATGAAGGCGACCGTCCTCTCGTCCTCGCGGATGATGGTCGCCGGGATCTCACCGGCGAGAATTGCGCAGAAGATGCAGTCGGCTCCGGCCATTGGGACGAGATGCTACCCGTCGCCGCGTTCCAGATGGCGCCGGGAGTGCTCGATCGCCTCCTCCCGCGTGCTCACCTCACCCGCCCAGGCTGCGGCCTCGAGCTCGTCGAGCAGCGGACCGAGCTGCGGCCCGGGTTCGATCCCCAGCTCGGCTGCGAGGTCGTCCCCTCGCACAAGCGGCTCGGGCGGCCCCTCCGCCTCCCACTTGACTGCCGCCGCCAGCAGTTCGGCGGTTACCTCGAGGTGGCGGGCAATCGCCTCGTCGGATTTCCTTCCTCGGGTCGCCAAGCGATCGGCTACCGAGAGGACGGTAACGTCGACCGCCGTGTCGCCGCAGCGGCGAAGGTAGTGGTGGACCGACCGGGGTTCGAGCGGCATGTCATGGGTCATGAATCCGGCAACGAGGTGATTTCGCACGAGCGCAGCCATCGCATCCCTGAGGCGACCGCTGCCCCTTAGGCGATCGACGATCACCACGGCCATCGCAGCCCCCTCCTCGTCGTGGCCGGGGAATCCAATCCGGCCCCCGTCCCAGACAACCTTCGTACGCGCCTTCGCGACGTCGTGCAGCAGCGCACCGAGCCGCAGACCCTGCCAGCGGGTCATCCCGTCGGCCAGCGGGGCTTCGAGGACAGAGCAGGCGTCGTTCCCTGCCGCGCCAAGGGCCGATGGGTCGGCCTGGATGTCAACGACCGCTTGGAGCACCGCCAGCGTGTGCTCCCAAACGTCGAGGTGGTGGTAGCTGCTCTGCTCAACGCCTTCGAGCTCGAGCAGCTCCGGCACTGCTCCGGCCATGGCGCCGCATTCGTGCATCAGCCGCACTCCCCTGACCGGATCGGCGGCGCTCAAGAGCTTGACCAGTTCCCCGAGGATCCTCTCGCCTGCGACGTTGGCGAGTCCGTCGGCGGACTCCCTCGCAAGGCCGAGCGTGTCCGGAGTGGCCTCGAAGCCGAGCTCGCAGCCGAGCCTTGCCAGCCGTACCACGCGCAACGGGTCACTGGCGAACGAGAGCGGACCGACCGCCCTGAGGACGCCCGCTCGGAGATCGTGAAGGCCGCCGTGGAGATCAAGGGTCTCTCCTCCCTGCAGCGGCTCTGCGAGTGCGTTGACCGTGAAATCCCTGCGGGCCATGTCAGCTTCGATCCCGCCGTCGGCCAGCGGGCTCAGGTCCACCTGCCAGCCGCCCTCGCGTGGAACGACCCTCCAGCCACCGAACTCATCGGACAGCGGGAACACCGCCGCCCCCACCTCCGACGCGAGCGCACGAGCCGACCGCTCCACGTCGCTTGCGGTCACGAGGTCGAGGTCGGTGAGCGGACGGCCGAGTTCCCTGTCCCTGACGACTCCGCCGACGAGCCATGCCTCGGTGCCCACGAGCGCCGAGCGGACCGCCTCGATGCGCTCCGCTGCAACCAAGCTCACTCCGCGACCGTCTTGACTGTCCGTCCGCCGATCCCGGTGACGATCTCGTAGTTGATCGTGTCGGCGAGGCGGGCAAGGTCCTCGGCCAGCACCGTCTCCTCGCCCCGGCTGCCGATCAGGACCACTTCGTCGCCCACCTCGGCCTCCGGTTCGGGACCGAGGTCGAGGGCGATGTTATCCATGCTGACCCTCCCCACGACCGGGACGCGCCGACCGCTCACGATCGCCTCGGCCCTGCCCCCGAGGACCCTGCGGTAGCCGTCGGCGTACCCAACCGGAACCGTCGCCACCACCGTCTCGCGATCGGCGATGAACTGCCTGCCGTACCCCGCGCTGTCACCGGGGGCGAAGCGACTCAGCCGTCCGATCACCGACCGCCACTCGATCGCGGGCGACAACCCCTGGTTGGCCGGATCGCTACCGAACGGGTCCAACCCGTAGACGGCGATCCCGCAGCGCACCATGTCGAAGTGGGTTGCCGGAAGCCTCAGGGTGGCGGCGCTGTTGGCCGCATGCGCCAACGCCGCAGGGGCCTTGGCCTTGACCTCGGCAGCGAAGTCGGAGAACCGCGCCAGCTGCGAGAGCAGAAACGAGTCGTCATCCTCGTCGGCCGTTGCGAAATGGGTCATGACACCCACGAGTTCCCCGTTGGGATCAGCGGCGATCCGCTCGACCAGTTCCATGGCAAACGCCGGATCGCCAGTGCCGAGCCGTCCCATCCCGGTGTCGAGCTTCACATGCAGTCTTGCCTTGCCACCGGTGGTCCCGGCCGACCGCAAGGCCTGGTCGACGGCCTCGGTGGACCAGACCGCCAAGTCGCAGTCGGCCGAGACCAGCCGATCGACTTCCTCCGTTGAGGCTGTCCCCATCGTCAGGACGCGGCATCCAATCCCAGCGGCGCGGAGCGAAAGCGCCTCATCCGCTGCGGCCACGGCAAGCCAGGTCGCCCCGCCCCGGAGTGCCGCGGTGGAGACAGCCAGCATCCCGTCGCCGCCCAGAGGCGCATGACCGTAGCCATTCGCCTTTACCACCGCGCAGAGCAGAGCCGATCCGGAGCGTTCGTTCAGGACCCCGCAGTTGCGGGCTATCGCCGAGAGATCGGTGACAGAGGAGACTCTGAGCACTACCCGGTCAGGGCGCCGAGGACGTCGACTCGGGTGACCACCCCGACGAGCTTCCCGTCGGCGTCGAGCACCGGGAGGCGGTTGTGACCCTTCTCGGCGATCAGCCGCCCTGCCTCCTCTGCGGAGGCATCCGGTGCCACGGTCGTCAGGTCCTCGGAGCTCATCATTTCCGAGGCCTTCGAAGCGAGCGCCTTGCGTGCCCGCGCCTCGAACTTCCTGAGGCTCTCCAGCCAGATGATCCCGCCCATGATCTGGATGTAGTGCGGCAGGTGGAGGTCGGCCTCCTCGTCGCGCAGGATCAGGTCGCTCTCGGTGATGATCCCGACGCAGAGTCCTTCGCTGTCGACGACCGGCACGCCGGGAAGCTCGTTGTCCTGCATCTTGGCGAGCACCGATTGGACGTCCTCGTCGGGCGAGACCGTCACCGGCTGTGAATCCATTATCTCCGCGACCGTTGGCATCGCCAGAGACCTTACCGGCCACCACCGCCGACGGTGAGCACCGACCTCGCAAGGGGCAGCGCCGATGCGATGTCGCCGGCGAGAACGCCTTCGCTTCCATGCTGCCCGGCGATCCTGCCGGCCTCGCAGTGGAGCCTCACGGCTGCCGCTGCGGCCTGCAGCGGTTCAACTCCCCGGGCAAGCAAGGCGCCGATCAGTCCACCGAGAACATCGCCGGACCCCGCAGTCGCGAGCGCGGGCGCCCCTCCCCTGCTGACGGCCACGTCACCGCCAGGATCGGCAACCAGCGTGTCGTCTCCCTTGAGCACAACCACCGAGCCGGTCATCGCCGACGCGGTGCGAACGGCCTCGAGCCTTCCGGCCTCGACCGTGGACCGCTGCCTGCCCAGCAGCGATGCCATCTCGCCCGAGTGCGGTGTGATCACAGTCGGCGCCCGGCGGGCGGCCAGCAGCTCTTGCGCCTCGGCAAACGCGTGGATCGCGTCGGCATCGACGACGAGCGGGCACTGGACAGCCTCGGCGACCCCCCGAGCGAAGGCGGCACCGGACTCGCTCCTGCCAAGCCCGGGGCCGAGCACGACCGCGCCGGCGCGCCCCGCCCGCTCGACGAGGTCCGCCACCCCTTCGGCGCAGTGGTTTTCGTCCGCCTCGGCAAGGGCAAGGCCCATGATCTCCGGGATGCTGTCGCTCGCCTGGAGCAGGCTCGTCGGCAGGGCGACAGTCACGTAGCCGGCCCCTCCCCTCGCGGCTCCGAGGCCGGCGAGGATCGGTGCTCCGGTGAGGCCGGGCGAACCTCCGGCGACGATCACCGATCCGGCAGAGAACTTGTCGCCCTCCGGCCCCCGTTCGGGCAATCCGGCGCAGGCCGAGTCCTCGATGAGGCCGACCTGCCACGGTCCGTCATCGCCGGGGATCCCGATGTCGAGCACTTCGACCGTCCCGCACCGCTCCTTGCCGGGGCCGATCCACAGGCCCGGCTTCGGGCAGTGGAAGGTGACGGTGAGATCGGCCGTCACGGCCGCCCCGGGGACTTCCCCGGTCGAGGCGTCAACGCCGGTCGGGACGTCGCAGGCGATCACCTTGGCGCCCTGGCCCGCTGCATCCGCGATCAGGCCTACCGCCTCGCTGACGGGGCCGTGGGGAGCGCCGGTTGCGCCCGTGCCGAGCAGGCAATCGACCACGCAGGCAACACCGGCTGGAAGCCGGTCAGGCAGCGTCCGAGGTTCCCTGCCGGGTGGGAGCTCCGAGAGCATCGCGGCAGGGTCTCCTGTCCATTCCGACGGCTCGCAGGTCGCGTACAGGGCGACTTCACGTCCCGACTCGGCGAGGATCCGGGCAGCGGCAAGGCCGTCTCCACCGTTGTTGCCCTTCCCCGCAAGGACCGCGATCGTTCCCTCCGGAGCAACCCTCATCGCAGCCTCGGCGAGGCCGACCGCCGCCCTGCGCATCAGTTCCACCCCGGGAATGCCCTCCTCCTCGATCGCACGCCGATCGGCCTCCCTGACGGCCGCGGGGTCGTGGAGTGGGGTCGTCCAGTCGGCGGGAAGACTCATCGGCTGCGGGCGATGGCAACGGCTGCAGCCATCTCACGGTCGTGGGTGATCGAAATCTCGACGGTCACGCCCAGGCTTTCGGCCCTACGCCGGGCCGCCCCGCTGAGCACCAGCGACGGGGGTCCGTCACCGCCACCCGCAACTTCCAAGCAGCTGATCGCTCCCGGCCCCAGTCCGAGCGCCTTGATCGCAGCCTCCTTGGCGCAGAACCGCCCGGCGAGGTGGCGGGCCGGTCTTGCCTTGGCGGCGCAGAAGGCGATTTCCCTCTCGGTGAACAGCCTTCCCGCGAGCTGCGGCCTTCTCTGCAGCGCCCGCTCGAGTCGCCCGACCGCCAGCAGGTCGATGCCGACTCCGGGCGCGTCGGTCACTCGACGGTCACCGTCTTGGCGAGGTTCCGTGGCTGATCGACGTTCAGCCCGAGCGTCTTCGACACGGAGTAGGCGATCAGCTGGAGCGGCACCACAGCCAGCAATGCCCCGAGGACCGGGTCGGCCTTGGGGACCGCGATTCGCTCCTCTGCGATTCCGGCGAGCGAATCCGACCCTTCGCTCTCGATCCCGATCACGACGGCACCGCGCGCGCGGACCTCCATCACGTTCGAGACGACCTTCTCGACCACTCCCGAATCGGTGGCCACACAAACGACCGGCGTATCCTCGTCGAGCAGCGCGATCGGGCCGTGCTTCATCTCGCCCGCCGCGTAAGCGTCGGTCGGGACGTAGGCGATCTCCTTGAGCTTCAGCGCTCCTTCGAGTGCGATCGGCAGGCCGGCGTTACGACCGATGTAGAGGAAGAACCCGGAGTGCGCGTACTTCTCACCGACTGCGAACGAAGCGTCCTGGACGGAGGCGACGGTCTCCGTCATCTGGTGCGGAAGAGCCTTCATCGCGGCGACCAGCTCGGCGAGGCGATCGGCGTCGAGGCTCCCCTTCAGCTCGGCGAGACGCAGGCCGAGCAGGCAGAGGGCGGCGACCTGGCAGGTGAAGGTCTTGGTCGCGGCCACGCCGATCTCGAGTCCAGCCCTGGTGAACAGGCTCCCGTCGGCTTCGCGATCGGCCTGCGAGCCCATGATGTTGGTCAAGGCCATGACCGTGGCGCCGCGCTCCTTGGCGCAACGCATAGCCGCGAGAGTGTCCCGGGTCTCGCCCGACTGGGTGATCCCAATCACGAGGTCGTTCGGGCCGACGACCGGGTCGCGGTAGCGGTACTCGCTCGCCATCTCGACCTCGACCGGGACCCGGGCCCAGCCCTCGATCGCATAGCGGCCATGAAGGCCGGCATGGTAGGAAGTGCCGCAGGCGACGATCACGATCCGCGACAGGCCGCGGAGCAGTTCGTCGTCAATCTCCCCCAGGTCGCCGAGGTCGACTCCGTCGATCCTCACGGTGCGGTCAGCGATCGTCTCGGCGAGAGCGTCGGCCTGCTCATGGATCTCCTTGAGCATGAAGGTCTCGTAGCCGCCCTTCTCAGCGGTCTCGGCGTCCCAGTCGACCGTGACGGCCTCGCGCTCGACGCCCTGCCCTTCGCGGTCCTCGATCTCGACCCCGGACGGTGTGATCCTCGCGATGTCGCCGTCGTCGAGTTCGAGCACCTCGCGGGTGTGCTCGAGAAAGGCAGGCACTGCGGATGCGATGTAGGACTCGCCGTCCGCCCGTCCGATCACCAGCGGGCATTCGTGACGGGTCGCGACCAGCACCCCCGGCTCCGATTCGATCATCGCGACGAATGCGTAGTGGCCCTCGAGGCGGCTCTCGGCGTATCGGACCGCCTCGACCAGATCGCCGTCGTAGGCCTTGGCGACGAGGTGGGCGATCACCTCGACATCGGTCTCGGATGTAAAGCGGGCGCCCTCCTCGGCCATCTCCGCCTTCAGCTGGGCGTAGTTCTCGACGATCCCGTTGACGACTACCTGAACGCTCCCGTCACCGTTGGCGTGAGGGTGGGCGTTCTCCTCGGTCACCCGCCCGTGAGTGGCCCAACGGGTGTGCCCGATCCCGGTCTTGGCTTCCATCTCGACGACAGCCGTAGCGCCCCCGGCCGCCTCGGTCGATGAAACGGCATCACGCAGCGCTGCGAGATTGCCGACGGCCCGGGTGACGAGAGCGCCATCCGGGGAGAGGATCGCTATCCCTGCGCTGTCATAACCCCTGTACTCGAGCTTCTCCAATCCCGCAAGGAGGATCTCACGCGGTTCGCGTGACCCCGTGTAGCCGACGATTCCGCACATCGATCAAGCGTACCGCTATCCGTGGAGGTCTCCGCCCGTCCCGAACGAGCCCGGTCACAAGTCCTGCCGCAGGGGCTTCCCGCGGCGGCGAGCGCTCAGGCGCCGAGCTCCCGTTCGACGAGTTCGGCGAGACGGGAACAGACGGCGTTGGCCTCTTCGGCCGTTGGCGCCTCGGCCATGACTCGAATCAGGGGCTCCGTCCCGCTCGGCCTGACGAGCAGGCGGCCACGTCCCTCCAGTGCCTGCGCCTCCTGCCTGAGCGCCTCGGCGATCACCCCGCTCTGTTCGAAAGCCGAGCGATCGGGCACGCGGACGTTGACGAGCGTCTGGGGAAGCCTGTTGAACCTCGGGCGCTCCGCCAGCGACTTCCCCCCGAGCGCCTCGAGTGCAAGCAGGGCTGTGCCAATGCCGTCGCCGCAGGGGCCGGCATCGAGGTCGATGATGTGGCCGGACTGCTCGCCGCCGATCCTCCAATCGGCCTGCCTCAGCCTCGCGAGCACGTGGCGATCGCCGACCGGTGTCGTCTCGACGTCGATCGCCAGTTCCTCGAATGCCCTGTGGAGGCCGAAATTCGCCATCACCGTCACTGCGACCCCGCCGCGCAGGGTCCCCGACTCCCTCATGTGGCCGGCGAGCAGGAGCAGCAGGTCGTCGCCATCCACTACCTCGCCTTCACCGTCGACTGCCAGCACCCTGTCCCCATCGCCGTCGAAGGCGAAGCCTGCGTCCCAGTCGCCCTCGGCAATGGTCTCGGCGAGCGCCTCGATGTGGGTCGAACCGCAGCGGTCGTTGATGTTTCGGCCGTCCGGAGAGGCGGCGAGAACGTCGACTTCGGCGCCGAGCCGTCGGAAGATCTCGGGGCCGGCGGAGCTGGTCGAGCCGTTGGCGCAGTCCAGCAGCACGCGAACGCCGGTCAGGTCGAGACGTCCGTGACGCTCGTGGAGGTCGCGAAGGTAATCCTCGAGCGCACCCCGCAGCGGCTCGACCGTACCCGGGTGGGCGGCGCTTGCCGGCCTTCCCTCGGCCACCAACCGCTCGATCTCTTCCTCGTCGCCGTCGGGGATCTTGTCGCCGTCGGGCCCGAAGATCTTGATTCCGTTGTCGCCGTAGGGGTTGTGCGAAGCGGAGACGACGAACGCCAGGTCGAACCCGTGGCGGGAGATCAACATCGGCGCAGCGGGCGTCGGCAGGACGCCGGCGAGCAGTGCGTCGCCACCTGCCGCTGCGATTCCGGCGGCAAGGGCTGCCTCGAGCGCCGGGCCCGATTCCCGCGTATCGCGCAGGATCACCGCGCGGGGACGCTCGGCTTCGACGATCGTGACCGCGGCATCGCCGATCTCGAGCGCCAAGTCGACCGTGAGCAGGTCGCCCCAGGCACCCCGGACGCCGTCGGTCCCGAACAGTTCGCGAGCCATCGCGGCGAAGACTCGCTCTAGCGCTTGGAGAACTGCGGGCGCTTGCGGGCCTTCTTGAGGCCTGCCTTCTTGCGCTCGACGACACGCGGGTCGCGCGTCAGGAAGCCGCGGCGCTTGAGTTCACCGCGAAGGTTCGGATCGGCCTTCACAAGGGCCCGCGAGATCCCGTGCCTGAGGGCATCGGCTTGGGCGGAGACGCCGCCGCCGTGAATCAGGGCGATGACGTCCATCTTCGACTCGTAGCCGACCGCTTCGAGCGGCTGGCGGATGTTGCGCTGGAGTGTCAGCCTCGGGAACATCTCATTGAGCTCACGACCGTTGACGATGTACTCGCCCTTGCCTGGCTTCAGGGTGACGCGGGCCACGGCGGACTTCCTCTTGCCGGTCGCCTCGTAGCGGGCGTCCTTGGCGAGGTCGATCGCGGCGCCCTCGATCGGCTGTGCGTCAATCTCTTCCTCGACGGATTCCTCGCCTGCGTCGGCGACGGCTTCATCGGCAGCCTCGTAGGAGTCGGACTCCGCTCCCTCTGCGATCGCGGCCTCGCCCTCGGGGACAATGTCGGGAACGAGATCGGCTCCGGGGATCTCCGGCTTGACCCGTTCTGCGGGTTCTTCCACCTCAACCGGCTCGGGTGCCGGCTCGTCGGCGACTGCCTCGGCCGGGGCCTGCTCGGAGTCCGTGGACTCGGCGGCCCGAGCCTCGTCAGCCTGTGCTTCAGGCGCGTCGGCAACCGGTGCGGCGGCTTCGGCCTCCGGTGTGGTCTCTTCCGGCTGCTCGGCGGCAGGAACCTCTGTCGGCTCCTGCTCGTCGGGCTGGGTCGTCTCGTCGCTCAAGCGTCGATCTCCAGTGTCTCAGGCGCCTGTGCGGCGTGCGGATGGTCAGGGCCGGCGTAGATCTTGAGCTTCGTGATCTGGCGGCGCGAAAGTCGGTTGCGGGGCAGCATCCCCTTGACGGCGAGGCGAATGACGTCTTCGGGCTTGCGCTCGATCATCTCCTCGAAGGTGCGGGTGCGAAGGCCACCCGGGTATCCGGAGTGGCGGTGGTAGAGCTTCTCGGTGCGCTTGTTGCCGGTGACGGAGACCTTCTCCGCGTTGACGACGATCACGAAGTCGCCGGTGTCCACGTGCGGCGTGTAGGTGGGCTTGCGCTTGCCACGCAGCAAGTCGGCGATCTGCGTCGAGAGGCGCCCGAGGGTCTTGCCCTCTGCGTCAACCACGTACCAGCGGCGGTCGCGGTCGTTCGAATTTGCTGTGTAGGTCTTCATGTTCGAGGAGCCGCTGCCTGCATGGAGAACAACGGCGGCTGCCCATCATAGGGGCATGAGCGCTTCGGCGCGCTTACGGTTGGCTCATTCCCATTCGATAGTGCCGGGCGGCTTGCTCGTGATGTCGAGCGCGACCCGGTTGACCTGGCTGATTTCGCCGATCATCCGCGACGCGATCTTCTCGAGCAGGTCGTAGGGCAGGCGGGCCCAATCGGCCGTCATCGCGTCCTCGCTCGTAACCGCGCGCAGGACGATCAGGTTGCCGTAGGTGCGCTCGTCGCCCTGGACTCCCACCGTCCGGACGTCGGGCAGGACGCAGAACGACTGCCAGAGGTCGTGGTACAGGCCGGCCTTGCGGATCTCGTCCTGGAGGATCGAGTCGGCCTCTCTGAGCACCTCGAGTCGCTCGCGGGTCGCTTCGCCTCCGACGATCCGGATCGCAAGACCGGGGCCGGGGAACGGCTGGCGCCAGACGAGCTTGTCGGGCAACCCGATCTCGGTCCCCACCGCGCGGACCTCGTCCTTGAAGAGGGTGCGCAGCGGCTCGACGAGCTCGAACTCCATGTCGTCCGGCAGCCCACCGACGTTGTGGTGCGACTTGATCGTCGCCGCCCCCGTCCCGCCACCGGACTCGATCACGTCGGAGTAGAGAGTGCCCTGGACGAGGAACTTGGCTCCCTGCAGCTTCGCCGCCTCCTCCTCGAAGACCCGGATGAACTCCGCCCCGATCGCTTTGCGCTTGGCCTCGGGCTCGGTGACGCCTGAGAGCCTGTCGAGAAACCGCTGCTCCGCATCGACTGCAACCAGCGGCACACCGAAGGTGTCACGGAAGGCCGCGACGACCTGCTCGCCCTCGTTCTTGCGCATCAGGCCGTGATCGACGAAGACGCACGTGAGGCGATCTCCGACAGCCTTGTGGACGAGCAGCGCGGCGACGGAGGAGTCAACGCCCCCGCTCAACCCGCAGATCACTTGGCCGTCACCGACCTGCTCGCGGATCCGCTCGATCTGCTCGGCAGCGATCGAGGCGGGTGTCCAGTCCGCAGCGCAGCCGCAGATGTCCTCGAGGAATGTCTTGAGCACCTGCTGGCCGTAAGGGGTGTGGACGACCTCGGGGTGGTACTGGATCGCGTAGATCCGGCGGGCGTCGTCCTCGAAGGCTGCGACGGGCGACGCGGGCGACGAGGCGAGCGCTCGTGCTCCGCCCGGTGGCGAGAACACGGCATCGCGGTGGCTCATCCAAGCCGACTGCTCAGCCGGCTGGCCTGCGAGCAGCCGTCCTGGCTCGCTCACAGTGATGTCCGTCCTTCCGAACTCGCCGTGCTCGGCCGACTGGACGTCGCCTCCGAGCGAGTGCGCGAGCATCTGCATCCCGTAACAAATGCCGAGAACGGGGATCCCGAGTTCGATCAGCTCCTGCTCGAGCGCGGGTGCCCCGGGAGCGAAGACGGAGGCCGGCCCACCCGAGAGGATCAGTCCCTTCGGGTTGCGCTTTGCGACCTCGGCGGCACCGACGTGGTGAGGCAGCAGTTCCGAGCACACCCCGAGTTCACGGATCCGCCTCGCGATCAGCTGCGCGTACTGCCCGCCGTAGTCGAGGACAATGACCTCTTCGGCCGCGAGGGCCCCGGCGTCGCCGCTCGCGACTGCGGTCTGCTCGCCCACTTCAGTTGGGTCAGTCGGCGGCAACGAGCGCAGCGGTCTTGCCGGAGGACCCCATCCCAACGCCCTGATCGCGCTGGAGGTACTTGCCCTCGGTCTGGAGCGACGGTGCGACCATCAGCTCGGCCTTGTTGAACTCGGCCATGTCCTGGTATCCGCAGGTCGCCATCGATGTGCGCAGCGCGCCCATCAGGTTGAGCGTTCCGTCGTTCTCGCGTGCCGGGCCGGTGACGATCTCCTCAAGCGTGCCCGTGGAAGCGGTTGCGACTCGGGTTCCGCGGGGAAGGGTCGGGTGGAATGTCGCCATCCCCCAATTGAACCCCCGCCCTGGCGCCTCGGCAGCGCGAGCGAGTGGCGATCCGATCATCACGGCGTCAGCTCCGCAGGCGATCGCCTTCGAGATGTCGCCGCCGTTCTTCATCCCGCCGTCGGCGATCACCTTCACGTAGTCGCCGGTCTCGAGCATGTGCTGCGAACGTGCCGCTGCGACGTCGGCGATCGCGGTCGCTTGGGGAACCCCGATGCCGAGCACACCGCGGGTCGTACAGATGGCGCCCGGGCCCACCCCGACAAGCACTCCGGCCGCGCCGGTGCGCATCAGGTGAAGGCCTGTCTGGTAGGAGGCGCAGCCACCGACGACAACCGGGATCGGCAGGTCGGCGATGAACTCCTTCAGATTGAGTGGGGGGCGCGACTCATCGGATGAGACGTGCTCGGCCGAGACGACCGTTCCCTGGATCACGAGGATGTCGAGGCCGGCCTCGAGAACCGCCTCATAGTGGGCTCGGACCCGCTGCGGTGTCAGCGAGGCGGCAGCAACCACTCCGTGGGCCTTGATCTCTTTGATCCGCTGGGTGATCAGCTCAGGCTTGATCGGCTCCGAGTAGATCGCCTGCATCTCGCGGGTGGCCTCCTCGCGCGGCAGCCGTGAGATCCGCTCGAGTTGCTCGTCGGCGTCCTCGTAGCGGCAGAAGATCCCTTCGAGGTTGAGTACCGCCAGGCCGCCGAGGCGACCGAGCAGGCCGGCCGTGGTCGGCGAGACGACCCCGTCAAGTGCGGAAGCGAGCAGCGGCAGCTCGAACCGGTAGGGACCGAGGGTCCACGAGATGTCGACGTCGTCGGGGTCGCGGGTCCTGCGTGAGGGGACGATCGCGATGTCGTCGAATCCGTAGGCCCTGCGGGCCTTCTTGCCACGTCCAATCTCTATGTCCACTGGCGGGTTTCTCCGGCGTCGGGGAAGGGGAATGTGCTCCTCGGGGCGGCAACCATGAGGTGCGGCGATGCTAGCACCGGCCTCGGCGCTCGCGTTCGGCCTTTTCCCGCTCAGACCGGCAGTTCGGCAGGCACTGCGAGCTCGCTGATCTCGACTTGGTCGAGAAGCTTTGCGGCACGGGCGGGATCGACGATCCCGGCTCCGAAGTGAAGCGTCGACTCGGCGCCGCAGGCGATCCCGCGCCTGAGGCACTCCTCGGCACCGGCACCGGCGTAACGCGCGGCTGCGAAGCCTGCGAGAAATGCGTCGCCCGAGCCGGTGGCCGAGCGGGCCTCCTGGGGAGCGATCCGGCCCCTCAACAGTCGGGGCGAATCGCCATCGACAAGGCGCGCGGCAGAGCCGTCAGGAAGCGTCACGGCGGCCTCCGACGGTCCCATGCCGACGATCTCGCAAACCGCGGCCGCAGCGTCGTCGCCCTCGGCGAACTCGTAGCCCACGAGTCCCTCGGCCTCGACCATGTTCGGGGTGACGACGGAAGGTTCGGCCTTCACCGCGAGGCGCAGGGGCTCACCTTCCGTGTCTACGATCGTGTCGACCTCCATTCGCCTCAACTCGCGGATCATCGTCGCGTAGGCGTCAGCCGGCACTCCGAGCGGGAGGCTGCCGGCGAGGATGCACATGCTCGCTCCGCGGCCGAGGTACCGGAGCTTGTCGAGGAACTGGGAGAACTCGGCCGCCGTGACTACCGGGCCGCGCTCGTTGATCTCGGTGACGGCCCCGTTGGTGGGGTCGAGGACGGCGGTGTTGGTGCGGGACTCCTCTTCGATTCGGACGAAGTCGTTGAGCACGGATTCGGCCGTCAATGCCTCGACGATCCTCGTCCCTGCCGCCCCGCCGACGAGCCCCGTGGCGATCACTGGCTGGCCGATCGACTTGAGCACCCGCGCGACGTTGACTCCCTTGCCTCCAGGCAGGGTCGCCGAGGTGACCGAACGGTGCCGACGTCCGACCTCGAGGCCGGGGACCTCGAGAGTCTTGTCGACCGCAGAGTTGAGTGTGACTGTGATGATCATCGTTTTGGTCCGGGCAGGCCGGAGGTTATGGTCGGTCGCTCTCTCTCCAGTGAACGACCAGACAGCAAGGGTAGCCGCTCGGTGCCGCAGTGAGGAGCGGTTCCACCGTCTCTGCGCCCCTGGGACCCGAGCAAAGCTCCTCGGCGCAAAGCATTTCCTGACCTGGAAGCGAGGCCGCAGGGCCCCGGAACGACGAAGGGCCGCCCTGAGGCGGCCCTTCGCTTGAGACTCGGTTGCCTTTACTTCAGATCAGGAGGCGATCGCGTTGGTCGTGATCGCCGAGAACTGCGATGCAGACTGACCACGCGTCGTGATCGTGGCCTTGACCCGCAGGTACTTGCCGACGCTGCCGGCGACCGGCTTGTAATTCGCCGCGTTCGGAGCGCCTCCGATGGCAGTGCAGCCACCGTTGGAGGCCGTGCACTGCTGCCACTCGTAAGCGACGGTGGAGGTGTTGGTGATCCAGCCCTGCCACGTACCGAACGAGGACGCGATGTTCGTCCCGACCTTCGGCGACTGGCTGCTCAGGGCCGGAGCCACCGTACCGACCGGAACGACGACTCCCGACAGTGCCGAGAAGGCCTCGACCACGCCGGAAACCGTCTGCCAGTAAGTCCTGACCCGGACTTGGTAGCCGATGTCGGCGTCGCGAGTGCCGTACCAGGCGCCGGACTGACCAGCGATGGTCACGGTGCAGCTGCCCGCGTCGTTGAGAACGAGGCAGCGCTGCCACTGGAACAAAGGCATCGGAGAGTCCGAGTAGCCCGAGCTCTTGATCGTCGTGCCCTTGTCAACCGGAGTTGCCGGGACCGAATCGATCGCCGGCGTCTGCGGCGTACCGAGGGCGAGAGCGCCGAAGTACGTCTGTGAGCTGCCGTTAACCGTGGTGAAGGTACCGCCGATCGCAATCTGGCTGCCCTGAGCCGCGCTGATCGCGTTGATGGAACCGTTGGCCTTCGGATCCCAGCTGGTGATCGAGCTGTCGCTCGTCTTGAAGGCTGCTCCGTAGCCCCGTGCCGTTCCATTGAAGGTGCCGGCCGGGCCACCGACGTAGACCACCGATCCACCGACCGCCAGCGCGTTGAGGCGGTTGTTCGGCTGCGGATTCCAGCTGCCGACCGCTCCGCTCGTGGCATCGAAGTTGGCGCCACCGATGCGCGCACCACTGCTGTAGTTGAACGAACCAACCGCGTAAATGCTCGAGCCGACCTTGGCGATCTGGTTCACGGTGAGGTTGCCTCCGAACGATCCGACGGCGACCGAGTTGCCGTACGCGGCATTGCTCGGATCCCAACTCTGGACCGAGCCGTCCGACGTCGAGACGGCCGCGAGCAGGTTCCGCGCCGACGGCGGGCCGGCGCCGATCGTCGTGAATCCACCGCCGAGGTAGAGAGTGGAGCCATCAAGGATCATCGAACGGACGGAGCCGTTGACATTCGGGTTCCACGAGCTGAGAGCCCCGGTGCCGGTATCGACTGCTGCCAGGTTGTTCCGGACGACGTTGGCAGTGTCGCCTGCGTTACGGAAGGTACGGAAACCGCCGCCGAGGTAAGCCGTCGACCCGGAGATCACGATCGACAGCACGGTCGAACCGCCCGAGTTCATCTTCGGATCCCAGCTGGAGACTGTGCCGTTGGTCCCGACCTTCGCTACGTAGGCGTGAGCAGTCCCGCCGACGTTGGAGAACTGACCGCCAAGGAACACGTCGGATCCCGAAAGCGTGATCGCACTGACTGCGCCGTTCGGGTTGGGCAACCAGTTCGTGTCGAGCGTGCCGTCAGCCTTGACGTGCGCTGCATTGGTTGCGGCGGAGCCGTTCACCGTGGTGAAAGTTCCGCCGATGTACCACCCGCCCGAACCGTCGGGCGTGACGACGCTGACCGCGCCGTTGGTCTGCGGGTTTGCCGCCTGAGCGGCTGGCACCAGCGCAAGGCTCAACACGAGAGCGCCGAGCGCCAACGCCGGAAGGCGCTTCGCCAGCCTGCCGCTCGCGAGCGACCTGCTTGAAGTATTGATGGGACGGTTCATTTCTTACTGATCTCCTGATCTGTTTCCTGATTTTGGCAACCGAGCGGCCCCTTCACGGAACCTTTTTGGGTTCTTGCTCAAGCAACCCCTACTGACTGCTCGTGCAAAACCGCACCCGAGGTTAGCGAACCGACCCCACGAACGCAATCCGCAACCGCTGGACGGTCTAGGCTGACCGGATCAGGAACCGACCTCGCGTCCGGCCCCGGGAGCGAGAGGGACCTTCCCGGTTCAGCGACCGGGGCCGCGGCGCTCGTACTGAATCGGCGAAGCCCGGCCCGGGACGCCTGTGCGGATCGGACGGCGGCGCGGGAACCGAGTCCTGACCGCAGACCTCGAGCCGGCGCCACGTGGCCCGGCCGCTCCGCGCCGGCTCAGCCGCCCGAGACCGACCAGGCTTGCGAGCGGTAGCCCGCGGCGGCCTCGGCCGCCGCCACTGCGGGATCTCCCGATCCGCCGGGGGCGTGCACGATGCCCCTGGAGACCGTCACCAGGCCGCCGCCCGGGCCGGGAGCGAAGGCCGGAGCGAGGTCCTCGACCTTGCCGCCTTGGGCTCCCACGCCGGGAAGCAGGACCACGGCCTTGGGCATCAGCCGGCGAAGTGAGGCGAGGTGGCCGGGTGCGGTCGCACCGACGACTGCACCGACGTCGGCCAGCCCGGAGGCCGGTCCGACGACGCCGAGCGAGTCGACCATCGCCGCGAGCCTGTCGCTGACCGTGGTCCCACCGCCCGTGTCGCGGTCCTGAATGTCGGCGGCGCCGGGATTCGAAGTCCGGACGAGGACGAACAGCCCCCGCCCGGCTGACCGGGCAGCCTCGACGAAGGGCTCGACGGTCTCGGCGCCGAGCAGCGGGTTGACCGTCACAGCATCGGCGCCGAGGCCCTCGACTCTCCCCCAGGGCGTCTCGCTGCCGCCGAGCAGCGAGGCCGCGTACGAGGTGGCCGAGATGCCGATGTCGCCGCGCTTGCCGTCGGCGATCACCATCAGGCCCGCAGAGTGCGCAAAGTCGGTCGCATCCGAGAGAGCCGTCCTGCCAGGCGCTCCAAGCCGTTCGAACGAGGCGAGCTGCAGCTTCACGGCGACACAGTGCTCGCCCGCTGCGTCGATCACGGCACGGCAGTGGGCCGCCACGGCGGAGGCCGCCAGCTCAGCCGGGGTGTCGCCCGAGGCGGCGGCCACGGCCTGCGGCCAGAGGCGATCCGGGTCCGGGTCGAGCCCGAGCACGATCTGCGAGCGGCGTTCGAGAACCGCCGCTGTGAGGGAATCCCCGAAGGAGAGCGCGGCCCCGGTGCTTTGTGACACCGGACCGCCTCCCTTCGGCTCCGTGGCCTCTCGGCCGCGGATTGCTACTTGACGGCCTTCTTGAGGGCCGCGCCAGCCGAGAACTTCGGCGCGTTGGACGCCTTGATCTGGATGGTCTCGCCCGTTGCGGGGTTGCGTCCCTGACGGGCCTTGCGGTGCGTCACCGAGAACTTGCCGAAACCGGAGAAGGAAACCTCTCCACCCTTCTTCAGCTCGCCCTCGATCGTGCTCAGGAATGCGTCGACTGCCTCACCGGCGTCGCGCTTCGAGAGCCCAGCCTTCTCTGCTACTGCGTCTACGAACTCAGACTTCGTCACCTGCTCCTCCTTGGAGGTCGTGGTCGCGGGATTTTCTAGCACCGATTACGGACGACTTGGCACCCGGACGCCGCCGGAGGGGCAAGAATCTTCCGCATGACGCTGGAAAGATCAGCCTGGATCGCGGCAGTGGCCGTCTCGTGGATCACCGCTGCGGTGATCTTCGTCGAGGGATACGAGGGATACGGGTTCGTCGCTGTGGCCGTCGGGCTTGCCGCTTCGGTCAACCTCTTCGGCGATCGCCCGGAGGACTGATCAGAGCGCCGAGAGGAGGGCACGTGCGGCCCTCCCACGGTGGCTGATCGCGTCCTTCTCGGCGTCGGAGAGCTCGGCCATCGTCCGCCCGTCCGCGAAATCGGCGGGCAGGAACACCGGGTCGTAGCCGAAGCCTCCGGCCCCTCCGGGCGAGCCGGCCATGGAGCCCCGGCACTCCCCCTCGAAGGTCCAGTCGTGACCAGTGGCCGGGTCGACGGCTGCGATCACGCAGACGTAGCGCAGGCCGCTGCCTGCCGGAGCCTTCTCGATCAGCAGTGCGAGGTTGAGCGAGTCGGTGGCGTCCTCGCCCGCGAATCGAGCTGACCGCACGCCGGGGGCGCCGTTGAGCGCCTCCGCCTCGATGCCCGAGTCGTCGGCGATCGCGAACTCCCCTGTGGCGGAGGCGGCTGCGCGGGCCTTGATCAGCGCGTTCTCTGCGTAGGTCGTCCCGGTCTCCGGCGGCAGGTCGACCTCGGGGGGAAGCGGCGCGACTTCGATACCGGGCAGCAGCCGGCCGAACTCGCGGACCTTGTGGTCGTTGCGGGTCGAGAGCACGACCCGGCGGCGGCCACTCAAGCCGCGACCGCCGCGGCCTGGGCTGCGAGCAGCTGCTCGATGCCGGTGGCACCCAGTTCCAGCAGGTCGTCGAGATGAGCCCGCGAGAGCGGAGTGCGTTCGCTCGTCGCCTGGACCTCGACCAGCCCGCCCGCCCCGGTCATCACGACGTTGGCATCGACTTCGGCGGTCGAGTCCTCGGAGTAGTCGAGGTCGAGCAGCGGCACCCCTTCGACGATCCCGCAGGAGACAGCCGCGACTCCGCCGTCGGTGATCGGGTTGGTCGCGATCAGCCCCTTCTCCATCAGCCCGTTGAAGGCCAGCGCGAGTGCAACTCCCGCTCCGGTGATCGATGCGCAGCGGGTCCCGCCGTCGGCTTCGATCACGTCGCAGTCGACCCATACGCTCCGCTCGCCCAGGGCCTCGAGGTCGACGACTGCCCGCAGCGAGCGGCCGATCAGCCTCTGGATCTCGACCGTTCGGCCATCGACCTTGCCCTTCGAGGCGTCCCTGCGCTTGCGGTCGCCGGTCGATGCGGGCAGCATCCCGTACTCGGCCGTGACCCACCCACTGCCCTTGCCGGCCATCCACTTCGGCACGTTCTCGTCGACCGATGCGGTGCAGATCACCCGGGTACCCCCGCAGGTGATCAGGGCCGACCCGGCTGCAGTCGAGATGAACCCCGGCTCGATGGTCACCGGCCTCAGTTCGCCGGGTGCGCGTCCGTCGTTCCTCGCAGTGCTCACAGGTGTACCTCCGATTCGAGTTCGATCCGCTCGACGGCGCCGAGCGGCAGTTGCAGGAAGCGCTCGCCGAGCGCCGTGAAGGATTCGACATCGCCGGTGCAAAGGAAGTCGTACGAGCCCTCGCCCTCCGATTCGCTGAGCAGGCCCGTGACCGACAGGGCGTGCTCGACCCTTCTCGCGACGGCGTCGCCCGAGGTGATGATCTCGACCCCCGGCCCGAGCGAGCGCTGGAGGATCGGCCTGACGAGCGGGTAGTGGGTGCAGCCGAGAATCACCGTGTCAACCCCTGCCGAGCGCAGCGGCTCGCAGTACTCGCGCACCAAAGCGACGGTCCGCTCGTCGAAGGTCGCCCCGTCCTGGATCATTGGCGCCAGCTCGGGGCAGGCGACCGACACGAGTTGGGTGTGCGGGTCGGCGCGGTGCAGGGCCCGCTCGTAAGCGCCGCTCGACACCGTCGCGCTCGTGGCGAGCAGGCCTATCCGGCCGTTGCGGGTGGTCGCCGCGGCCAGCACGGACTCCGGTTCGATCACCCCGATCACGTCGACTCCGATGCCCGCTGCCGAGCAGCGCTCCCGCAAGTCGTCGATCGCCGCCGCAGTGGCCGAGTTGCAGGCGATCACGAGCAGCTTGGCCCCGCGCTCGATCAGTTTCGAGGCGATCTCCCCGGAGAACGCGCGCAGTTCCCCGGGTTCGCGGTCGCCGTAAGGGAAGCGGAGCGTGTCACCGAGGTAGACGTAATCCTCGCCGGGCAGGGCGACCAGCAGTTCATGAAGGACGGTCAAGCCGCCGACCCCGGAGTCGAACACGGCTACCGGAAGGTCCTTGGTTGGCTGCGCCGGCGGCATGACCGTCAGTCTGCCGAAGCCGGCGGCGCAGTGCCGACCCGCCTCACTTGACCGTGTCGAGCGCCTTCTTGAGCTGTTTGACGATTGCCTCGGCAATGCCGCTGGCGCCGAACTGCTTGCCGCGAGTCGCAGCCACTACCCCTGCGAGCACCGCTGCTACGAGCAGGATCAGAGCCACGTACTCGACTGTGCCCTGTCCCCTCCTGTCGCTGGCGAACCCGCTCAGCGCCGAGTGGATCCTTCCCTGCCAGGCGTAGAACATTCCCTCTCCTCCTTGTATTCGCCGCTGTCTGCCGCTGCTCCGGTCCGGGTGGATCCCGGCACCGGCATGGAGCATGGAGGCCGCGGGCGCGCGCGTCTGGCGTCGATCGCAGCAAAACGGCGGAGGAACTGCGCGGCGAACGGGCGACTACCGCCACGGGTACGCTCGTCCGGCGTGCGCGCACTGCTGGTAACGAACATGTGGCCAAGCCGGGCCCGTCCCGACCGGGGGATCTTCGTGGCCGACCAGGCCGAGGCGATGCGCCGCGCCGGAGTGGATCTCGACGTCCACCACTTCGAGCCCGGCGGGGCCGCCGCTTACCTGAGGGGAGCCGCACGGCTTGCCGGCCGGAGAGGCGGGCAGTACGACGTGATCCACTCGCACTTCGGCCTCTCAGCCTGGGTTGCGCTCGCGGCGAGGGGCCGAGTCAGGGCAGTGACCTTCCACGGCACCGACCTCAACCACCCGCGCAGCCGCAGGATCTCGCTGGCCGCGCTGCGCTTCACCGACCTTCCGGCGGCGGCCTCGGCCGACCTCGCGGCGCTGATCCCGCCAGGGCGGGCGAAGGCTCCGGTCCAGGTCCTGCCCTGCGGCATCTCGCTCGAACGCTTCACCGCGTTCGATCGCGGCCAGGCCAGGTCCCAGCTCGGGATCGACCCTGGCGAGCGGGTGATCCTGCTGCCTTCCGACCCCACCCGCCCAGAGAAGCGGACCGACCGAGCCACAGAGCTCGCCGAGGCAACGGGGGCGCGGCTGCTGACCCTCGGTGGGATCGAACCCGACAGGGTCCCGCTGTTCATCAACGCCGCCGACCTCGTCGCGATCCCGTCCGAGCGCGAGGGCTTCGGCCTGGCCCTGCTGGAGGCTCTCGCCTGCAATCGCCCGGTTCTTGCCACCCCGACCGGGATCGCGGGCGAGGCCCTCGGCGGGGTCGAGGGCGCACTCTGCGCGGAGTGGGACCTCCGAACATGGACAGCGGCGGCAGAGTCGGCTTTCGCAGCCGGGACGCTCGACAGCGGCCGGGAGATCGCGGGCCGCTGGTCGGCGGACTCCTGCGCCCGGAAGGTGATCGAGGCGTGGGAGACCGCGCTCTCCCGAGCCTGAGCGGTTGCTGCGGGCCTTGCCCCGCGTGGACGCTGTCCGGACCGTCGCCCGAGCCGCTCCCGGAGTGACGCTGTGGGCGGCCGGCGAACCGGTACCGCCCGGCCCCGCCGGCAAGAGGCCACTGCCGGAAACCCTGCCGGGTCCGGGTCGGCGCCCCCCTTGCCTTCAGACCGCGATTCAGGGGTCGAGTGCGATACCGGCGGCGGCCATCCCGGCCAAGGCCGCGTCGCTGAGCGGACTGCGCTCAACCCCCGCTTCCGGCCCCGGCTCCGAGAGGCCTCGCAGGGCCGCAACGACCCCGGCCGAGAGCGAGTCGAGCTCGTAGCCACCTTCGAGCGACGCTGCGACCGGCGCTCCGAGCTCGGCCCCGATCCGAGCGACGGCGGATGCCATCAGCCCGAAGCCGTCCGTCGAGACCTCGCACGAGGCGAGCGGGTCGTTGGAATGGGCGTCGTACCCGGCACTGATCACGATCAGGTCCGCCTGATGGCTGCGGGCGACGGGGCCGACGACATGCTCGATCAGCGAGAGGAACTCGCGATCGCCACTCCCCGGCGGGACCGGCAGGTTGAGCGTCGTGCCGAACCCCTCCCCTTCGCCCCGCTCCGCGGGGCCACCGGTCCCCGGCCAGAGCGGCTGCTGGTGGATGCTGACGAACATCACGTCCGGGTCGTCGAGGAAGGCTGCCTGGGTGCCGTTGCCGTGGTGGACGTCCCAGTCGAGGATCAGCGGACGGCTTGCGTAACCGCTGTCGACTGCCGACCTGACTGCGATCGCGACGTTCGACAGCAGGCAGAAGCCCATTGCCCTGTCGGGTTCGGCGTGGTGCCCCGGAGGGCGGGTCAGGGCGAATGCCGCCGGCGCTCGACCGGAGCAGACCGCGTCGACCGCGGCGCAAGCCGCACCGACCGCCTCTCTGGCGGCGGCGAGGGAACCGGGCGACATGACGGTGTCGGGGTCGATCGTTCCGCCGCCCTCCGCATCGAGCGAGCGGAGGGTCTCAAGATGGGCCGGGGAATGAACACCGAGCAGCACTTGGTCTTGGACGTACTGCGTAGCACCCATTTCCCACCCGAGCTCGTCAACCCGGTCGACGGCATCGAGAACCGCCCTGATTCGCTCGGGCCGTTCGGGGTGCCCCGGGCCGGTCTCATGATCGCCGGTGCCGAGGTACATCCGTGGAAGCGGCATCGCGGGTAGCTTAGGGCCATGCCAGCGATCGAAAGGGCCGACCTGATCGTCGTTGGAGCCGGCGCGGCCGGCCTCTATGCCGCCCTGACAGCGGCCCGGGCCGGAGCACGGGTGACGCTGATCTCGGCGACGCCGCTGGCCGAATCCTCGAGCTATTGGGCGCAGGGTGGCCTTGCGGCCGCACTCGCAACCGAGGACAGCCCGGCCCTCCACCTCGAGGACACGATCAAGGCCGGTCGAGGGGCCACCCGCGAGTCGGCGGCTCGGATCCTCTGCGCCGAGGCCGGGCTCGTCCTTCGCGACCTGACAGACCTCGGCGTTGCCTGGGATCGCGATCGCCACGGCAGACCATCGCTAGGGCTCGAGGGAGGCCACAGCGCGAGGCGGATCGTCCATGCCGGCGGTGCCGCCACCGGCCGGCGGATCACCCGCTCGCTCTCGGCCGACGCCGCCGAATCGCGCCTGATCACTGTGCTCGAAGGTCTACGGGTCGAATCCCTGCTGCTCGACTCCGAAGGATGCCGCGGGGTCGCGCTCGCAGGAGGCGAGCAGCTCGAGTCGCGAGCGACCCTGCTGGCGACCGGCGGAGCAGCAGCACTCTGGCAGCGCACGACCAATCCGCTGGCGACCGTCGGCAGGGGCATGGTCGTCGCCCACGCAGCCGGAGCGGCGCTCGCCGACCTCGAGATGGTCCAGTTCCATCCCACTGCCCTGTCGGCAGGCGG
>JBAXRO010000006.1:0-49395 GCA_037131165.1 Actinomycetes bacterium | reverse complement strand
GCGGCCGCGGTCGGAGTCGAGGCGGGCCTCGGTCTCGAGGGGAAGGAGCTCGTGCCTGCCTACGGCCTCTTCCTCGCGATCCTGATCCTCGGAATCATCGACGCTGGCTGGGGCGCCGCCGCGATCGGCTCGTTCCTGATCGTCTCGATCTTCGGGGGTGCGCTCCGGGGTTGGAATGAAGCGTTGCTGCTTCTGACTTTGTCCTCATTCTTCGTTGGCTTGCCGATCATTGTCGGGAAGGTTCGTCCCTTCCGCAGGGCCGAGTGGGAGGGCGCTCACGGCCGCTGGAAACGGCTCGGGGACTTTGTCATCGCCCCGCTGATGGCGTTCTGGCTGGCGAGCGTGCTGCTCCATCTGATCCCGGCCCTGTCGAAGATCGATCCCCCGATGCTCAAGCAGCACGCGGAGGCAATCGCGATCGTCGCCGCAGGCGCGATGCTCGCGAGGGTCTCGCTCGAGCACATTGCTGCGGTTTGGTTCCCGAATCGCTACCGCCAATCGGTCCCGCCGCCGCTTCCCGACCAACGCACGGCCCTCAAGTGGGCTTCAGCCGGGATGCGGGTCGCATTCTTCCTTCTCCTGGCGTGGGGCGTGATCGGTTCCTGTTGGCAGCTCTGGGCTGCGGGCGCGGTCTACGGTCTCGGGGAGCTGCTGCCCTTGATCAAGCATCGCTTGCCGACTACCGACTCGCTCTACCGGTTCGTCCCCCGGGATCTAGTCAAGATCGTCGCGATCGTCGCCGCGGCCAAGCTGATCGCACTGATGCTCCCAGGTCTATTCGAAGACCCGCTGGAGCTGATGCGGTGGGGACTCGTGCTGGCGGTGGTGCCAGGCACGCTGTTCCGGTTGCTCGAGGGGTTCACGGGCAGGGGCGCCCCCCTCGAGAGCTCCTTCTCGCGGGTTGCCGGAGTCGTCTTCGTCGGCCTGTTCGTCTTCCTTGCGTTCCTCGCCTAGCGCGAGCGATCGCTGCCTGCCTCAGCCTTCGTGCAGGCTCTCTTCGATCTTCTCGCGGCGCACTGAGATGTAGTCCATCACGGCGAACAGGACTCCGCTGGCGAGGAAGACGAGGTGGATGTAGATCCGCCACTTGATGTTCGCCGGCTCATCACCCTTGACCGACTCGAGGAAGTCCTTGAGCAACTCGATGCTCGATATCGCGACGAGCGAGCCGATCACCTTCATCTTCAAGCCCGAGAAGTCGATTCGCCCCATCCAGTAGGGGCGGTCCTCATGCTGTTCGGCAAAGCCGATCCTCGAGATGAAGTTCTCGTAGCCGGCGAAGATCACGATGATCAGCAGGTTCGCGATCAGCGAAAGGTCGATGAGAGTCAGGATCGAGAGGACCGTGTCCTCCTTGCTCTGGTGGTCCTTCGGGGCGACGATCAGCCACAGCTCCTGGCCGAACTTGACGAGCAGCACGACGAGGGCGACGATCATCCCCGCGTAGAACGGGGCCAACAGCCAGCGTGCTCCGAAGACGGCTCGCTCCACCTGGTGCTCGAGCCCGCCCGCGGCGCGCGCCACGCGGGACTTCGGCTTCTGCTGCGGGGCGGGTTCCTGACCTGTCATCAGCGGAGCAGGTTACGAATCGCCCCGGCGGCCTCAGAGCCCGAGCGTCTTGCCGACGATCTCCTTCATCACCTCGTCTGTGCCGCCGCCGATCGGGCCGAGGCGAGCGTCGCGCACTGCTCGTTCGATCCCGTACTCGACCATGTAGCCGGCACCGCCGTGGATCTGCAGGCACTCGTCGGCGACCTCGACTGCGGCCTTCTGGGTCAGCAGCTTCGCCATCGAGACCTCTTGCACTGCGTTCTGGCCCGCGACGTGGAGGCGCAGGGCGTGCATGCTGAGCGCCCTGCCGACCTCGATCTTCGTCGCCATCTCGGCGAACTTGTGGCGGATCACCTGGTTCTTGGAGATCGGCCTGCCGAACGCCTCGCGCTCCTGCGCGTACTTGACGGTCTGCTCGAAGCAGGCCTCCATCGCGCCGACTGCGCCGAGCGCCATCGTCAGCCGCTCCCACTGGAAGTTGGCCATGATCAGGGCGAAGCCTCCGCCGACCTCGCCGAGCAGGTTCTCCTCCGGCACGAAGACCTCGTCGAACTTGATCAACGCCGTGTCCGAGGCGTGCCAACCCATCTTCTCCAAGGCGCTCGACTGGACTCCCTCGCCCCGCTCGATCGCGAGGAAGGTGATCCCGTCGTGGCGCTGGGTGCCGGCCATCCGGACTGCGGTGACCATCACGTCGGCCCGGCAGCCGCCGGTGATGTAGCACTTCTCCCCGGTGACGATCCAGCCTCCGTCGACCGGTGTGGCAGTCGTCTTGAGGCCGGCGACGTCGGAGCCTGCATCCGGCTCGGTGATCGCAAGCGCGGCGACGATGTCCCCCTTGATCCCGGGCACCAGCCAGCGCTGCTTCTGCTCCTCGTCGCCGAACTTGGCTATCGGCGGCAGGGCGATCTCCATGTGGGCGCCGAGTCCGGCTGCGACACCGCCGGAGCCGCAGCGGGCCATCTCCATCGCGAGCACGGCTGCCGCCACCTCATCGCCGTCGCCGCCGTAGGCCGGGTCGAACTTCAGCCCGAAGTACCCCTGCTCGGCCATCGCCTTGAAGGCCGATTCGGGGATCCACTTGTCGGCCTCCCACTGGTCGGCGTGGGGGCGCAGCTCGCGCTCGATCCAGCCGCGGGCCGAGACGCGGAACGCCTCGTGCTCCTCGGTGAACGGAGGTATCGGCGCCGTTGCCGCGCCGAAGTCGGGCTTCAGGACAGCGTTGCCGCCGGCGCTCACTCTGCCTCCCGCCTGACGGTGTCCGGGTGAAACGCCGGCAGGCAGATCGCCACGTACTTCGCTCCGCTGGGTGTCGAGTAACGGACTCGCTCACCGGAGCGAACGAGCACAGTCTGGCCAGCCGGGACGGTCATCGTTCCGCCGTCGAATTCGACGTCCATTGCGCCCTCCGTGACGACTGTCCACTCATCGAACTCAGGTGTTTGGAACGGCTCTGCCCAACCCGCCGGGGCGGTCATCAGGGCGACGCTCAGGCGGTCCTCGCCCGTGTTCACTCGGCCGACGGCTTCCTCGATGATCTTCGGAGGAGTTCCCGCGGCCGGGATCTGCGTGTACGAACCGATCAGCTCTGGCATTGGATCAAGCCGCTGCCGGGCAAGCCCGGCAGCGGGTCAGGATTCCGCTCGGATCAAAGGCCGTAGGAGCGGCCGATCACGTCGAGCATGATCTCGTCGGTGCCGGCTCCGATGCGGTTGAGGCGCATGTCGCGCCAGACGCGCTCGACTCCGTACTCCTTCATGTAGCCGGCTCCGCCGTGGATCTGGATGCACTCGTCGGCCACGTCCACCGCGACCCGGGCCGAGTGGAGCTTCGCCATCGAGATCTCGCGGACGGGGTACTCGCCGTTGTTGAACTTCCAGGCGGTCATGTAGACCATCTGGCGGGCCGACTCGATCGCCGTCGCCATCTCGGCGAACTTGTGGCGGATCACCTGGAACTTGCCGATCTGGCGACCGAAGGCGTTGCGCTCGAGCGCGTACTGGAGTGTCTTCTCGAAGCACAGCTGTGCCCCTGCGACGCATCCGGCGGCGCCGATCAGGCGCTCTCCCTGGAGCTCCCACATGATGTGGTAGAAGCCCTTGCCCTCCTGGCCGAGCATCGCCGAGTCGGGGACGCGCACGTCCTGGAAGGCGAGCAGCGCGGTGTCGGATGCGTGCATGCCAAGCTTCTCGAGCTTCTTCTCGCGGATCACGCCCGGGGCGTCCATCGGCACGAGGAACAGCGAGAAGCCGTCGTAGCCGGCGTCCGGGTCGGTCTTGGTGACGAGCACGATCACGTCGGCTCGGTGGCCGTTGGTGATGTAGGTCTTCGAGCCGTTGATGACCCACTCGTCACCGTCGCGGACCGCGCGGGTCTTGATGCCGGAGACGTCGGAGCCTGCGTCCGGCTCGGTGATGCCGAGGCAGAGGATCTTCTCGCCCTTGATCGCCGGGACGAGCCACTCCTGCTTCTGCTCCTCGGTGCCGAACAGGTGGATCGGCGGCATCGCCATGTCGGTGTGGACTGCGACGCCCATCGCGAGGCCGCCGGAGTTCGAGCGTGCGAGCTCCTCTGCGAGGACGAGGTTGCAGAAGTAGTCGCCACCCTGGCCGCCGTACTCCTCGGGCATCGAGAGGCCGAGGAAGCCGAGCTCGCCCATCCGGTGGAAGACGGAGTCGGGGAAGGTCGTCTCCTCCCACTCGTCTGCGTGGGGTGTGAGCTCCTTGGTGATGAAGCCACCGATCGACTCGCGAAGCCGCTCGTGGTCCTCGTTGAAGATGAAGTGCTTCTGCTGTGCCGCGTAATCGGGCTTGATCACATCCGAAGTGGCTGACATCTGGGTTGCTCTCCTCTGGGTTTGGCTGTTCGGAGGCGATCTTGTCGCCCGCAGGGCGATGGTACCGCCGCCCGCCCTCGCGTGATGGCGTAACCGCGCCTGATCTGGCAGGGTTGGGGCCGATGAGTGAGGAGCAGTCACAGGGGCCGGTCCGCTACGAGGTCGCAGACGGGGTCGCGACGATCTCGCTCGACGACCCGTCGACGAAGAACAGCCTCTCCGACGCGATGCTCGACGGGCTGATCGCTGCCTTCGAACGTGCACGCGACGATTCCGAGGTTCGCTGTGTCGTGCTCGCCTCGACCGACCCGAAGACCTTCTCGTCCGGTGGCAACCTCTCGACCTTTGGCGCCGACGTCCCGCTCGTCCACAAGCACGCGGGCACGGCCCGCTTCCCTCGGCTCTTCCTGCTGATCGGCGAGCTCGGCAAGCCGGTCGTCCTGCGGGCCCAGGGTCACGTGCTGGCAGGCGCCCTCGGGTTGGCTCTCGCCTGCGACCTGATCGTCGCCTCCGACAAGGCGACCTTCGGCACCCCGGAGATCAACGTCGGGATCTTCCCGTTCATGATCATGGCGCTGATCTACCGCAACGTCGGCCGGAAGAAGGCGACGGAGATGCTGCTGCTCGGCGAACGGATGGACGCCACGGAAGCCCACCGGATCGGCATCGTCAACAAGGTCGTGCCCGACGCCGAGCTCGACTCGGCCCTGGCGGAGTGGACTACCAAGCTCGCCACCCGCTCCCCGCTGCTGATGAAGCTCGGCAAGGACGCGATCCACCGCCAGCAGGACATGCCGCTCGAGGAGGCGCTCGAATACCTCCGCCACAACCTCACGCTCGCCTTTTCGACCGATGACCTTCGCGAAGGCGTGACCGCCTTCTTCGAGAAGCGCGACCCGAATTGGACCGGGCAATGAGATTGATGAGGCCGGAGACCGAGCTTTCGCAGCCATCGGCTGCGAAAGCAGCTGCAGAGGTCGGACGATGAGTGACGAGCCAGCCCCGCAGTCGATCCTCCGGCCGCTCGCCGAGGACCTCGCCGAGCGCCGCGCCGTCGCGAAGCTCGGGGGCGGGCAGGAAAAGATCGACGCCCAGCACGAGGCGGGCAAGCTCACCGCTCGCGAACGGGTCGACCTGCTCTGCGACGAGGGAACTTTCGCCGAGCTCGGCATCCACGCCGGGATCCACTACTCGGTCCGAGCGCTCGAGGGTAAGGAAGCCCCGGCCGACGGCGTAGTGACAGGCTTCGGCAAGGTGGAGGGCCGCGAGACCGCGATCGTCGCCTACGACTTCACCGTGATGGCCGGCTCGATGGGCATGAGCGGCGAGAAGAAGGTCGCTCGGATCCGCGAGCTCGCCCTGACCAAACGGATCCCCCTCGTCTGGCTGCTCGACTCGGCCGGGGCCCGGATCCAGGAGGCGGTCGGCTCGCTGTTCGCCGACACCGGCCATCTCTTCCGCGAGGAGGTCGTGATGAGCGGCGTGATCCCGCAGGTCGCAGCCCTGATGGGGCCGTGCGCCGCCGGCACCGCCTACATCCCCGGTCTCGCCGACTTCGTTCCGATGGTCAAGGGCCGCGGCTCGATGGCGCTCGCCGGGCCCCACCTCGTGCGCGCGGCAGTCGGTGAGGAAGTCACCCAGGAGGAGCTCGGTGGCAGTCGAGTCCACTGCCGCAAGTCCGGGGTCGGCGACCTCGAGGTGCAGAGCGACGAGGAGTGCATCGAGAAGATCAAGGCCTACCTCGCCTTCTTCCCACAGAACAACGGCGAGGCGCCGCCGCGGCGCGAGTCGTCGGATCCGGTCGACCGCGCCGACGAGGACATGCTCGACGTGCTCCCCGAGAGCAACCGCAAGCCCTACGACATGTACGAGGTGATCCGCCGGATCGTCGACGACGGCGAGTACTTCGACCTGAAGCCCCAGTGGGCGAAGACGATCATCACCTGCTTCGCCCGCTTCGGCGGTCGCCCGTGCGGGATCGTCGCCAACCAGCCCAAGCAGCTCGGCGGGATCCTCGACAACGACTCGGCCGACAAGGCGGCCCGGTTCGTCAACCTCTGCAACGCCTTCGGGATCCCGCTGCTGTTCATCCAGGACGTGCCCGGCTTCATGGTCGGCAGCAAGGTCGAGGAGGCCGGGATCATCCGCCACGGGGCGAAGATGCTCCACGCCGTCGCCAACGCGACCGTGCCGAAGATCACCGTGATCACCCGCAAGGCTTACGGCGCGGGCTACTACGTGATGAACGGCCGCGCCTACGAGCCCGACCTGATCGTCGCCTGGCCGTCGGCCGAGATTTCGGTGATGGGGGCCGAGGGCGCAGTCGAGATCGTGATGCGCAAGCAGGTCGAGGCAGCCGACGACCCGGAGGCGATGAAGGCCCACCTGATCGGCGAATACCGCAAGATCATCGACGTCTACATCGCCGCGAAGAACGGCATGATCGACGACGTGATCGACCCGCGCGAAACGAGAAAGGTCGTCTGTCGCGCGCTCGAGATGGCCGAGGGCAAGACGGTCAGCCGGCCCTGGAAGCGAAACGCAGTGGTGCCGGTATGAGCTTCGAAGACCCCGTCATCATCACTTGCTCGATCAGTGGCGCGGTCGCCAACCGCGACCAGTGCGCGGCGATTCCCTACACGCCGGAGGAGTACGCGGCGGAAGCGGGGCGGATCGTCGACGAGGGCGGTTCGATGATCCACATCCACGCGCGCACTCCCGAAGGGGTTCCGAGCTACGAGGTCGAGGACTTCCGCGCGATCACCCAGGCGATCCTCGCCGAAGTGGACGACGTGATCATCAACTACTCGACCGGCGCGATCGGTGTCCCGCTCGAGAAGCGGATCGCCTACCTGAAGGAACTGAAGCCCGACGTCGCCGCGCTCAACATGGGCTCGATGAACTACGCGAAGTACTCGCGCCGGCGCAAGGAGTTCGTCTTCTCCGCCGTCTTCGAGAACAGCTTCGACACGATCACCAAGTTGCTCGAGGCGATGAACGAGGAGGGCATCCGCCCGGAGCACGAGTGCTTCGACTCCGGTCACATCGCGAACCTCGACCCGCTGCTCGACATGGGGATCCTCCATGAGCCGCTGCAGGTCTCGTGCGTGATGGGCGTGACCGGCGGGATCCGCCCGACTCCCGGGAACCTCGAGCACATGCGCGACCAGATCGCCAACGTGCGCCACAACTGGGGAGTGATCGGGGTCTCGCGCGACCAGTGGGGCCTGATCGAGGCCGCGCTGCGCCTGGGCGGCAACATCCGCGCCGGTGTGGAGGACAACTTCTACCTGCCCGATGGCAGCATGGTCGAGAGCAACGGCCAGCTGATCGCTCAGGCCCGCGAGCTGACCGAGGCGGCGGGCCGCAGGCCCGCGACCGTAGCCGAAGCGCGCGAGATGCTCGGCTGCCCGAAGCGCGAAGTCGCAGGAGTCAAGCCGTGAGCGAGGGCGCCCTCTCCGGGCTCAAGGTCCTCGACCTCTCGCGGCTGCTGCCGGGCCCGTTCTGCTCGCTGCTGCTTGCTGACCTCGGGGCCGACGTGCTCAAGGTCGAGGACACGGGCATGGGCGATTACGTCCGCTGGGCTCCGCCCGCCTACCCGGGAGTCGAGCAGTCCGCCGCGGGCGCCCTGTTCCTCTCGCTCAACCGCAACAAGCGCTCGATTCGCATCGACCTCAAGTCCGACGAGGGCAAGGAGGTCCTGAGGCGGTTGGTCAAGGACGCCGACGTCCTGCTCGAATCGTTCCGTCCCGGCGTGCTCGACAGGCTCGGTGTCGGCTACGAGGCGCTCAAGGAGATCAACCCGGGACTCGTGTACTGCGCGATCAGCGGCTACGGCCAGGACGGCCCCGGACGCGACGCGGCAGGCCACGACATGAACTACCTCGCGCTCGGCGGCATGCTCGGCATGACCGGCGAGGCCGACGGTCCGCCAATCCAGAACGCGGGGCAGGTCGCCGACATCGGCGGAGGCGCGCTGATGGCTGCGTTCGGGATCCTCGCGGCGCTGCGTGCGCGCGACGGCAGCGGCGAAGGGCAGTTCGTCGACGTCTCGATGTTCGACGGCGCTCTCTCATGGCTCGGGATGCCGGCCGCGCAGGGGTTGTTGGAGGGTGAGTCGCCGAAGCGGGGGAACGTCGGGCTTGCGGGGTCGCTGATCTGTTATCGGCCGTATGCCTGCTCCGACGGCCATATCGCGCTCGGCGCGCTCGAGGCGAAGTTCTGGAAGGCGTTCTGCGAAGGGGTGGAGCGGCCGGACCTGATCGACCAGCAGTTCCAGCCGGTCGGCTCCGATGTTCACCGCGAGGTCGAGGGGATCTTCCTCTCGAGGACCCGCGACGAGTGGGAGGAGTTCGCCTCCCGCGTCGACTGCTGCCTGACCCCTGTGCTCACTCTCGACGAGGCGCTCGAGTCGGAGCTGGTCAAGGCAAGGGCGATGGTCGCACCGCTGACCCAGCCCGGAGCCGAGAAGCCGGTCCGGTTGCTCGGGGCGCCGATCAAGTTCTCCGCGACTCCTGCCGACACGGACCGCCTCCCGGGCCCCGGGCTTGGGGAGCACACCGACGAAGTGCTGGCCGCCGCCGGCTACTCGGCGGAGCAGATCGCCGCGCTCCGCGAGTCGGGTGCCGTCGCCGGGCCGCCGGAGTCGGCGACCGGCAGCTTCCTCGGCTGACGGGCCGGCGCCCGGGCCCGGTCCGGGGCGGGCCTGCCGCGAGCCGCCCCGTTGATCATGCCGTCGTCCCGATCGCGGGCATGCGTCGGACCGCCGATTGCCACGGTTCTGCGTCGGGTGCAACTCGAAACCGACTTGAGCAGGTGGACTAAGTAGACTAAGCTGGCACCATGAAGCAAGTGCACCACGTCAAGGTCCATGAGTGCAAGACCAACTTCTCGAAGCTGCTCAGGGCGGTCGAGGCCGGGGATGAGGTGATCGTCCATCGGGGCGACGAGCCTGTCGCCAGGCTCGTTCGCTATGAGGCGCCGGCTGAGACCCGCGGCTTCGGGGCGCTCAAGGGGAAGATCTGGATGTCCGACGATTTCGACGACCCGCTCCCCGAGTTCGAGGAGTACATGTGAGAGCGGCACTCCTCGACACCCATGCCCTCATCTGGTTCCTCGAGGACGACCGGCGACTGAGTCCGGTGGCGAGGGAAGCGATCGCACCGAGAGCAAATCGGATCCTCATCAGCGCAGCCTCTCTCTGGGAGATGGGGATAAAGGTCGCCACAGGTCGCCTCGAGTTCACCGAGGATCCCCTCATCGCCAGCGAGCGGGAGGGCATCGAGTCGCTGCCTGTCACCCCGGAGCACGCCTGGTCCAGTCGGTCGCTTCCGCTCCGCCGCGATCACAAGGACCCGTTCGATCGGATGATCGCTGCTCAGGCCCTCAGCGAACGGATCCCCGTGATCAGCGCCGACCCATCGTTCGACTCCTACGGGGTCGAACGCATCTGGTGAGGGCCGGGCGGGAGGCCCTGACCGGCGACGGTCAGTCGGACGGACCGGTTCGCGAGGCGGCAGGCAATCAGGGCGATCCCGGCTGCCCCGAGAGGCAGTAGGGCCCGTCCTTCGGTGCGCGCTGGTTGGCGCAGCTGGTCGCGAGCCCGATCACTCCGCCGCTCAGCAGTTTGGTCCCGGGCTTCGGCTTCTGCGCTTGGATCGGCGGGTTGGGTACCGGTGCGGCCGTGTCAAGCGATCCGCACGGGGCCTCGGGTTCCATGGTGGGATCGCGCCCGTCTGCGCTCCACCCGAGCCCCAACGCCACCAGCTTGCATTGGGCCTCGTAAACGCCGGTGCCGAGCAGGTCCGGCATCACGACGACTCTCTTTTCTCCGGCAGTGGTCTTGGTCGGCTTGGCTGCCTGCTTGGCTGCCTGCTTGGCGGCTGTCGTGGTTGCCCGTTCGGAATCGGCCTGTTCGGACGAGCCACAGCCGCCTGCCGCGAGGGCTGCGATCAGGGCAAGTCCAGCCAGTTGCTTGGTCGGCGCGGTGAGCATGCGACAACGCTATCGCCACTCGCCAGCAGCTTCCCCGGTACGACCTGTGACCTGCTCGAATCCTTGGCGAATCGCGCCCCATGCTGCGCAATTGCTTCGCCAGTCTGCGGTCTGTGCCCGCGCCCTTCGCCACGTCCTGCAGCCGCCGCCCTTCAGCTCTCGCCCTGATCGCTCTCGGCCTGCTGATCGTGGCCCTGGGTCACTCTGCTGTGGCTGCGCCCGAAGCGAGGGCAGAGGGCTGCGGCCCCGGAGCGCTCGGCAGCGCGACCGCCTGGAAGGACCGCAACGCGATCTACGACTTCGTCGACGCCTGCGACTGGCACGACCGCTGTTACGGCGCGAGGGGCTACGGCTGGGATGCGGCTCGCTCTCCCCGCAGGGCCTCGGTGCCCTACCCGCGCGACTGGTGCGACTCGGGCTTCCGCCTCTGGATGGGGCGGTCGTGCGATTCGAGGCCCACGCGGCGCGCTGCTGTCCGGGCGTGCCATGGCGTCGCCGACGTCTTCCAGTGGCTGGTCCGGAGCTTCGGCGGTCCTTGGTATCGAAAGGCCGACGGAAACCGGAGGCTGATGTTGCTGGCATGGCCCTGACCTCGCAGGCATCGCCGGCTTCAGACCTGAGATCGACGTGTCAGCTGGGGCTGCGACAGGGCATCGGCCCGACTGCCGCCGGTTGACCGGGACGAGTCCCCCTCACCAAACGGCCGAGTGAGTCTCCATCACGCCAAGACCCTGCGCGAGCGATCCGGCATGGGGGAGGCGGCCGCTGAACCGACCGAACGGCTGCGTATAGCTCGATCGCACGATCACGAGGTTCTCGGCGTGGCCGCGGGCCTCCTCCTCGTGGAAGTCGAGCCGACCGCCCTCGACGAAGGCGACGTTGCTCAGGTCGGTCGAGATCCGCGGACTCTCGGTCTGGTGGGCCTCGCCGTCGATCCAGACCGTCTGCTCGCTCGCTCCCGGGGTGTCGTTGAGGCCATTGACGAAGTTCCAGGCGACGGGTCGCCCGTCGTTCAGCGTCCCGACGCCGCTGCACCAGCGCCAGTCGGTTCGGCGGGGGTGGTACCCGGCCGAGTCGTCGATGATCGCCGGCGCCTCGAGCTCGACCGTCCGCCCGTTCACGGTGACGCGCCCGCGAGCGGCGATCCCGCCCTGCTTGCGGGTCCAGGTCCAATCCTTGCCAACCGGCGTGATCGTCTCGACTCCAGGGACCTCGTCAAGCTCGAACTCGGCCGACACCCCGCCGTCGGCGATCACCAGGCGTCCATCCGGGGTCTCGACCCCGGTCATCCTCTTGTGGCTTCCTTCCGTCAGCTCGCGGTTGACCCGGTCCCAGATCGCCCAGAAGGTGCTGCGGCCCGGTCCGACCGCGATCGTCGCAGCGCAGATCTGCATCTCCTCGTGGTGGACGGCCACATATCGCCACTGCTTGAGCAGGTGGCCACGGCGCACCGGGCGCGGTTGCTCGGGCGGCAGGCGCAGCGCCTCCGTTCCGGCCGGGCGGACCGATCCATACTCGCCGCGCCAGGCGGTCGGGGCGCTCATGGCCGAGCCGTCTGATCGGAGTGCGGACGCATCTGCTCCGACGATACTCTCAGCGATTCCGGCGGCATCACCGTCCGGAAACAAGGGGGAGAAGACGTTGCTCGCGGCAGTCGTTCAGCTTGCTTGTGCAGGCGACAAGGAGGCGAATCTCGGCGCGGCCGAGGCGGGAATCCGGGAGGCGGCCACAGCGGGCGCGGACCTCGTCGTACTGCCGGAGAAGTGGCCGGTACTCGGCGGTGACGGCGAGACCCTGGCCGGTGCCGAATCGCTCGACGGCCCGGCGATGCGAATGTGTTCGCGGCTGGCAGCCGAGTTTTCGATCGACCTCGTCTCCGGTTCGTTCGCCGAGTCGCGCGAGGGCCATGAGCGCCTCGGCAACACGGTCGCCCATTTCGATCCGCAGGGCCGGATGCGCGCCGTCTACCGCAAGATCCACCTGTTCGACGCGGACATAGCCGACCGCCGCTATCGCGAGTCGGACATCTTCGAACCGGGTGAGGGGCCGGTCCTTACCCATCTCGCCGACGGCGCCGTGGCCGGCCTGCTGATCTGTTTCGACATCCGTTTCCCGGCCTTGGCAGCCAACCTTGCGGCCAATGGAGCCGAGGTTCTCTGCGTGTCGGCAGCGTTCACCCGTGAGACGACCGAGGCTCACTGGGAGTCGCTGCTGCGCGCAAGGGCGATAGAGACCGGATGCCACGTCGTCGCGGCCAACCAGTGCGGCCTCGACGGCGCGGGCCAGCCGACTGGAGGGCGGTCGATGATCGTCGGCCCCGACGGGAGGATCCTCGCCGAGCTCGGGTCGGAGGACCCGGGGGTCGTCACCGCCGAGCTTGACCGTAGCCTGCGCAATCAGGTGAGGGAGGCAATGCCACTGATCGAGCTCGCAAGGCCCGAAGCGTCGCTCACGCCGCTGGAGGCGAGCGAGTGACTTCGCGTGCCGACGCCGCGGCCGAGAAGCGCCAGCGGATCCTCGACGCCGCGGTCAAGGTTTTCGCAAATCAGGGCTTCACGGCCGGACGGATCAGCGACATCGCCGACGAGGCCGGCGTGGCCCACGGCTTGGTCTACCACTACTTCGACAGCAAGGAAGCGATCCTCGACGAGCTGTTCACCCAGCGCTGGAAGCTGCTGATCGCTCAGATCGCGGAGATCGGCCGCCGTGACCTCCCGGCCAGGGACAAACTCGAGCGGGTCGCATCGTTCATCGTCGAGAGCTACCGCTACGACCCCGAGTTGATGAGGGTGATCATCGTCGAGGTCACCCGAGCGGTCAACACCTTCGGGCGCACCCACCTCGCCGAGATCCGCGAGGCGTACGAAATGATCGCCGCGATCGTCCGCGAGGGGCAGGAGAGCGGCGAGCTGCGAGACGAGGTCGAGTCGACCTACGCCGCCCTCGCCTTCTACGGTGCGATCGAGCAGGTCCTGACCGGCTGGATCTTCGATCTGATCCCCTCCGATGAGAGCGACTTCGACAGGGCCGCGGCATTCGTCGCCGAGACGGTCTGCGGCGGGCTGGGGTCGCCCGCACATAACACCCGCTAGTCCGCCGGCTCTGCTTAGATCAGGGTTATGAAGGAAAACGAACTGATCCAGAGCCTGATCTGGGCCGGAATGATCGCCTTGATCGGCCTTGCCGTGAGCAAGATCGCCGAAAAGGGAGCCGAGCAGGTCTGGGTGAAGGTCTTCGGCACGGAGCCCCCGAGGCGATGAGCTTCAGCACCCCGGCCGACAACCCCCGCGACTCCAAGTCGGCGGGCCAAGGTTCCGGTACGCCCGGTTCCGATCCGGTACCGCCTTCCGAGCAGCCGACCACGGACCAGCCTGCCGTCCCGCCGTCGCCGCCGGTCCCGCCCGCAGCGTCCGCTCCGCCCGTCCCGCCTGCGCCGGCTCCGTCCTTCGCCAAGCAGGGCGACTCCCCGGAGGAGCCAGAGCCGCCGGTGGCCGCAGAACCGCCGAAGGCCGCCAAGCCGGCCGATCCGCCCAAGCCGGGCGCTTCTTCCAGCACGCCGCCGCCGGCCACTCCGTCCTCGGCCCAGTCGCAGTACAAGCCGCCGACGCAGTCCGCGGCGAGCGCCGAACAGTCCGCACCGATGGCTCCCGAGAAGGCGATCGCGGTCGCCTTCGCTGCCGGGTTCGCGGTCGCCCGTGTCCTCAAGAAGATCCGTGGCTGATTCGAACTCCCCCCAGGACGGCCTGACGAAGGCCATCGCCTCGATCTCGGAGCGGGCATCGCTGCTCGTCCGTGAGGAGATCGAACTCGCGAAGGCCGAGGTCAAGCAGCAGGCAACCACCTTCGGGCGCGGTGCCGGTGTCGCGATCGCGTTCGCTGTGTTCGCGGTCTTCGGCCTGATCTTCCTGCTCGAGGCTCTCGCCTGGGTGATCGCCGACATCTTCTTCCCCGACGACATTTGGGTCGGGTTCCTGATCGTCGCGATCCTGCTCTTCGTCCTTGCCGGCGTCTCGGCCTTCATCGCCAACAAGTGGCTGAGGGCCAACCCGAAGCCGACGATGGCGATCGGTGAAGCGACCAAGATCAAGGAGACGGTGATCAGCGGGGGAGAGGCACTGGCCAACCCCGACAAGCCGACTCACGTGGCCGGCAGCACCCCGGTCGCCCCTGTGTCGCCGCAGGCAGTCCAGAAGACAGCGAACGAGGTGAAGAAGTGAGCTCAGGCCGCACACCCGAGGAGATCCGCAACTCGATCGAGCAGAACCGGGCCGAGCTCGCGAACTCGATCGTCAGCCTTCGCGGTGAGGTGGTCAAGCTCACCGCATGGCGAGGCAAGCTCGCCGAGAACCGCGATCAGTACACGGCCGCCGCTGCGGCAGCCGGTTTCGTCATCGGCGGCGGAGTGTTCGCCCTCGGTGGGCTGATGCTGCGCGGGCGCCGCAAGCGCTGATCGGCGAGCACGAAGCTCCGCCGAACGCCTCGCGAGGGGCTCCGGTCAGCGGTTGACGTCGGCCATCGCGAGGGGAACCCCTCCGACGCCGAGCATTCCCGGGCCGGCGTAGGTACCCATCACCGGTCCGACTTCCGAGACGAAGAGCGGCTCATTGCCGAAGATCTTGCGTCCCTCTGCGACCAGAGCGGCAGCCTGGTCGGGGCGCCGGATGTGCTGAACGCACCAACCGTCCTGGCCTTCGGCCTGGAGCAGCTCGAGGAACTCGACCATCCGCTGGAACGCCTTGGTGGTCGTTCGCACCCGTTCGACCGGTGCGACTTCGTCCTCGATCGTCAGGATCGGCTTGATCTTCAGGGCCGAGCCGATCCATGCCTGGGCCCGCCCGATTCGCCCGCCGCGCTCGAAGTACTCGAGAGTGTCGACCGAGAACCAGATCCTCATCCGTTCGCGTGCGGCCTGGGCATGGGCGGCTGTCTCGGCTCCGCTGCGGCCCGACTGGGCGGCGGCGACCGCTGCGAGCACGATCAGGCCTTCGCCCCCGGCTCCGGAGCGGGTGTCGACGAGGTGGACGCGCTCCGCGCGCGGGCCAAGCGTCTCGCGTGCCTGGACCGCCGAGGAATGGGTGCCCGAGACCCCACCGGCGATGTGCAGCGAGACGACTTCGCGTCCTTCGTCGAGCAGTGGCTCCCAGACTTCGAGGAACTCACCGGGAGATGGCTGCGAGGTCTTCGGGAGCTCGTCGGTCGAGCTCATCAGCAGTTCGTAGAACTCGTTGAAGTCCGGGTAGGAGGTCTCGAGCCGTTCACTGCCGTCGGGGAGGAGGACATGGAGCGAGACGAGCTTGATGCCAAGCTTCTGGACCAGCTCCGACGGCATGTAGTGGCAGGTATCCGCAACGACGGCGACGTCAGGCATCGTGCCGGACCCTACCAGCCGCGCTACCCTGCCCGGGATGGCTCCGACCCTTGTCACAGGCGCAACCGGGATCGTCGGGCATCACCTCGTCCGGGCACTGCTGGCAAGGGGCGAGGAGGTCCGGGTGACCCTCCGGCCCGACTCCCCGAAGGAGCCGCTCGAGGGCCTCGAGGTCGAGCGCATCCTCGCCGACGTCAACGACCGCAGGGCGATCCGCCGGGCAATGAAGGGGGTCGGGACGGTCTACCACGCCGCGGGAGTCACCTCGCTGCGCTCGACCCGCGAGGAGTACTTCAAGGTCAACGTCGAAGGCACGCGCGTGGTTCTCGGTGAGGCGCTCAAGGCCGGGGTCGAACGGGCTGTGCTCACTTCCTCGGTTTCGGCTCTCGGGCCTGCGCCCGCCGGCCTGACGGCGGACGAGACGCAGATCGACGGCCTGTCCGGGCTAGGCTTCGCCTACCCGGAGAGCAAGGCCGAGGCCGAGGTGCAGGCGCTGAGGATCGCTGCTCGCGGCCTGCCGCTCGTGATCGTGATGCCCGGCCAGGTCTTCGGGGCCGGTGACTGGAGGAGGTCCTCGACCGACATCGTCCGCCGCTTCATGCGGCGTGAAATCCCCGCCTACGTGGATGGGACGCTCTGCATCGTGGATGCGAACGATGTCGCCGAGGGCCACATCCTCGCCGCCGAGCTTGGCGAGCCGGGGGAGCGGTACATCCTCGGCGGCCGGAACTTCACCTTGACGAGGCTGTTCGCCGACCTCGGCCGCCTCAGCGGAGTCGAGCCGCCGTCGCTGAAGTTGCCGACGAGCGTCGCCCTCGCGATGGCCGACGTGATGGAGAAGCTGCCGGGCAGGACGATGATCACGAGGGGCGAGGTCGAGCTTGCGAGCCAGCGGTGGGCGTATCGCTCGACCCGGGCCAAGCGCGAGCTCGGTTGGACGCAGACGCCACACGAGGAGACGTTGGAGCGGACGGTCGCATGGTGGCGCGAGTACGAAGGCGACCGGCTCAGGAAGCCGGGATCGCGCCAGCCGTTGCCGCTGCGGATCGCCGGCGGCACCGTCAAGCGAGTGGAGGCCGTCGCGGGTGTCGCGACCCGCTGAGGCGATGGCAAGCGACGTCGTCCTCCACCGCTGTCCCGTTCCGACCGACTTCCTCTGCCCGTGCGGTCGGGTTGCCCGTGAACTGAACCGTCTCGGAGTCGCTCACACCCAGGTGGTCGAGCCGCTTCGCCGCTCCAAGCGCGACGGCGTCGAGGAGATCAGCGGCCAACGGGTCGTGCCGGTCCTCGAGATCGACGGTGAGGCGATCTGCGACTCGAAGCGGATCCTCGAGCGGCTCGCTCTCGAACCTCAGCCCGAGTCAGGCGATCAGGCCGACGTGCCGCCTGCGGGCAGCGGCCCCGACTGACCCTGCCGGTCGAACGGCAGCGGGTTTCGGCCTGCCCGGCCGTCTGAGCCGCCCGGCGGCGCGGACGGCTACTCGGAGGGTCGGTCGATCTGGATCGGCGGCGCCTTCGGGGCTGCGCCGCCAGTCGGTTCGGGAGTCGGCTCCGCCGGCTGTTCGACGCCGAGGATCGGGGCGAGCTGCCCGCTGTCAGCCAACTCGGTGATGATGTCGCAGCCACCAACGAGCTCACCCTTTACGAACAGCTGGGGGATCGTCGGCCAGTTCGAGAAAGCCGAGAGCTCCTGGCGGATTCGCGGGTCGGGAAGGATGTCGACCGCAGCGAACGCAGCCTCGTGAGCCTGGAGGATCGCCACCGTGCGGGCGGAGAAGCCACACATCGGCTGCTCGGGTGTGCCCTTCATGAAGAGGATCACCTCGTTGTCGGCGATCGCTCCCTGGATCGCGTCGCGGAGTCCGTTCTCGGCGTTCTCGGTCACTGGTTCTCCTCTGGTGTCAGGCAGCTCATCGAGAGCGCGTGGATTCGCCCGCCGAGCTCGCCGGCGAAGATTTCGTTGATCGTGCGGTGGCGTTCGAGCAGCGAGAGGCCTTCGAAAGCGGGGGCCACGACCTTGACGCGGAAGTGGTGTCCGTCCCCGTCGGCCTCGAGCACCTTGGCTCCGGGGATCGCGTTCTCGATCCGCTCGGTGAGCTCGCTCGGGGTCGGGTCGTTGTGTACCGGAAGGCCTTCCATCTGCATTGCGAGTCCGAGGGTAGCGGCCCGGGACGGCCACCACCGTTCCGTCCTCGGACGCATCCTCCGGCGCTACACTTACCGAAGATGATCACCGTCACCGACACGGGCGCGGAGAAGATCCGCGAGTTCCTCGAACAGCAGCGTCAGAGTGGCAGCGTCGACGGGCTCCGTGTCGGCGTGAAGGGCGGTGGATGCTCGGGCTTCCAGTACGTACTCGTCTTCGACGAGCGTCGCGATGGTGACGAGGTCGTGGACGCCGACGGGATCACCCTGCTGGTCGACGGAGAGAGCCTGCCCTACGTGAAGGGCTCGGTGATCGACTTCGTCGACGAGATGATGGGGGCCGGCTTCAAGGTCGAGAACCCAAACGTCGTCGCAGCCTGCGGTTGCGGTTCCTCGTTCCGCGTCGCGGACGAAGAGCCGTCCTGCTCCGCCGTCTGACGCTCGTTCGACGTTCAGGCGCTGGGAGCCTCGACGGCGACTTCGCCATCGAGTGAACCGAGGACCTTCTCGAGCGACCCGGCCACGCAGGTGAAGGTCGGGGTGTCGCGCAGCGTGTAGAGCGAGGATTCGGTCGTCCGAAGCCGCTGGACGAGGTCGAGGAAGTCGGCGGGGTTGTTCGTCTCGAAGGCGACGACGAATTCCTGATCGTCGAGGCCGAACGAGTAGGAGGTGTTGAGGTCGACGCTCGGGTACTCGCGGCCGACCTCGATGTGCTCCTGCATGATCCGCCAGCGCTCCTTCGCATCCAGCGCGTACCAGGCCCTGGTCTTGACGAACGGGTAGACGAACAGGTACTTGCTGTGCCCTTCGCGGATCTCGAGGCGAGCCTCGTCGGAGTACTCGGACTCCTTCGTCATCGCGAGGTACGAGTAAGGGATTTCGCACCACTTCATCAGGCCGCTCTGGTTGAGCACGACGTGCAGCTCGTGGATCCGGTCGAGGTTCTCGGCTTGGCTGAGGATCAGGGCATCGCAGTCGCCCCTCGTGCCGACGGTCGAGAACGACCGCAGGATGTGGCCGTCGGCAAAGTCCTCGCAGGCGGCGATGAACTCGCGCTTGTGCTCCATCCGCTCCTCCGCGGGCAGTCTTCGCCATGCGGGATCGATCTTGAGGAACGTGAATTTGACGACGTGGCGGCTGGGCATTGCGCCCATCATAGGCGCGGTCGGGGGCCAACGCCCGGTGCGCCCGGGCACCGGCAATCCCGGGCCAATGCGGCCCGTGGCCGCTGGTACGGTTGTCGAGTGAGGATCGGTCTTGTTTCGCCGTACTCCTGGAATTACCCGGGGGGCGTCATGCGGCACGTCGAAGGGCTTCGCGAGGCGCTCGATGCGGCCGGCCATGACGTGCGCGTCTTCGCCCCGGTCGATCCGCCCGGCTTGCGGTCGAGGATCGCTCATCGCGGGGCCGATTCCCAGCGCCGCGGGATCCCCGAGTGGCTGACGCCCGTCGGCTCCACCGTTGGGATCCCCGCCAATGGCGCGGTCTCCAACCTCGTGATCGGCCCGGCCGGGCTGCTCGAGCTCAGGCGCGGCATCAAGGACGGCGATTTCGACATCGTTCACGTCCAGGAGCCGGTAGCCCCCGTGATCGGTTGGGATGCCTGCACAGCGCCGGCCAAGGCCCGTGTCGGCACCTTCCACGCCTACGCGGAGAACTCGCTCTCCAACGGGGTCGCGAAGGCTCTCGGCGGGGCCGCCCGCCTCAACCACCTGCACGGCAGGATCGCCGTCTCCCACGCGGCGGAGTGGACCGCGAAGCGCTTCTACGGCGGGCGCTACACGATCATCCCCAACGGCACCGGGGTCCCTTCGGAGCGCCCGGTCAAGGCGAAATCGCCCGACGGGACGCTCCGGGTTCTGTTCATCGGACAGGCGGTCGAGCGCAAGGGCCTCCCTGTCCTGCTCAGGGCGTTCGAGGCCCTGCGCGAGCACCTGTCGGTCGAGCTGACCCTCGTCGGGGTCGACAGGGAGACGCTGGCACCGTTGCTCAACGACCGCTCGGGGGTCAGGGCGCTCGGCAAGGTCGACGACATGGCCAAGCTGGAGGAGCTCGCCAGGGCCGATGTGCTCTGCGCTCCGTCACTGGGAGGGGAGAGCTTCGGGATGGTCCTGACGGAAGCGTTCGCCGCCGGCACGCCTGTCGTCGCGTCGGACATCGCGGGTTATCGAGACGTCGCGACCAAGGGCTTCGACTCGGTGCTCGTGCCTCCGGGTGATCCGGTCGAGCTGGCCTTGGCTCTGCGCGACTTGGGCGATGTGCACGGCAGGCTCGAGGCTCTCGGTGACGGCGCGTGGCGCAGCGCGCAGAGGTTCTCGTGGACGAACGTGGCCGACGAGGTCGTCGAGGTCTACGGGCGAGCGCTCGAGGCTCCCGAGCCGAGCGGTGCCCTGGAGCGCTTCAAGGTCCGGATCGGTTCGATCCCCTCTGACCTCGGGGAGAACGTCAAGGCGAAGCGCCTGCCGCCTCCCGACGACACCCCTCAGCGCCGTCGCCAGAGGATCCGCGACCGCTTCCGCCGCGGCGCTATCGGCGTCGCCGGCCTCGGCGCGGTCGTCGCGTCGGCGATGGCGCTCGACCGGATCGGCCTCGACCGGATCGCCTCGGCGCTGCTCGGGTCCAAGCCGTCGCTCGTCGTCCTCGGCCTGGCGATCATGTGCGCCTCGATGGCCGTCAGGGCGATCGCTTGGGACGCGATCCTCAAGGCCGCGATGCCCGAGTCGCCGGTCGGCTTCCTGCCCGTCCTCAGGGCGACATGCATCGGGGTGTTGATGTCGGCGACCTTGCCCGCTCGCCTCGGCGAGCCGGCCAGAGCCATGGTGATCTCTCGCAGGGCAGGCGACCCGCGCGAGGCGTTCCCCGCGGTGTTGGGCACGATCGTCTCGCAGACGGTGCTGAACCTCCTCGCCCTGGGGGTCCTCGGCATCGTGATGTTCAACTCCGTGCCGATCTTCCACGGGCACGACAGCGCGCTTCTGTGGGTGGCGGTCGTTCCGTTGCTGCTGGTCGCGCTGGTCCTTCTGGCTCCGGTCGTGCTTGCCCGCGGCTCGGACGCTCGCTCAGAGCGGATCGCCCAGCTCAGCGCGAGGGCGCGGTTCGTGGCCGCGGAGGTGCGCAGGGGCCTCAAGGTTTTCCGTCACCGCAAGCTGTCGGTGATCGCCTTGGCGGCCCAATCCTCGGCGTGGGTCCTTCAGTGGCTCTCATGCTGGGTGCTGCTGGCCGCGATGGGACTCGACGCCAAGGCCGGCCTCGGCGCGGCAGCCGCCGTGCTGTTCGCGGTGAACGTGACGGCAGCGGTGCCGATCACGCCCGCGAACCTCGGCGTTTTCCAGGCCGCGTGCGTCGCCGTGCTGACAGCCGGGTACGGCGTCTCGGCCTCGTCGGCCCTGGGCTACGGCATCGTCCTGCAGGCAGTCGAGCTCGCGACCGCCTTCATCATGGGCCTGCCGGCGTTGTTGGGCGAGGGCATCACGTGGCGCGAAGTTCGCGCCCGCACGATGCACTCGCAGCCCGTGAGCTTGCCGGCGCGCGATTCGTAACGGAAGGCGCACCTCCTGCGCAGCGTGAGTCACGGAACTGGATCAGGTGTCGCACTGCAGTGCAACACCGCGATATGCTGGGTCCATGCCCACCAAGCTTCGGAGGATCACGGTAAGCGAGACCAGCGATCTCGAACGCCGGCTGGATCTGGCGGCCCAGCGCTTTCCTGAACTTGCAGGTTCCCGCAGCCGGCTGCTCCTCGCCTTGACCGAGGTGGCCGAGGAGGCGCTTCAAAACGAGCCGGAAGACGAGCTCGAGCGGCGAGAGGAAGCTTGGCGATTCATCCTGGGCACGATGGAAGGAGTCGACCCAGCCGAGGAGCTGGCGGCCCTTGAGGAACGTAACTCCTTCTGGGACAGGCCGTTGGAGCGTTGATCGCAGGAGCGATGACTCGGAGTCGGCCGGCAGGCCAAGGGCACGGATCTTGGCCAAGTACCTGATCGATCTCTCCGCGTGGGCTCGGCGCACTCTCCCGGAGGTGAAGGAGCGCTGGCGCGAGCTGAACTTCAAGGGAGAGTTGGCCTCTCATCCGTTCTTCGCGATCGAGGTGCTGCACGGGAGCCGGAATCCGTCCGAATTCGAGCAGCAGGCAAAGGGTCTGCGCCGACACTTCGAGTGGGTGACTCCAGATGAGCGTACGGCCCGCATCGCGCTCGAGCTCCAGCGGGAGATGGCTGCCGCCGCCCCGACGGGCCAGCGCGTGAAGAGCCTTGACTTGATGATCGCTGCGTTGGCTGAGCAGAAGGGCTACGGCGTCCTGCATTACGACGCCGATTACGACCTGATCAACGAGCTGTCGAGCGCGAGCTTTGCCAGCGAGTGGGTCGTGCCCCGCGGTTCGATCGGATCACCGGAAGCGATTCGATCCGACGCCCGTGAGCTGCGCAAGCGGTATCGCGACGGACTCCAAGCCCGCTTGTTGCAACTCAGCGAGGAGCAGGAGTTCAAGGCCTGGCCGGAGCTGATCGCGACGGCAGACCGGCAACTGATCGACCGCGGCATGGTCCCGCCGCCGCCGATTGCGGCTGGCTGATCGTCCCTGAAATACATTCGGCCGCCTGCGGGCGGCCGAACAACCCGGCCCTCGAAGAGACCGGGGGGAGAACCGAAAAGAGCAGCGAGTCGGTCTGAGCGCAAGTAGACGTCCCAGACTGACGCCGACCGTCGCAGGCGCGCTGCGCCGAGTCGGCTCAGGAAGCGCCGGCCGGCTCGGGCTGGCTCTCGCCTTCGCCCTCGATGACCATCTCCGGATCGGAGTCCGGGATCGGGCCGCCACGCTCGCTCAGCGCGATCACGTCGTCGTCCTTCGGCTCGTCCGGGATGAACCCGCTCTTGAGAGCCGGCCTTCCTGCCGACGGTCGCTTAGGCTCAGGCGATGATTTCAAAGCTGTCAGAGGTGTTCCGGCACAGCGGGGCGCGCGTGGCCTGGCGGGGCACTCTGACGGCGCTGGCCGCCTTCCTGATCGCCTGCGGTGCTGCCTATGCGCTGGGCCTGCGGCCCGGGGCGGGAGATCTGCAGGCCACCGCGACCGGCCGCCGGGTCGGGCTCGATTACGACCTGCTGGTGCTGGCCAAGGTCATCCCAGCCGGTCTGGTCGCGATCTTCGTGGTGCTCACCTCTCTGGCTGCTGCTCCGGGGCGCCCTGCGCTGCGCACTTCGATGATTGCCAGCCTGGCCACCATCGGGGCGATGCTGCTCGGTTGGGTTGCCTCCGGCAGCGCGCTGGCCGCCGGGGTGGTGATGGCGGCAATGATGACGCTGACCGCCTTGTCCGTCCGCCAGACGCCTGGAGTGCGGGCAGTGGGGATGCTGACGAGCAGCGTCTACTTCTGGATTGCCACCTGCGGCTTCCTGGTGTACCGCTCGGCGGCCGAGGTGATCGAGCTGGCCGTGATCGGCTGCGCTTCCGCGCTGTTGATCCTCGGTGTAGTGCAACTGCTGCGGGCTCGGTTCTCCGTTTCGCCGCCGCCCGCCCCAGCGAATCCTGCGCCGGCCGACGCGGGCGCCTCCTTCTTCGCCGCCGGGCCGACCATGCGCTACGCGCTGATGCGCGGCCTGCTGATCGGCGGACTGATGGGGGCTTATGTCGCCTCCGGTGATCACGACGTCTTCTGGGTCATGCTCAGCGCGTGGATCGTCCTGTTGCCGGCCCCGGAGGCCACCTGGGACAAGGCGCTGCGCCGTGCGGTCGGCGTACTGTTCGGTTGCGCTCTGGTGGTGGGGCTGTCTCAGGTGCTGGCCGCCTTCTGGATGCTCTGGCTCGGGCTGGTCGCTCTGCTGGTCGGCTCGCTGTGGATCCAGCGCAACTACGCCGTCTTCCAGGCGGCCGCGACCTTCCTGGTCGTTGCCCTGACCGCGGAGATGCATCGAGCCAGCACGCTCGACTGGGCGGTCACACGCCTGGTTGACAACGTGATCGGCATTGGGCTGGCCCTGAGCGCAGCCCACTTGGTGGTCCGCCTACCCAACCGTCGCTCGGTACGGGTGGGGTGAAGCGGCCGCAGCAGCGCGGTGCTGCCGGCCCGCGATTCCCAGCGGGCAGTCCGCGACTGCTGATCAGGAAGCGCCGGCCGGCTCGGGCTGGCTCTCGCCTTCGCCCTCGACGACCATTTCCGGATCGGAGTCCGGGATCGCTCCGCCGCGTTCGCTCAGCGCGATCACTTCGTCGTCCTTCGGTTCGTCCGGGATGAACCCGCTCTTCATTCCGAAGTACACCGACTGCGGGTGGTGCGAGACGATCGCCACAGTGCTCTGCTCCGGCTCGACCGCGTAAGCGGCGCTCAGCGAGAGGCCGATCCGCTCCGCCCCCAGAAGACGGAAGACCTTCTCGTGCTCGGACTGCTCGGGGATCGCCGGGTAGCCCCACGAGTAGCGGCGGCCCTGGCCGGTCCCGATCCCGAGGTCGCTGCGGACTCGCGAGTGCATCCACTCCGCCGTTCCCTCGGCCGACTGCACGCCAAGGCCGTGGGTGAAGAGCTGTTCGGCGAATTCGCCGTCGGCCTCGAGCTTCGCGAGCAGTTCGGTGGCCGCGTCACCGACGGTCACGGCCTGCAGTGCGACGACGTCCAGCTCACCCGAGTCCTTCGGGCGGTAGAAGTCGGCGAGGCAGATGCGGTCGTGGCGCGGCTGGCGCGGGAAGACGAGCCGCTCGAGCTCCGTCTCGCGGTCTTCCGGGTCGAGGATCACGAGCTCGTTGCCCTCGGAGTAGCAGGGGAAGTAGCCCAGCGGGCCCTTCGGCTCGATCCAGTCCTGCTCGGCCCACATGCGCTCGAGGCGCGGCTGGAAGTCGCCCTCCACGAGCTCGCGCCACTCCTCGCCCTTCTTGCCGCGTCCGCCCCAGTGCAGCTTGAAGAGCACGTGGCGGTCGAGGTGGGGGAAGAGCTCTTCGAGCGACGGCGCGATCTCCTGGACGCCCCAGAACGGCGGTTCGGGGACCGGATTGTCGGTGGCCACGCCTGACCGCACCGAATCATCGGTGACGGGCGGTCCGTCGTCCACCACTTCGGCCTTGTTGCGGAAGGTCTCAGCCTGCTCGCGGATGTCCTGGAGCAGGGCGGGCTTCTGTTCCTCGTCGACGAGCTGGTCCATCACGGCGAGGCCGACGAAGGCGTCCTTGCAGTAGAAGACGCCAGCCTCGTAGATCTCGTCGGACTTCTTGCCGTACGGGTAGAGCACGCGGCGACCGAAGTCACGGTTGATCGCGGCTCCACCGATCAGCACGGGGTAGTCGAGGCCTTGGCTGTGGAGCTCCTCGATGCAGGCTGGCATCTGCTTGCTGGTCGAGACCAGCAGGGCGGAGAGGCCGATCGCCGTTGCGTCGTGCTCCTTGGCTGCCTCGATGATCGTCTGGATCGGCACCTGCTTGCCGAGGTCGATCACGGTGTAGCCGTTGTTGGTGAGGATCGTGTTGACGAGCGACTTGCCGATGTCGTGTACGTCGCCGAAGACGGTCGCGAGCACGACCGTGCCCTTCGTGTAGCCCTCGATCCGGTCGAGGTAGTGCTCGAGCTGGGCGACGGCCTTCTTCATCACTTCGGCGGACTGCAGGACGAACGGGAGGATCAGCTCGCCGGCGCCGAACTTGTCGCCGACTTCCTTCATCGCGGGCAGCAGCACGCCATTGAGGGTGGGGACGGCGCCGATCTTCTCGACCGACTGGTCGATCCAGTCCTCGACCCCGTCCTTCTTGCGGCGCAGGATGTGGAAGTGCAGGGCCTCCTCGGGGGTCATGCCTTCGGTCGGGTTGGCTGCCTCCTCGGCCTCCTCCTCGCCCTTGCTCTCGAAGTGCGCGATGAACTTCTCGAGGGCGTCTTCCCTGCGGTTGAAGACGAGGTCGTCGGCGAGTTCGCGCTCTTCCTCGCTGATCTCGCCGTAGGGGGTGATGTGGTTCGGGTTGACCATCGCGAGGTCGAGTCCGGCTTCGACGGCGTGGTGGAGGAAGACACTGTTGAGCACCTTGCGGGCAGGCTCGCCGACGCCGAAGCTCACGTTCGAGACGCCGAGCGAGGTCTTGACCCCGGGCAGGTTCGCCTTGATCTCACGGATGCCGTCGAGGGTCGCGACAGCGGAGGGCTTCCACTCCTCGTCGCCAGTGGTGAGGGTGAAGGTCAGGGCGTCAAAGATCAGCGCTTCCGGTGCGAGGCCGTGATCGCCGCAGCAGATGTCGTGGATCCGCTTGGCGACCTCGAGCTTGCGCTCAGCCGTCTTGGCCATCCCGACCTCGTCGATCGTCAGGGCGATCACCGCTGCCCCGTGGCGCTTGGACATCGGGACGACAAGGTCCATCTTGTCGCGGCCGGCCTCGAGGTTGACGGAGTTGACGATCGCCCGGCCGGGGATCTGCTCGAGCGCAGCTTCGATCACGTCCGGCTCGGTCGAGTCGATCTGGATCGGGGCGGGCTGGGTGAGCGAGATGCGCTTCACGACCTCGCGCATCTGTTCGGCTTCGTCCTGGCGTTCGGTGAGCGCGACGCAGACGTCGAGCACGTGCGCTCCGCCTTCGACTTGGTCCTCGGCGACCTGGACGATCCCGTCGTAGTCGTCTGCGAGCAGCAGTTCCTTGGCCTTGCGTGAACCCTGCGAGTTGACTCGCTCACCGACGAGGGTGGGGGTCGGGTCCTGGACGAGCTGGCTGGCGGTGATCATCGAGCTGACGAACTCGGGCTGCGTGGTCGGGCGAGGAGCAGGCTTGAGATCGGCGACGGCCTTGCTGATCGCAGCGATGTGCTCGGGAGTGGTGCCGCAGCAGCCGCCGACGATGCCGACGCCGTAGCGCTCGACGAACTCGCGCAGCGACTTGGCGAGCGGCTCGGGCTCCTCGGGGAAGATCGTCTCGCCCTCGGGGCCCTGGAGCGGGAGGCCGGCGTTGGGGATGCAGTGGACGGGCATCGGGGAGTGCTCCCCGAGGAAGCGGATCGCGTCGCGCATGTCCTCCGGGCCGGTCGAGCAGTTGAGGCCGATCACGTCCACCTCGAGGTGGCTGAGGGTCGTGAGCACCGAGCGGATGTCGGTGCCGAGCAGCATCTTGCCGCCGTTGGGCAGCAGCGAGACGGAGATCATCAGAGGCAGGGTGGTGCCGGTGTTCTCGAAGGCTTCGCGGGCGCCGAAGATCGCCGCCTTGACCTCGAGGATGTCCTGGGCCGTCTCGATGATGATCAGGTCCACTCCGCCTTCGATCAGGCCGCGGGCCTGTTCCTCGAAGACGACTTGGAGCTCGCGGAAGCTGATGCCGCCGAGGGTCGGGTCGTCGGAGGCGGGGAGGTAGCCGGTCGGGCCGATCGAGCCTGCGACGAAGAGGTCCTCGCCGACGGCCTTGCGGGCGATCTCGCCTGCGCGACGGTTGATCTCGAGAGTGTGCTCACCGAGGCCCCATTCGTCGAGCTTGATGCGGGAGGCCTGGAAGGTGTCGGTCTCGACGACCATCGCACCGGCCTCGACCATCGAGCGGTGCACGCCCTCGATCACGTCGGGGCGATGGAGGATCAGGGCCTCATGGCACTTGCCGGCGAGCCCGCCGTAGTCGGCCTCGGTGAGGTCGAACATCTCCAGAGTCGCACCCATGCCGCCGTCGAAGACAACGACCTTTTCATTGACCGTCTTGAGGAAATCGCGCATTCAAGCGAGCCTAGCAAGGGAGACCCGAACCTTGACACGGTGGTGTGAAGGTTGTGGTGGTGGGGGCCGGCTGTTCCTCGCATTGGAGATCGCCAGATCCGAGCTTTGCAGGGACTTTGGGATGGATCCGAAGCGGCTGGCAAACTGGCTGCGTGGCTTCGGGATTCACATTCATTGATCTCTTCGCTGGGATCGGCGGCATGCGGCTGGGCTTCGAGTCAATCGGAGGCGAGTGCGTCTTCACCAGCGAGTGGAATCAGAAGGCCCAAGACACGTATCGAGCCAACTTTGGTGACGAGCTGATTTCGGGGGATATTCAGGCTATTCCGGCGGTAGAGATTCCTGATCACGACGTGCTAGCCGCGGGTTTCCCCTGTCAGCCCTTCTCGATCGCGGGTGTCTCCAAGAAGAACGCCTTGGGACGCAAGCATGGATTTGCCGACGAGACTCAAGGGACACTGTTCTTCGATGTCGCGCGGATCATCGACGAGAAGCGACCCGCAGCTTTCCTGCTCGAGAATGTGAAGAACCTGCGCAGTCACGACAAGGGCAGGACCTTCGAAGTCATCACCAAGGTTTTGACCGAGGACCTCGGCTACTCGCTCCAGTGGCGGATAATCGACGCCAAGTCGTGGGTTCCCCAACACCGGGAACGGATCTTCCTAATCGGGTTTCGCGACCCTAGCGGCTTTGACTTCTCGGCTCTTGAAGTCCCCCCTGTGGAGGATGGCCCCAAGCTTCGAGCGATTCTCCATCCTGAGGATGGTTCCGAGCCCGTCGAGGCTCCCTTCACCGAGGGCCCGGATGCCAAGGTCTCGGCGAAGTACACGCTTACCCCCAAGCTGTGGAGCTACCTCCAGGGCTACGCTGCCAAGCACAAAGCGGCTGGCAACGGTTTTGGCTTCGGCTTGGTCGGGCCTGACGACACTTCGAGGACTATCTCAGCTCGCTACTACAAGGACGGTTCAGAGATCCTCATCCGCCAAGCACGACGACGCCCGCGACGGCTAACGCCTCGCGAATGTGCGCGCCTTATGGGGTTTGATCAGCCGGGGCGGAGGGACTGGGTGATTCCGGTCTCTGACACCCAGGCCTACAGGCAGTTCGGCAACGCAGTGGTCCCGCAGGTCGTGACGGCCGTCGCTGAACTGATGCGGACCGAGATCGACAGGGCCCTACATGGCGAGCCAGCTACGGTCGGTTGCAGTGACCGACACAGTCTCGCCACAGCAGCGTAGCCGGGTCATGTCCCGCATTCGCGGGAAGGACACTGCGATCGAGCTCCAGGTGAGGAGCGCTTTGCACCGCCGTGGATTCCGCTTCCGCGTTAACCGGCGAGGCATGCCCGGTACCCCCGACATCGTCCTTGCGCGTTGGCGCGCGGTCGTCTTCGTGAACGGCTGCTTTTGGCATTCCCATGGTTGTGCGCTTTCGACGAAACCTTCCTCCAACCGTGAATTCTGGAGCGACAAGTTGGCCGCGACTGTAGAACGCGACCGCCGCGTCAGGCGTGAACTTGCGGAGGACGGGTGGCGGGTATTGACTGTTTGGGAGTGTGCGCTTCGTAATCGAGATCCTGCGACTGCCGAACATACGATCGATTCGGTCGAAGCCTGGCTTCGTGAAAAGTGGGGCGGAGTGAGCGGGGGCGATGAGGTTCCGCAATAGGGTGAGCGGATGGATCTCAGATCTCTCGAGCAACACATGCGCCGGTCTGGGGTGACTCACCTTCTGGTCAAGCCGTTGGCGCCAAATGACAACTCGAAGAATCAGATCTACCTCGGTGGGAACTTTGAGGCGATCAATTCCGTTCCTTATGGACAGGTAACGGCAGACGGCAAAAGGGCCAAGGCCTCACTCGACCTTAGGTGGCTTGATCGAGACGGTCGGATTGCGCCTGCGCCAGGGGCTCAGCTCATCCTCTATCCGCAGTACCCGGAGATACGCATGTCGGGGTTCCTGAGAGGCTGTGAAACGGCACCAACCGAACTACTCTCCGGAAGGGCTGAAGGTAGGAGGCTGGTTCTGGGCGTGGCTCCCGGAGGTCGGATCATTGGTTTCGCTGTTGCTGCTGATGATCCACTGGCATCCGAGCTGCGAGACCTTGAGATGTCAGGCGCTGGTGAGCTCGTCTCCGTCTTCGTTCGAATTGAGCTTGGGCAGGAAATGCGGCTAGGCAACGAAGATCTGTTGTTATCGCAAATCGGCGCAATCGCAGCCCGGGGGTTCATCCCAGGACAGCGGCTCAGAGCCGACGGAACCGTGGTCGACACCAATGCCGCGAATGCTGGTGGTCACACGCTCGAGGCGGCTCTCGGTGTCGCGGCCAACTCGGCCGCCGACGCTGACTTCCTGGGCTGGGAGCTAAAGGCGCTGACGGTCTCGAAACTCGACGCGCCCGCAAAGGCGAAGATGGTCACGGTCATCACGCCCGAACCGAAGGGCGGACTTTACGCCGAGCAGGGAGTCGTCGACTTCATAAGGCGCTACGGGTACGCAGACAGGCGCGGCCGGCCTGACAGGCTCAATGTCGGTGGCCAGTACAGGGCAGGGGTTCCTGTCGAATCAACCGGGCTGACACTCCGACTTACGGGCTACCAGCAACGCAAGGGGACGTCACGAGGAGAGATCACCGACATCGCAGCGGGTGCGATCGAGTTGGTTGACACCAAAGGGTCAGTAGCCGCCGCGTGGCCCTACATAGACCTAATCGGGCACTGGCAGCGAAAGCATGCGAGCGCCGCGTACATTCCGATGCTCACTCAAGTCGAACCGAATGGACGGCGTTTCTTTCGGTACTCCGAGACCGCTTGGCTTGGGCGGCGAACTGAGTTCCTCAAGTTCATCGATGCTCTGGCCTGGGGCGAGGTCGTATACGACCCCGGTATCAAGCTTGAGCGTGCGAGCACCGATTCTCCGAAGCCGAAGCGGAGAAGTCAGTTCCGCATCCGGTTCGGAGATCTGTCAGTCCTCTACTCGCATTTCGCGAGCCGTCGAGCCGAGTGGTCCGGCTGAGGCCCGAGGGGATCGGTAGCGCCCGGGGTACAAATTGGGCCGGCCCTTCGGACCGCGCCCAGTCAAGACGAAGCCCCAGCGAGCATGACCGGGGCCAGAGGCTCATCTGGGGCGTACATTCGGAAAGGTAACGGCTGCGCGCTGGCCGTTCAAGGCCTTGCGCTGTCTTGTGCGACTTCTCCTGCCGATCTGGCACGGAGCCGGAACCTGCTGATTGGCTGAAGGTTCCTCGGAAAGTCACCTTATCCGGATGAGTTACGGATCATCCGCCGCCGCAGCGCAGCCTTCTGCGCTCGGGGCGCCTAATCAGTTCGCGCTCGTAAAGCCCTAGGCCGAAGTAACAACCCGAACGCACCGTGTCCGGGTCGAAGTGGACGTGTCCGCCGGCAGGCTCAGGAGCAGCACACCGGTCGTCGTGACTGTCGGCCTGAACCACACGAGCTTCTGCTTCGTGCCGCGGATCGTCGCCACTCGCGGGTTGACAGTGAGCAGCGATGTTGCGGCGCCGCCGGTCAGTGGACTGTAGAACGTCGCATCGGAGGGCGGGGCGATCCAACCTTGCATGCGGTTCGCCGTCTTCGCGATGACGGGGTTCGTGTCCATCATCGTCAGGCCAATGTTCGTGAGGTCGTTCAAGCTGGTGCATCCGGCCAAATGCACCTTGATTGCCCTCCCGGCCGTCAACGGGAACGAACCCGCTCGCGCGACCGCACCCTTCGGGTAGGTCACGGACCCTAGGCGCGGGTCGCCGGCACCCCCGCCGTCGTACCGCTCGAGTGGAGCGACGTCAGTCATCTCGATCTCGTAGCCGGGTCTCAGCGCCATCGACTCGGGGCTGTTCGACCCGTTGAAGGGCAGGATCGCGTACGCGTACCGGTCGAAACTCGAGGATGGGATCACGGTCGCCGCACTCGTCATGTCGCGCGGGGAGAAGGTCCTCGCTCCGAGCGAGAAGGTCGACCACGTCCACCCGTATGGGCCGCCCCGCTGGCCGGAGATCGCTCGCGGCAGCGTCTCGTTGACGCTGTAGTTGACGAGCAGCGGCCCGGCCCACCTCGGCCCCTTGGACCGCACGGCCAGCACGTAGCTGCGAGTGCTGGCCGGGCTCGTCAACGGCCTGACCAGGCGGTACCGATGCCCGCTCGTGATCGCCTCGTCGGATTTCGGCTCGACGACGTGCGGGCCGCCCCAGCCCCAGCCGCTAGTCGAGCCCTCCCCGAGCGAGATGACCCTGTTGACCCAGAGGTCCTCCCGGAACGGGTTGGCGTAATCGATCGTGGCCCCGTAGAGAGTCGACAGCAAGCTGTAGTTCAGCCCCAGTCCGGCGTCGCCGAGCCGGTCGACGAACTCCCTGAAGCTCCAAGACTTGCCGGCCTGGAAAGCCGTCCAGATTCGGTCGAACTGCCGGTCGGTCACGTCGTACGGGTCGCGATCCGGCTGTCCGAGACCGTCCTCGATGTCCCACAGCGCGCTTGCGACCCTCAGCTCGGCGTGATCGCCGACGAGCCAGCCTTGGTCGACTCCCCAAGTCCAGTTGGCGCGCTCGAGGTCCTCGTTCAGGCGCCTCGCAGCGTTCGCGTAGCTGAAGCCTCCGCCGTCGGGATGATCGAGCACGTGGTCCGCGTACCAAGTCGCGAACCCCTCTGCCCAAGCGCAGGCGGCTGACTCCGGCGTCGTCGCGTTGTGCGGGCTTGGGCAGAGCTTGTCCAGCGCGGCGAGCATGTCATCGGTCGTGATGTCGAAGACGTCCGCCATCACAGCGTGGCCAAGCTCGTGGAAGACGGTCGTCTCACTGAACGCGGCCTCCCACGGGAGTTGGATCGTCGCGTACGGGAAGGGGGAGTAATGAGGCCAAGTTCGTGAGTCCGGCGACCAAGCAATCTTCTTGCGGTCACAACCGCCGTCCTGATCCCAACAGGGGCCGGGTGTGCGCGCCCACGCCTTGCCGGCCATCTGGAAGAGCTGGACCGCGCCGACCTGGAGCGGGTCGCTGACGGTCAGGATGCCTAGGTCCCGATCGCCCGCGGGGGCGTCGTCGACGGTGGCGGTGCGCCACTCCCACGGGCTGCCGACGTCCATCTCCGTGTCGCCGAACATCTGCCTGCTGCCGACCATGTAGTTGGCTGTGTCGAGCTTCCACTTGACGTAGACATCGGCGTTGCCGGTTCCGAAGAACACGCCCCTCTCCCGGTTGTCGAAGCAGAGACGGAAAGACCCGTCGGCCGCCGTTCGGCCGAGGGCCAGCGGAAGGTCGGCGGCGCCCCCGATCGGGAGGACGGAACTGTTCGCATCCCACGCCTGCACCGGGATGTTCTCCGCCGCCACTGCAACTCCCGGGCCCGAGTCCATCGTGAGGTTGGGCAACGCGATGCGGCCGGTCACGCATGCTGCCGCGGCAGAGTGGGCGCGGCGCGATGCGCGCGAGCTTCGTAGCTGCTGGCCCTGCCCTTGGCCGCCGTCTGGCCAGGTGCCGTCACGGATCTGGATCTCCTCGTCGGTGAGTCCGGGCGCTTCCTTGTTGAGCTTCGAGTACTGCGGGACTGTGACCCGAGTCCCCTTCGGCAGCACGCGAGCCGAACCGTCGAGCCGGGCGGGAAGGCCGACCTTGCCGCTCTTGGAATCGAACGTCAGGAACACCGCATCGGCGCTGCCGCCGGAGCCGGTGACGTCCACCGGGCTGTCGGCGGTCACCCTGACGTTGCCGTAACCGGCCGCTGCCGGACGGAACGTGAAGGTCCTTGTCGCTGTCGCGCCCGACGAAAGAGTCACGGTCGAGGTGGCCCGCTGGCCGACCATCCCCAAGCTCGAGGTCATGGCCGACGAGGCCTTGAAGCCGGAAGGCAGGGTCCTGAGCGCAATGTTCGGAGTCGCCTCGATCCTGACCTTCGCATTGCCGGAGATACCCGTCGCGGCGCGGAACTTGACGGTCACGGTGCCCGTCTCACCAACTTTCGGGGCCTTGGAGACGGAGGCGGTCACCAGCACGCACGAGCCGAATTCCGCCTGCGCCGAGCGAACGAGGTCGCACTTCGGAGAGACCGACTGGGTCGCGGCCGATCCCGACGCGGGAAGAACGGCAGCCGTTACCAAGATGCCGAATGTGGCCAGCCCCCTCTTGCCCATCGGCATAAGGTACACCGGCGCCGCGACCCGATGGTGCGCTCAGCACTTTGGGAACCCGGCGCAGCGCCCGTGTGCTTGGCGGTGCCAGCGACGGCGGCTGCTGTCGCCCGCCGGTACCCCGGCCCGGAACGACAACGGGGCGGCCCTCTCGGACCGCCCCGTCAATCTCTGGAGGAGATGCGACCCGCGCTTGCGGTCGCCGCTCCAACATTCGTATCCGATCTCCGCTCGCGCGGGGGAACTTCTACTTGATGAACAGCATCTCCTGGTACTTGGGCAGCGGCCAGAGGTCGTCGGCGACGATTCCCTCGAGCTTGTCGGCGACCTCGCGGGTCGCGTTCATCGCCGGGATCACCTTGTCGCGCATGTACTTGGCGTGCGCGAGCAGCGTGCCGCTCTCGGGGTGGTCGGCGTTCGCCTTCTCGAGCTTGCCGATCGCTGCGAACAGGTCGTTCACGAGCGCCTCAGTCTCGTCGATCAGCGGATCGACCTCGGCTGCGCGCAGCTCGGCCAGGTGTCGGGTCGCGGCCGGGAGGATCAGCGTCCTCGCGATGCCCGAAGCCGTCTCGCCCTCGATGTTGAGACCGGTGATGTACTGCTCGGTCGCAACCTCGTAGCGGCTCTCGAGCTCACGCTTGCTGAGCACCTTGTACTTGCTGAACGCCTTGACCGTCGCGGCGGCGACCATCTCCGGCAGGGCATCCGGCGTGGTGCGGAGGTTCTTGAGGCCACGCTTCTCGGCCTCCTTGTGCCACGCCTCGCTGTAGCCGTCGCCACCGAAGAGCACCTGCTTGTTCTCCTTGATCGCCGCCTTCAGCACCGGGGTCAGGGCCGCCTCGAGTGAGCGCTTCGTCCTCTGCGCCTTCTTGAGCTTCGCCGCGAGGTCGTCGATCGCCTCGGCGACAACCGTGTTGAGCACGGTGTTGGCGAAGCTGATCGACTGGCTGCTCCCGAGCGCACGGAACTCGAACTTGTTGCCCGTGAACGCGAACGGCGAGGTCCGGTTGCGGTCACCACCGTCGAGCGGCAGCGGAGGCAGGACGTCCGAGCCGAGACCGAGGAACGAACCGGGCTTGCTCTTCGTGGTCTTGCCCTGCTCGATCGCGGTGAACACGCGCTCGAGCTCGCCACCGAGGAAGATCGAGATGATCGCCGGCGGCGCCTCGTTCGCTCCGAGGCGGTGGTCCTGCCCGGCCGAAGCGACGGTCGCGCGGATCAGGCCCTGGTGCTTGTTGACCGCCTGAATGACAGCGGTGCAGAAGAACAGGAACGAGAGGTTGTCGTGCGGGGTGTCACCCGGGTTGAGCAGGTTCTCGCCGCCGTCGGTGCTCATCGACCAGTTGTTGTGCTTGCCCGAGCCGTTCACACCGGCGAACGGCTTCTCGTGGATCAGGCAGACAAGGCCGTAGCGCCTCGCGACGTTCTGGAGCACCTGCATCGTCAGCTGCTGGTGATCCGCGCCGACGTTGCTGCTCTCGAAGATCGGCGCGACCTCGTACTGAGCAGGTGCTACCTCGTTGTGGCGGGTCTTGATCGGCACGCCGAGCCTTGCGAGCTCGAGCTCCGTGTCCATCATGCAGGCGAGCACCCGCTCCGGGATCGAGCCGAAGTAATGGTCGTCGAGCTCATGGCCCTTCGGCGGCTTCGCGCCAAACAGCGTGCGACCGGTGTTGATCAGGTCAGGGCGCTCGAAGTAGTACTGCTCGTCGATCAGGAAGTACTCCTGCTCCGGGCCGACCGTCGTGAACACGCGCTTGGTCTCGGTGTCGCCGAGCAGCTCGAGCGCTCCGACTGCGGCTGTCGAAAGCGCATCCATCGAACGCAGCAGCGGGATCTTCGTGTCGAGCGCCTCGCCCGTCCACGAAGCGAACGCCGTCGGGATGCAGAGCAGCGAGCCGTTCGGGTTCTCGAGGATGAAGGCGGGGCTCGTCGGATCCCAAGCGGTGTAACCGCGGGCCTCGAACGTCGCGCGGATGCCGCCCGTCGGGAACGACGAAGCGTCCGGCTCGCCCTGGATCAGCTCCTTGCCGGAGAACTCGGCGATCGCGGTGCCGTCACCGACGGGGCCGTAGAAGCTGTCGTGCTTCTCGGCGGTCGAGCCGGTCAGCGGCTGGAACCAGTGCGTGTAGTGGGTCGCGCCCTTCTCCATCGCCCAGTCCTTCATCGCGGTTGCGACCGCATCGGCGAGAGTCGGGTCGAGAGCCTCACCGTTCTCGAGGGTGGCGAGCAGCTTCCTGTGGATGGCCTTCGGCAAGCGCTGCTTGAGCACGACCGGTCCGAAGACGTTCTCACCGAACGGGTTGGCGCCCGGGGCGGTCAGGTCCACGCGGCCGAGCTCGGCTCCGTCGGCTGACCACTGGGCCGCAGTTACGTTGATCGAACGGGATGACATTGCGGGGGTTCCTCCTGGGTTTGGCCGTCCGGACCGGGGCCGGGACGGTTATGTGGCGGTATGAAGTTGGCGCAGACTAGGTCTCTGCCGGCCGAATCTCACTATCCCGCTGGACAAACCCTCGGCGAGTGGTTCATCCCCAAGTAGCAAGGGCCGCGAAAAACCCTACCGACAGGGAATTTCCCGCGTCCCGCGGTCGAACGCCGGATGCGCCGACACCAACGCCCAAGGGTGCGTTCCTCCCCTTGTGAGAACCCGGGGGCCGGAAGTTCATACACGCGGACAATGACTTTGTACTCGCGCACAGAGAGAGTTCCGCTCCTGTTACGCCCCCTGAAAACCCCTCTCCCTCTGAAGGAGGTCAGATGAGTACAACAAGAAGGTTCGTGCCGATGGTCCTCATGGCCCTCGGCGCAGCACTCGTATTCCCAGCTCTCGGCTTGGCCGATGAGAACCCCTACGCGAAGCCGCCGACGCTCGCGCACGACCAGAGCGCCGTCCCGGCGGAGTTCAACATCGGGTCGTCGATCAACACGATGTGGGTCGTCGTCGCGGCCACGCTCGTGATCTTCATGCAGGCAGGTTTCGCACTGCTGGAGATCGGCTTTTCGCGAGGCAAGAACGTCGGCACGATCGTCGCGAAGATCCTGACGAACTTCTCGATCGCCGCATTCATGTGGTGGATCTGCGGATTTGCCCTCGCGTTCGGCAACGGCAAGTACTTCGGCAACTCGGCCGGTCTCTTCGACCAAGCGGGCGGCTGGTTCTTCTCGATGCCGAACCTCGTCGACGGCGTGCCGAGCGGAGGCTTCAGCGAAGCGTTCCAGACGACCTTCGGCGTGATGAGCTTCTCCAGCGCTTCGGTGCCGTCGAAGTTCCTCTTCCAGTTCTCGTTCTGCGCGGTGTCGCTGGCGATCGTCTGGGGAACCACGCTCGAGCGGATCAAGTTCGGCGCTTACATCCTCTACGCGATCGTCTTCGCCGGCCTGATCTACCCGCTCGGTGCCCACTGGGTGTTCGGCGGCGGCTTCCTCCAGGACGGAGCGTTCGGCCTCCCCGGAGTGCAGGACTTCGCCGGCTCGACGGCGGTCCACCTGATCGGCGCCACGGGCGCCCTCGCAGCGCTGCTGCTGCTCGGGCCCAGGCGCGGCAAGTACGGACCTGACGGCAAGCCGCGGGCCATCCCCGGTCACAACATGCCGCTGTTCGGCCTCGGCGTGATCATCCTCCTGATCGGCTGGGTCGGCTTCAACGGCGGCTCGACCCTGATGGCGGTCGACGGTCGGGCGCCCGAGGTGATCATGATCACGATGTTCGCCGCCGCCGCCGGAGTGCTCGCCGCGCTGCTCGTCTCGAAGATCAAGATGGGCACGCTCGACATCGGCATGGCCGGCAACGGCGCGATCGCCGCTCTCGTCGGCATCACCGCCGGTTCGGGGTACGTGGCTCTGTGGGCCGCCCCGATCATCGGCGCAGTCGCCGGTGCGATCGTCGTGATCGGCGTCCTCGCGATCGACAAGAAGCTCGACGACCCCGTCGGCGCCCTCTCCGCTCACGGCCTCGCCGGCATCTGGGGAACCCTTGCCTGCGGCATCTTCACCGTGCCGGAGCTGGCCCAGTACAACGCCTGGGGCGACCCTGAGGGTGGACTCGTCTACAGCGGCTCGTTCGACCAGCTCGCCGCACAGGCCGTGACTGTGGTGATCGCGTTCGTGTTCGTGTTCGTCATGTCCTACATCACCTTCTGGGTGATCAAGAAGACGTACGGCCTGCGCGTGACTCCCGAAGAGGAGAACGCCGGACTCGACATCAGCGAGCACGGCATGTACGGCTACCCGGAGCAGTTCATCCCGGCCGCTGAACTCTCGGGCTACGGGGCGGTTCCCGCTTCGCAGCGCGTCGGTACCGGCCCCGTCTCAGACCCGGAGGTAACAGCATGAAGATGGTCATCGCTTACATCCGCCACGAGGCTTTCGAGCCGATCCGCGAGGATCTGCTCGAGGCCGGCTTCCCCTCGCTCTCGGTGAGCGAGGTGAAGGGGTCCGGTCGCCAGAAGGGGATCACCGAGTTCTACCGCGGTGCCTCGGTGACCAACTACCTCAGGCCAAAGATCAAGGTCGAGTGCGTCGTCGCCGACAGCGACGTGCAGACGATCGTCGACACAGTCCTGCGGCACGCCCGCACCGGGAACGTCGGCGACGGGAAGATCTTCGTCCTTCCGGTCGAGCAGTCGTACCGGATCAGAACCGGCGAGTCGGGCGAGGAAACCCTTCAGGCACACCCTGGAGGGGACTCCTAGACCGGCTTACGCCGGGGGGCGGTAACAAAACGCGGAGGCGGCGGCTCCGGGGGGTTCCGTCGCCTCCGCACGCCCCACCGGCTCGTCCAGCAGTGGCAGTGGCGGCGGCTCGCCTGGCGAGCCGCCGTTCTGCGTTGTGGGGGGATCCGACTCCGGTCCCAACGCCGACACGGCCTGCGGGAGTGAGGTTCAGCTCACGCCACCGGCATCGCGTGCGGGTGGGCAGGAGGCGATTGCCGTCCGTGGCAGAGACGCTGCCCGTGGGCCGGGCGGTCCGACCGACTAGTTGGGGTAGGACTTCTTGACCCGGCCGTTGGGCTTGACGGTCGCCTTTGCGGGCTGGCCGTCGATCGTCACGGCAAACTCGCCCTGGGCGGGTTCGCCCGAGGCGAACTGGACGTCGCCGCCGAGGGTTGCGGGTGAGACCTTCCAGCGCAACGTGAAGTCACCGGTGCGCACGGGGTGGACCTGCCAGATGAAGGTCTTGGTGGCCCCGGGCTCGAGCGGACCGAGGGTCGCGGTGTTGGCCAGCGCCGTGTCCCCGCCGATCGGGCCGACATCGACGATCCAGACCGGCTGGTACGGCTCGGCGAGGCCGCGCTGAGGGTCGCGCTTGGCGAAGGCTGGCGCGCTCGTTCCCTCGTTGTCGGTCGAGACGCTCATCGCGACGTTGGGGATCGTGCGGTCGCCTGTATTGCGAACAGCCACCTTCATCGCCGAGTTGCGGTCGAGGCGCTGCAGCTCGGGGAACGAGGCCGACGGGATATCGACCGTGTAGGTGCCGTCGCCGGTCACCTTGTTGGCGCCGGGGCCGTTGGCGGACGCTCCGCAGCCGACCGCGACAAGAGCCGCAAGGACGCAGCAAGTGGTTGTGACTCTCCCCCGCAAAGCGCCCGGAGCGTACCACCGGGGGAAAGGTGTCATCCGTTTCGGGGATAGCCGTAACAACTCCGCTGCGCCCGGATGAATGACCTCGCCCGCGCAAGGGGCGGGAAAGCCGCCTCTGTCGTACAGTAGAGGGCCATTCCCGGCCGCTCTCCCAAGCGGCTGTCGGGCATGGAGGAGAGAGACGATGGCCAACAGCACCTTCGACCGCGCATTCACGCCAGCCAAGAACGTCCTCGAAGAGGCCGGCGACATGGTGATTCTCACCGGCAAGACGATCGTCAGCGCCGTCAAGCCGCCATACCCTTACGGTGGCGAGTTCGTCAGCCAGTTCCTCTTCGCGATGAAGCTCTGCTGGTTCCCGCTGCTGATCTCGACGGTCGCCTTCGGCTACGGCGCGCCGGGCCTGCAGGCGTCGAACATCCTCGTCCTGTTCGGAGCGATCGACCGGCTCGGCGGCTTCTTCGTGCTGGCCTCGATCCGTGAGTTCGCGCCGTTCGTGACGGCGATCGTGCTCGCCGGCGTCGCCGGCACCGCGATCACTGCCGACCTCGGTGCCCGCAAGATCCGCGAGGAGCTCGACGCCCTCCAGGTGCTCGGCGTCGACCCGGTCAAGAACCTCGTCGTGCCCCGCTTCCTCGCTTTGATGCTCGTCACCGGCCTGTTCGACGTCTACGCCCTGCTGTTCGGCATCTTCGGCGGCATCGTCGCGACACTCGTCAACGGAGCGCCGCTCGGGCCGTTCTGGGCGACCTTCTTCACCAACGCCTCGACCGTCGACCTCTGGGGCTCGGTGCTCAAGTGCACCCTGTTCGGCGCGATCATCGCGATCGTCTGTTGTTACAAGGGGATGACGGCATCCGGCGGAGCCGAGGGAGTGGGCCGCGCCGTCAACCAGGCCGTCGTCATCGCCTTCCTCGGGATCTTCGCCTTCAACTACGTCTTCACCCAGACGCTGCTCGCGACCCACCCGGAGATCCAGGTGATCCGATGAGCGCAGTCACCACTCCCGGAGGCAACGGCGTAGTCAAGAGCTGGCTCGACGGAGCCGGCGAGATCATCCGCTTCTGCGGTCGGGTGATGGGCGAGGTCTACGGCCTCAAGGTCTTCAGGTACTTCGGCGAGGCGCTGCGCCAGGCCGGGATCCTGATCCTCTCCTCGACGATCGTCATCTGGAGCCTGATCTTCATCATCGGCCTGCAGTGCGGGATCGAGGGCGCGTACTTCAACCGCTCGCTCGGCTCGCCCGCCTACGCCGGGGTCTTCACCGCGTGGTGTGACCTGCGCGAGCTCGTGCCCTACGCCTTCGGTTACATGATGGCGGCCAAGGTCGGCACCGGAATCGTGGCCGAGCTCGGCTCGATGCGGATCAGCGACGAGATCGACGCTCTCGAAGTGATGGGTGTCCCGTCGCTGACATTCCTCTGCTCGACCAAGCTGCTCGCAGCATGGATGGTGCTCCCGTTCGTCTACCTCAGCGGTGTCGGCGCCGGGTTCCTCGCCAGCTATCTCGCGGTCGTCCAGCAGATCGCCGAGGTCTCCTCGGGTGGCTACCAGCTGATCTTCTGGCAGTTCCAGAACCCGCCCGACCTTCTGTTCAGCGTCATCAAGGGCATGTTCATGGCCACGACGGTGGTGCTCGTCGGCTGTTACTACGGCTACAACGCCAGCGGAGGACCGGTCGGGGTGGGTACCGCGACCGCCAAGTCGATGGTCCTCAACATCATTCTCGTTCACATCATCGGAATGCTCGGAACGCAGCTGTTCTGGGGCGCGAATCCACGCGCACCAATCGGCGGCTGACGGGCGAAAACGCGCAACAATCGGAGAGGGGGTAGGAGATGGAAGACATAGTCGACGAGTACCAATGGCACACGGGGACCACGACGCCGGTCGAGAACCCGGCAATCGAGTTCATCGGTGTTGACAAGGCCTTCGGTCGCAACGAGATCCTCAAGGGCCTCAACATGGCCCTGCCGGACGATCAGATCTCGATGATCCTCGGCCCGTCGGGTACCGGCAAGTCCGTCTGCATCAAGCACATGGTCGGGCTGCTCTACCCCGATGACGGCGACGTGCTGATCCACGGCGAGTCCGTCCCGTCGATGCCCGACGAGCAGCTGTTCGAGATGCGCAAGAAGTTCGGAGTCCTCTTCCAGGACGGTGCGCTGTTCGGGTCGATGAACCTCTACGACAACGTCGCCTTCCCGCTGCGCCAGCACACCGACAAGGGCGAGGACGAAATCGCCGAGATCGTCAACCGACGCCTCCAGGAAGTCGGCCTCGGCAACGCGAACGACAAGATGCCCAACGAGCTCTCCGGCGGAATGCGCAAGCGTGCCGGGTTCGCGCGCGCTCTCGTCCTCGACCCGGACATCGTGCTCTTCGACGAGCCGGACTCGGGCCTCGACCCGGTCCGTACCGCCCTGCTGTGTGAGCTGATCCAGGAGATCCACGCCGAGAACGGCGGGGCCTACGTCGTCATCACCCACGACATCGCCTCCGCGCGCCGTGTCGCCGAGTACATCGCGGTGCTCTGGCGCGGCCAGATCGTGGAATCCGGAGCGGCCGTGGACCTCTTCAACTCGGACAACGCCTTCGTCCGCCAGTTCCTTTCGGGCGAGTCGCAGGGTCCGCTGGGGATGGAGTAGCCGAATGTCGATCGCCCGCGGGGCAGCGGTTGGTGCAATTGCTGCGGCGGCGATCGTCGTTGGGGTGCTGCTGCTCGGCTCGGGCGGCGGCTACAAGTACAAGGTCCTCTTCCAGACGGCAGGCCAGCTCGTCAAGGGCGACGACGTCCAGATCGGTGGCCGGCGCATCGGCAACATCGACGCGATCGCCCTGACCAAGGACAACCAAGCCGTCGTCGACATCACAGTCGACGAGGAATTCGCACCGCTGCCCGCATCGACGGAGGCGACCGTCCGGCTGACCTCCCTGTCCGGCGTCGCCAACCGCTACATCCAGCTGAACCCGGGCCCCAACAACGGCCCGAAGCTCGCCGAGGGCGCCACGATCACGCCCGACAAGACCACCTCGGTCGTTGACCTGGACCAGCTGTTCAACACGCTCGACGCCCCGACCCGCCAAGGTCTCGCACGCTTCTTCCGGGGCCAGGGCCAGTGGTACAAGGGCAAGTCCGCAGAGGGGAACCTCGCCGCCTACTACTTCAACCCCGCGATCTCGACATCGGCCGAGGTCTTCAACGAGATCTCCTCCGACCAGAAGATCCTCGGCCAAGCGGTTGCAGCAACTGCCAAGGCGATGGGGGCGATCGGATCGCGCCGTCAGGACCTCACGAACCTGATCTCAAACTCCAACAGCTTCGCCGGTGCGATCGCAGCGGAGAACGCCTCGTTCGCTCAGGCGATCGAGAACCTGCCGGCGACGCTGAGGCGGGCGAACACCACCTTCGTCGACCTTCGCTCGACGCTCACCGACGTGACCAAACTGATCGACGTCTCCGGGCCGAACGCGGTGCCGCTGACCAACCTCTTCACCGCCCTGCGCCCGGCAGCCGCGAACGCCGTCCCGGTGTTCAACAAGCTCTCGGGGATCATCTACACGCCCGGTGCCAGCAACGACCTGACGGACACGATGCGGGATGCACCGACCCTCCAGAAGATCGCCAACGCCAACAGCAACTCCTCGTTCCCCGAGTCGGTCAAGGCCCTCGCGGACGGCCAGAAGACGATCGAATTCGCCCGTCCCTACACGGTCGATCTCGTCGGCTGGATGAGGGAACTCGGCCAGGTCACCGCCTTCTACGACGCGAACGGCCACTACGCCCGCTTTGCGCCGGTGTTCAACTCCTTCAAGGTCGATGGCAGCGGCCAGTTCGAGCAGCTGCCGGGCGACGAGCGGCTCTCGGTCTTCGACAGCCCCGAGTTCGACAGCCCTTACTCGATCGCGGGATTCGACCCGGGCAAGGGCTCGATGAACTTCCAGCGCTGCCCCGGATCGGCCAGCCAGATCCCGTCGACCATGACCTGGCCGTTCCTGACCCAGCCTGACGGCTGCAACCCGAACCAGGTGCCGCCCGGGCCATGAAGCGCCTGATCGTCACATCTCTGGCGCTCGTCGGCGGAATCGCCGCGATCGTCTTCGCGACCGGGGCGACCGAGTCCGGTGGCTACCGCGTAATGGCGATCTTCGACAACGCCAACCAGATCACGGTCGGCGAGCAGGTCAGGGTCGCGGGAGTGACGATCGGAGTGATCGAGAAGCTCGACGTCACCAACGACAACAAGGCCGCGGTGACACTCAGGATCGACGATCCCGGCTACCAGGACTTCCGCAGCGACGGGAAGTGCATCATCCGCGCTCAGTCTCTGATCGGCGAGCAGTTCGTCGAGTGCACCCCGACCCGGCCGAGGCCGGCCGGCGCACCCGTGGCGCCGCCGCTGACGATGATCCAGTCCGGGCAGGGCGAGGGTTCGTACCTGCTTCCGGTGACGAACACCTCGTCGCCGGTTGGGGTGGACATGATCAACAACATCATGCGAGTGCCGCAGCGCCAGCGGTTCGCCCTGATCCTCAACGAGTTCGGGGTCACCCTTGCGGGCAACGGCGCCGAGCTCAATGACGTGATCAGGCGCGCCTACCCCGGCCTTCAGGAGACCAACAAGGTCCTCGCGATCCTCGCCGGTCAGAACAAGCTGCTGGACGGCCTGGCAGTCAAGTCGGATCAGTCGCTCGGTCCGCTGGCGCGCGAGCGCAAGAGCATCTCGCGCCTGATCAACTCGTCCCAGCAGGTCGGAGCCGCCACTGCCGAGAAGGGCCAACAGCTGCAGGAGCAGTGGAAGCTGTTCCCCGAGTTCCTGCGCCAGCTCGAGCCGACGATGGCTGATCTCGAGAGCTTCTCCGACGCATTCGGCGGATTCCTGACGCCGCTCTCGACCAAGACGAGCGAGATCAACTCGATCGTCGCCAACCTGCCTGAGTTCAGCAAGAACTCGACAAGCTCGCTCACCTCGCTCGGTGCGACTGCAGTGACCGGCAAGTCCGTCTTCACCGACCCGCCCGTGCTCGAGTCCCTCACCGCGGCGAAGCGGATGGCGAAGGGCCTCAACCCGTTCGCCAACGGCCTCGGCGGCCTGCTCCAGAGCCTGCAGAAGACGGGTGGCTGGGAGTTCCTGATGCAGACGCTCTACTTCCAGACGGCGTCGGTCAACGGCTACAACAAGTACGGCCACTACGGTCGTGGCGAGGTCATGACCTATCCGAAGGGCGTCTGCGTGACACCGTTCGCCTACCGCGCAGGTTTCTATACCGACTGCTCGGCCAACTTTGCGACGGGAGCGAGCGGAGCCGGAGCTGCAGCCAGCGCCAGCCGCGCGCTGAGCCGGATGAGCAGCCTCACCAGCGGCCTGCTCGGGCGCAAGGTCGCCCCGATGAAGCTGCCGAAGCTGCCGAAGGCGCGGCCGGTCAAGCCGAGCGCTCCGACCGGGCCCACGACCCCGGCAGCTCCGCCGACAGGCGGAGGAACCTCCGGCGAGCCTTCCGGCGGTGGTGAGGCCGGCGGTCCGGCTGCCGAGCCCGCAGGCAAGTCGGCACAGGCTGCGACCAAGCGCGAGCTCCTGAACTACCTGATCGGCGGTTCGGGACGATGAACATGCGCAGGAGCGGATCAATCGCAGGCAACCCGATCCTGATCGGCGCGGCGACGATCCTCGTCAGTGTCGTCGCCGTCTTCCTCGCCTATAACGCGAATGAAGGCCTGCCGTTCGTGCCGAAGTACACGCTCACCGCCCAGGTGCCGAACGCTGCCGCTCTCGTCAAGGGCAACGAGGTCAAGATCGGTGGGTCGCGGGTCGGAATCGTCACGGGGATCAGGCCCAAGACTTGGCCCGACGGTCGCGTGACAGCCCTGATCGACATGCAGCTCGACAAGAAGATCGAGCCGATCCCGAGCGATTCGACGGTCGAGATCCGGCCCGTCTCGCCGCTTGGCCTGAAGTTCGTCGACCTGCGCCGCGGGACATCCCCCGACGGGCTCGTCGCCGGCGACACGATGCCGCTCGCATCCGCCACCCCGCTTCCGGTGCAGATCGACGAGATCTTCAACATGTTCGACGAGCCGACCCGGGTGGCCTCGAGCGCCAACCTGATCGAGTTCGGCAACGCGATCGCGGGTCGCGGACTCGACCTCAACCAAACCATCCGCAACCTCCAGCCGCTGCTGACCAACCTGACGCCGGTGATGACCCGACTGAGCGACCCGCAGACCGGACTCCAGAAGCTGTTCCCGGCCTTCGATCAGACCGCCAGCCAGACGGCCCCGGTGGCCGAGGAGCAGGCCTCACTGTTCCGCGGGCTGGCCGACACCTTCACGGCACTGGCCAGCGTGACCGACTCGATCCAGGCGACGATCCAAGGTGCCGCACCGGCGCTCGAGGCCGCGATTGCTAGCTTCCCTGTCCAGCGGCCGTTTCTGACCAACTCGGCGACCTTCTTCAACACTCTCACGCCGGGCGTCACGGCCCTCGCCAACGCCTCACCGACCCTCCAGGTCGCGGTCGCAGCAGGTGCCAAGCCGGACGGCGGCCTCGCCAACGCTTACAAGCTCAATGAGAACCTCAGCACCCTGCTGCTCTCACTCCAGACGTTCCTGCTTTCGCCCGACACCAAGGGCGGGGTCAAGCGCCTGATCAGCACGGTCGAGACCGGCAATCCGATCGTCACCTACGCGGCCCCCGTCCAGACGACCTGCAACTACATCAGCATCCTGCTGCGCAACGCGGGCGGCATTGCGAGCAACGGCTTCAACTTCGGCAGCGGTGCCGGCGCCGGTGGAGGTACGACGCTCCGTGCGATGCCGGTCGTCGCAGGATGGGGCGCTCCGCCGACCACCCTCAGCGGCAGCAAGTGGGGATCGAACGAGATCGGTGGTTCGTCCTCGTCCTACGCCAACGGGCCGACCGACCTGAACTCGGGCATCGGCACCAACTACCTGCACGTAAACGGCTACCCGTTCACCGGTGCCCCGCAGTCGCTCGCGCCGACTCCGGACGGCAAGGCCAGCTGCCAGGCAGGCAACGAGAACTTCGCCGGCGAGTTCAAACAGTGCGAGCAGGCGGTACTCACCTCGACCAAGCGTCCTGGTGACGTCCACAGCGCCTACGACCCGAACGCGGGCACCAAGACCGAGAAGACCACCATCCCGAAGGCGCCCCCGGGCAAGTGAGCGAAGTCAACGGAAACCCGGGCGCCAACGGCGCCACGCCCAACGGCAACGGCGCCTCGCCGAACGATGCGCCCCTGCCCAAGCGCAGGCGCAAGCACAACAACGTCCGCCTGGCGGCGATCGTCCTCGCCGTGATGGTTCCGGCCCTGTACCTGGGATTCACCAAGGACGTCCCGTTCAAGAGCGGCTTCCAGGTGAGCGCGGTCTTCAAGACGGCGAACTCGATCCGCCTCGACTCGCCGGTCAGGGTCGCGGGCATCAACGTCGGCAAGGTCGTCGAGGTCACCCGCTACGGCAACACCGATTCGGCCAAGGTGACAATGGAGTTCGAGGAGACGGGCCTGCCGATCCACAGCGACGCGCAGCTGAAGATCCGCCCGCGGATCTTCCTCGAGGGCAACTTCTTCGTCGATCTGGCACCCGGCACTCCGACGGCTCCGGTGCTCGAGGATGGCGACGTGATCCCGGTGACCCAGACGTCGACCCCGGTCCAGCTCGACCAAGTCCTCACCTCGCTCCAGTACAACACCCGGGGCAACCTGCAGACCCTCCTGCGTGAGATCGGTGTCGCGCTCGACACCAAGCCGACCGCGGCCGAGGACGCAGTCAACGACCCCGAGGTGCGCGGCCTCACCGCCGGTCAGGCCCTGAACAAGTCGCTCGACTACACCGCGAAGGCCGAGAAGGGGCAGGCGCTCGTCAACCAGGGCCTCCTCGGCGTCAACAAGGGCGACCTCGCCGGCTTCATCAGGGGACTTGCGAAGACCACGACCGCGCTCGGCAAGAACGAGCAGGTACTCGCCGACTTCATCACCAACTTCAACGGCACGCTGGAGGGACTCGGCTCCAACCAGAAGGCACTCAGCCAAGCGATCGGCCTGCTCGGCCCGACCGTCACCGATGCCTACAAGGCGCTCGGAAGCCTCGACGAGTCGCTCCCGGCCCTGAGCAACTTCTCGCTCGCGCTGATCCCGGCAGTCGAGCAGACGCAGGCGACGGCGGACGCCGGCATCCCGTGGGCCAACGCCGCCACGAAGCTGCTCTCACCCGAGGTCCTCGGCAGGACGATCGACCTGCTCGCTCCGATCACCGTGAACACCGCCCAGACGGTTACCGATCAGATCAAGTTCCTGCCTGAGACGCGGGCGCTCTCACAGTGCTTCGCATACAAGATCCTGCCGACCGGCGACACCAAGATCGTCGACGGACCGTCGGGCTCGCTCTCGACCAACCAGGAGGCCTACAAGGCGTTCTGGTTCGCTCTTGTCGGCCAGGCCGGTGAGAGCCAGAACTTCGATGGCAACGGCCAGTTCCTCCGGGCGCTCGCCGGCGGTTCGACCTACCAGAACGCCGGTGATGCGACCAACCCGGCCGACGACAAGGGCGGCCACCTGAAGATCGGCCCGGTCGAGATGACCGGTCCCGATCCGGGCGACGAGTACATCTACGGCAACCTCCCGTCGGAGCAGCTCGGCACCAGCCCCCGTTACTTCGGCAGGGCATCGGCACCCGACTACAAGCCGAACCAGCGCTGCATCCCGTCGGCCGACAGTCCCGTCAATGCTCCCGTCGACCTCAACGACCCGGTTGCGGCGAAGGGTGCCGCCGACCCGTCAGGATCACCGGCGGGCTGAGTCAAATGGGCACAGCGATCAGGAAACACATCAAGGACTTCGCGGCGATCCTCGTGCTCGTGGCGATCGCGGCCGGGATCACGCTGTTCATCCTCGTCAACCAGAAGCTGAGCGCTCCCGACTGGGTGCCGGTGCTTGGCAAGCAGACCTACACCTTCAAGGCCGAGTTCACGACCGCACAGGCTGTGACACCCGGTCAGGGACAGTCGGTCAACATCGCCGGTGTGCCCGTCGGCCAAGTGATGAACGCGACCCTCGAGAACGGTCGCGCGATCATCTCGATGGAGCTCGAGGAGAAGTACAAGGGCCGCATCTACCCGAACGCGACGATGCTGCTGCGCCCGAAGACCAGCCTCAAGGACATGGTCGTCACGCTCGACCCCGGCACGCCGGCGGGCGGAGCCGCGCTGGCCCCGGGTGACGTCCTGCCGATCTCGAGGACAGCGCCGGACGTCAACTTCGAGGAGTTCCTCTCCGTGCTCGACGCAGACACCCGCGACTACCTCGTGCTGCTGATCAACGGCGGTGGGGAGGGCCTTGCCCGCAATGGCCGGACCCTCGCCCAAGTCCTTCGCGAGTTGGATCCCTTCCAGCGCAACGTCGCGAAGATCAACCAGTACCTCCAGAAGCGTGAGAAGAACATCAAGCGGGTGACGACTTCCCTGAGTGGCCTGCTCAATGAACTCGGCAGCCGCAACACTCAGCTCGCGGCGTTCGTCGAGAGCAGTAACGGCGCGCTGAAGAACTTCGCCGCCCAGAAGGAGAACATCAAGCAGACGATCGCCCTGTTGCCCGGAGCTTTGACCTCCACCAAGTCGGCGCTCAACTCGATCTACAAGACCTCGGAGATCTCAGGCCCGACCCTCACGAACCTGCTGCCCGCAGCGAACGGCCTCGCCGACGCCCAGATCGCAGCCCAGGGTCTCTTCAACGCGACCGAGAACGACCCGCCGCACGTGATCTCCGACCAGCTGACCCCCTTCGCCAAGGAGTCCGTGCCCGCACTCGAGCTGCTGAAGTCGACGACCGGCAACGTCGTGGCGGCCGGTCCAGGCCTGCTGAAGTTCGGCGAGAGCCTCAACTATGGGTCAAACAGCCTGGAGGCGGCCCCGCCCGGCGAGGTCCGCCGCCGCGGCGGCGACGCGTCCCGCCACCTCGCTCCACGGCGCCGCCATGTGGCCCTTGGCGGCGAACACGCCGAGCGGGTCGAGCCCGAAGCGGATGCGGGTGCTGGCCGGATCGATCCCGCGCTCGCGCACCAGGCTGACGATCGCCTGCGCGGCGTCGCGGCCCCGCGGCCCGACCTCGAGCG
>JBAXRO010000005.1:0-61074 GCA_037131165.1 Actinomycetes bacterium | reverse complement strand
CGGCCATAGGAGTAGACGCCTCCCGCCTCGGGCTGCAGGGCTGCGAGGCGGGCTGTGGAGGTTGCGTTCGCCCAGGCGACCATCCCGGCGATCACAAGCGACAGCAGCAGCCCCGATCCGGCGAGAGCGGCTGCGGGAGCCGGGGCAGCGAAAGCCCCCGCGCCGAGCATCGCGCCGAGCCCGATCGCCACCGCGTCACCGGTGCCGAGCCTGCGGCTCAATCTCGTGGCTGGTTGGGGGTCGCTCATTCCTCGTGGGACTTTGGCAGGCAAGTCCCTAGGCTTCATTCCCATGGACCTGGAACACAGAGCGGTGAAACTGCTGCAGGAGTTGATCCGCTTCAACACTGTCAACCCTCCGGGTAACGAGCTGCCGGCCCAGCAACACCTCTCGGCCCTCCTCGAGGGAGCGGGCTTCGAGGTCGAGATGCACGGCGCCCAGCCCGACCGGCCGAACCTCGTCGCGACGCTCGGCGATCCGACCAGCGGCCCCGTGTTCGGGCTCCTCTCCCATGTCGACACCGTCCTCGCGGATCCCGCCGACTGGACCCGTGATCCTTGGTCGGGCGACCTTCACGAGGGGTACGTCTGGGGCCGCGGGGCGATCGACATGAAGAGCCAGACGGCTGCCGAGGTGGCCGCCGCCGTCGACCTCGCGGCCGGTGGCTGGCGGCCGGCCAAGGGTGCCCTCAAGGTGATTGTCGTCGCCGACGAGGAGACGGGCGGTTCACTCGGGGCTCGCTGGCTCGTCCGCGAGCACCACGAGCTAGCTCGGTGCGACTGGATGATCAACGAGGGCGGTGGCGAGCTGATGCATTACGGAGGCCGCCAGCTCTACGGGATCTGCTGCGGGGAGAAGGGGATCTTCCGCTTCTCGGTCACGACCAAGGGAACGGCCGGCCACGCTTCGCTCCCCGCGATCGGCGACAACGCCCTGCTCAAGGTCGCCCCGATCCTCGACAGGTTCGCCGCCTCCCAGCCGAGCCCGCATCTGATTCCCGAGGCCAAGGCACTGCTCTCGGCTCTCGGCTGCGACCCGGAGGACCCACGGGCCGCACTCGAGACGATCACTGCCACCGACCCGAGGATGGCCGTCATCATCGCCCCGCTGCTCGGCGTGACTCTCGCGCCGACGATGATCAGCGCCTCGCAGAAGCTCAACGTCATTCCGGCCAAAGCCGTGATCAAGGTCGACTGCCGCGTTCCCCCGGGCCTTGGCGAGGAGGAGGCGCGCGCCGCCGCCGAGGAGGTCCTCGGCGGCGGCGATTGGGAGATCGATTTCCTTGAGCGCGTCCCCGGCAACAGCTCTGCGCCCGACGGTCCGCTCTGGGACGCGATCTCGGACTGGCTGCCCTCGGAGGATCCAGAGGGCGAGCTCGTCCCGGTGATGCTCCCGGGCTACACCGACTCGGTTGCCTTCCGCGAGGCCTACCCGGGGATGACGGCCTACGGGTTCTTCCCGCAGACCAACATGACCATCTTCGATACGGCACCGCTCGTGCACGGTGCCGACGAGCGGATCGACGCTCGCGACGTCGGGGTCGCGGCCCGCTGTTACTCGTCGGTCGCACGCACGCTTCTCGGCTGAGGTCGAGCGCGCCGGCCGGCCACCCAACCGGGCGGGGAGCCGATCACATCCGTGCACGGGTATCGTTTGGGGCGTGTTCGGAGCCATCGACCACATCGGAATCGCAGTCGAGGACCTCGACTCGGCGATTGCCCTTTACGAATCGACCTACGGGATGCCGATCGTGCACCGCGAAGTCGTCGAGGAACAAGGGGTCGAGGCCGTCCTGCTCGACGTCGGCGAGAGCCACGTCGAACTCCTCGCCCCGCTCGGCCCCGATACCCCGGTCGGGAAGTTCCTCGAGAAGAAGGGCGCCGGGATCCACCACGTCGCCTACCGGGTCGACGATGTCGCAGCCGAGCTGACCCGCCTCAAGGAGGCCGGCTTCCGCCTGATCGACGAGACGCCCCGGATCGGGATCCGCGGCAGCTCCGTCGGGTTCCTGCATCCCGCTTCGACCGGTTCGGTCCTGACTGAGCTGGTCACCCCGGCGGAGGGTCACTGAGATGGCTGCCAGGAGGATCTCGATCGGCTTCGAAGGTGGCCAGGTGCTCTCGCTCAGAGTCGAGGCCGATGCCGAGAAGTCGCTGCGCAAGGCCCTCGGCAACGAGGGTTGGCATGAGGTCGAGTGCGAGGGCAGCGAGGTCCGGATCGACCTCGCCAAGGTCGTCTACCTCCAGACCGACAGCGACGAGTCGCGCGTCGGCTTCGGCAGCTGATCCCTCCCGGGCCCGCATCCTCCGGTCCGTTGACCGCAAACGCTGACCGAGGGAATTCGCGATGCCGATGAAGGTCGGAATCGTCGGCTTGCCCAACGCCGGCAAGTCTTCGCTCTTCACTGCGATGACCCGGGTCGCAGCGGAGGCTGCGAACTACCCGTTCACGACGATCGAGCCGAACGTCGCCGTCGTGCCGGTGCCCGACGAGCGGCTCAACCGGGTGGCCGAGTGCGTTGGTGCGAGCGAGGTCGTCCTCGACACGCTTGAGGTCCACGACATCGCGGGACTCGTCGCCGGCGCCCACAAGGGCGAGGGCCTCGGCAACAAGTTCCTCGCGAACATCCGCGAGACCGACGCGATCCTCCACGTCGTCCGCGCCCATACCGATGAGGGGGTAATCCACCCTGAAGGCGATGTCGACCCGATCAGGGACCTCGAGACGATCGAGACCGAGCTCCTGCTCGCAGACCTAGAGCAGGCCCAGCGCAGACTCGAGCGAGTCGTCCGCCAAGCGCGATCCGGCGATCGCGAAGCGGTCGCCGAGCAGGCTTGGCTCGAGCAGGTGATCGAGGCGCTCAACGACGGCAAGGCAGCCCGCACCGTGCCGCCGCCGGAGGACGCCCCCAACGCCCTGCGGGACCTCTCGCCGCTCTCCGCCAAACCGGTGCTGATCGTTGCCAACCTCGGCGAAGGGGAGGAGGGCGTCCCGGCAGCGATCGAGGCCCATGCGGCCGAGCAGGGAGCCGGCGCAGTCGCCCTCTGCGTGAGGCTGGAGGCCGAACTCGGCGCGATGGACGAGGAGGAAGCCGCCGAGATGCGCGAGGCGCTCGAGGCGGGCGAGTCAGGTCTCGGCCGGGTCCTTCGCGGTGCCTTCGGCCTGCTCGACCTGCTTGCGTTCTTCACAGCGGGTGAGGCCAAGCCCGCTCACTCGTGGCACCTCAAGCGCGGTCTCAGCGCATGGCACGCTGCCGGGCAGATCCACAGCGACATCCAGCAGGGCTTTGTCCGAGCCGAGGTGATCGGTTGCGACGAGTTGCTCGCAGCCGGCGGTTACGCCCCCGCCCGTGACCAGGGCCAGCTCAGGATCGAAGGGCGTGATTACGTGATGCAGGACGGCGACGTGATCAGCGTCCGTTTCACTCCCTGACCGAGCCGGTTAATCCCGAGCTAGTCGGCGGTACTCGCGCTGGGGACCCTCTCGCTCGGGTTTCCCGGAAGTGAGGTTAGGTTCCACCAACCTCCCCAGATCCATTCCGATCAAGGCTTCGACTTCACTCGGTTCGCGAGGCCGAGCTTCCTTGTACCCCGGATTGGCATGGGGAATCATGGTGCACTCTTGGGTGCATCGGAGCAGGAGCCCGTCGCCTACGGGGATCCGGGGTTCCCCACCGGTTGTCGCGTTCTGTCGAGCCAGCGTCGCGAGCAGGTCGTCTGCCTCGAGGTCGCCGGCGTCAAGCAACCGCCAACCGCGTGCCCCCCATGGATTCGGCCCGAGAGCGAATTGACCTGCGAGGGACTCCGGCATAGCTGTCCGCCCGGCCTGCTGACCCGGGAAGGCCTCAAGGCGGTAGGCCACTCTCTCCGCGCCCTCGCAGAGGAAGCCGGCTCTCAGGCCGTGCGCCTCGGCCTCGGCAAGGGCTGCGTTGATCGGTCCGAGCGAGGCGTTGATTGGCTGACCGTCGGCTCCTCGATCGATTTCGGCAGAGCGAAGAACTGCCGGTACGTCAGGAGCCGGAGGTCACAGACGAGTACCGAGCCAGCCTCATCCCGGGTGGGTTGAGGCGTCGTTGGACGCGGTCGCCCTGATGTTGCCGCCCTCAGGTGGTCGGGGGCAGGATTCACGGAGGGACACCTCCTCGCCGTTTTGCTGGGTGGGCGCCCTGAGTTTGGGGAGTGACACATGTTGGCCTTGGTCGTAATGCAAGGCGCTACCAGGATGCGAGATCCTCTTGGAGGCGCGGTGACCGCTGGGATCGGAGTCTGAAGGCGCATGTATCATGGTTACGTGGATGCTCTAGCTCGACCTTTCTGGCTCGTCGTCCGGATTCTCAACCAGAGTTGTGCTTCGCTAGCCGGGACACGTACGGCCATCGACGCTGACCTCCGCGTCTGGATGGGCGCCATGGAAGGGTGCAGCAAATCCAGCGTGTATCGCCGCGCCGAATTCCGGACGCTGTTTCTCTACAGGATGAGCAAGGGCAGAAGAATTGGGTTCCTGTTGTCTCGCGTCATCCAAGCTCTCGTGGGCCACGAAAGGACTCTCAGCATCACTTGCCCGGACTTGGGACCCGGCCTTTTTGTCCAGCACGGAACATCGACGTACATCACACCACTTCGGATGGGCGAGAATTGCTGGGTCAATCAGGATGTGACGGTCGGCTGGTCCGCGGACGGACCGCCAATCTCGATCGGCGATAATGTCCGTATTGGCGCTGGCGCCAAGGTCTTGGGACCCATAAGCGTGGGGGACGGAGCTCAGATCGGGGCCAATGCCGTTGTCATTCGGGATGTTCCCCCGGGCATGAAGGTTTGGGGAGTTCCGACTCATCACTATGGAGATCACAAGATTTGGTGGGAGCAGGTCCGCTCTCGTACCGATAGCGCTAAGGGCTGATGCGCGGAACTCGACCGGGCTCTAGCGGTCAGGTGAGCGCCGGGTTACTCAGCGTCCGCAAGCCGGACGGTCCTCATGGGCACGGTCCGGCGATCGCGAGGCGCTCGAGGCGGGCGAGTCAGGTCTCGGCCGGGTCCTTCGCGGTGCCTTCGGCCTGCTCGACCTGCTTGCGTTCTTCACAGCGGGTGAGGCCAAGCCCGCTCACTCGTGGCACCTCAAGCGCGGTCTCAGCGCATGGCACGCTGCCGGGCAGATCCACAGCGACATCCAGCAGGGCTTTGTCCGAGCCGAGGTGATCGGTTGCGACGAGTTGCTCGCAGCCGGCGGTTACGCCCCCGCCCGTGACCAGGGCCAGCTCAGGATCGAAGGGCGTGATTACGTGATGCAGGACGGCGACGTGATCAGCGTCCGTTTCACTCCCTGACCGTCTGTCCGGATCAGGCGGTGCTGTCTGCCTCGCGGCTCGATGACGGGGGCCGATCCATCTATCCGGTCGGTCGGTCATCGGCCGTGAGCCGCTCGGCCAGCCGCTTCATTCCGAGGTTCGCCGCGGCCGCGGCTCCTGCGGCCCGATCCGTTTCGCGGTCCGGGACCGGCGGGGCTTCGAGATCCCGCACCGTCGCCACGTCCTTGAAGGTCCGCAGGAGGTCGGCGTTCTCGACGAGGGACGCGGCCACCCTTTGCCGCTCGCCATCGGCCGCCGCGAGCACCGCCTCGAGGTCGCCGTGTCTGGCGAGCAGGTCCGCCGCGGTCTTGGCCCCGATGCCGGGGGCTCCCGGTATGCCGTCACTCGGGTCCCCGCGCAGGGCGATCAGGTCCGGCACTCGCTCGGGCTCGACTCCGAGCAGCGCTTCCACCTCATTCGGGCCGTGCGGCACGGCGCCCTTCGCCCCGGGCTTCGTCAGCAGCACGGCCACCGCGTCGGAGGCGCACTGCAGCAGGTCGCGATCACCGGTGAGGATCAGCGCCCTTCCGCCGTCGACGGCCTCCCGCCTCGCCAGGGTCGCGAGCAGGTCGTCGGCTTCGAGGTCGCCGGCATCGAGCGTGAGCCAGCCGAGCCCGTCCCAGAGGCCCGGGCCGAGTGCGAACTGGTGCGCAAGGGCCTCAGGCATCGGTTCCCGGTCGGCGTGGTAGCCGGGGAAGGCCTCGATCCGGTAGGCGGCTCCCTCGGCTCCGTCGCAAAGGACAACGGCCCGTGGGCGATGGCTCTCGATTTCGGCCAGCACGGCGTTGGCCGTCCCGAGCAGGGCGTTAACCGGTTGCCCGTCGGCGCCCTTGATCGACTTCGGGAGAGCGAAGAACGAGCGATACATGAGCAGCGGGAGGTCGCAGACGAGCAGGGGGCCGGGCATTCGGATGGAGACTAGGAGACGAGGTCGCCGTTGGCCGACCAGGCAGCAGCAGGCCCGTGGGCCTGGGCTGGGGCGGGCGTCGCGGCGTGCGGTCCGACCTGTTCGGCTCGGTAGGCCTAACCTGAGTTCGTGGTCCCTGATGACGGCGAGCGCCGTAACGACGAAGAGATGCCCGAGGCCAAGGAAGCAGCCCCAGCGGTCGGCAACGTCCCGTCCGGCCGGATAGCCCGCACCGCTCGCTTCGGCAAGCTGGTCGGCGGCCAGTCGTTGCGTTGGGCAGGTACCCGGGCCGCCAACCTGACCCGCGACGAGGAAGCCTCGGAGCGACGGATGGAGGAGCGGGCGCTGAAGCTCGCCGACGAGCTCGTCGAGCAGCTCGGCCACATGCGCGGTGCTGCGATGAAGATCGGCCAGGTCCTCTCGACCGTCGATTTCGACGCGATCCCCGAGGGAGAGCGCGAGAACTTCAAGGCGAAGCTCGCTGCCCTGCGCGACTCGGCACCTCCGATCGCGTTCCCGAAGATGCGCAAGCTGGTCGAGAGCGACCTCGGGGGCAAGCTCTCGGAGTTCTTCAGCGACTTCGACGAGAACGCATTCGCCGCCGCTTCGATCGGCCAAGTCCACCGGGCAACGACCCATGACGGCGACGATGTCGTGGTCAAGATCCAGTACCCCGGTGTCGCCGAGGCGGTTGAGACCGACATGCGCAACATGAACGTGTTGCTGCCGCTCGTCAAGCGCCTCGCCCCGGGCCTCGACGGCAAGGCCTTGCTCGGCGAACTGCGCGAACGGATCGGCGAGGAGCTCGACTACGAGATCGAGGCACAGAACCAGCGCCGGGTCGAACGCGCCTTCCGCGACCATCCGTTCATCAAGGTCCCGAAGGTCCACAGCGACCTTTCCGCGCGGAGGGTGCTCGTCTCCGAGTACGTCGAGGGAGCCGGCTTCGAGGAGGTCCGCAAGCTCAAGGAATCCGATCGTGACCGCTACGGCGAGATCGTCTTCCGCTTCTTCATGACCTCCCTTCACCGCGAGCGGTTCTGCTCGGGTGATCCTCACCCCGGCAACTACCTTCGTCGGCCGGACGGCTCGGTCTGCTTCCTCGATTTCGGCCTTATGCGCCAAGTCTCCGAAAAGACTCTTCGCAGCGAGCACGCGCTTGCCGCGGCCGTTCTCGGAGAGGACGCCGACGGCGTCAAGGCTCAGCTCTCATCGCTCGGCTACCTGCCGAACCCGGACGAGTTCGACCCGCAGATGCTCTACGAACAGGTCCGGGTCGCTGGCGAGTGGGCATTCGAGCCAGGCTTCCGCCGGATCACGCCGGATTACGTTCGCGAACTCGCCGAGGTCGGCAGCTCACCGCGCTCACCGTACTTCCACCAGATGCGCCAGATGACCCTTCCGCCAGAGGCGCTGCTCGTCAGGCGGATGGAGGCCCTCGTCTTCAGCGTCCTCGGCGAGCTTCGTGCCGGAGGCGACTGGAACGCTGTCGGCCAGGAGTTCTGGGCCGGCGGTGAACCGAGCACCGAACTCGGTCGCATCGACGCCGAGTGGCGCGCGTCGGCCGGCCGCTGAGCCTGCCGTCCCGTTAGCCCCGTCGGTAGGCTGCCGCGCACCGACCAAGCTCGGTCCCGCTTACCTTCAACCCAAGGAGAAACGATGCTCGTCATCAACGGACTGGACGATCTGCGCGCCCGCGTCGGTCAGGAACTCGGCACCAGTGACTGGGTCCAGATCACCCAGGAGGACGTCAACAAGTTCGCCGAGGTAACCGGTGACAACCAGTGGATCCACGTCGATCCCGAGCGGGCCGCCCAGACGCCCCTCGGAGGCACGATCGTGCACGGCTACTTCACGCTCTCGCTGTTGCCGAAGTTCGCTTACGAGACGTACACGATGGAGGGAATCTCCTTCGCGATGAACTACGGCTCCGACAAGGTCCGGTTCCTCTCGCCCGTGCCGACCGGGAGCAAGCTGCGCTGCCGCTCCGAGCTGACCTCGATCGAAGACCGTAACGGAGGTGTCCTGATGAAGGTCACGTCGACGATCGAGATCGAGGGGTCGGAGAAGCCCGCCTGCGTCGCCGAGACCCTGACGATCGTATTCGGCTGAGCATCCTGCTCTGCGGTGAGCGACGGGTTTGCTCCCGGCGCTCACCACGCAGCCGTATCCTCGTTGGAGCAAGCTGATCGAGAGGGGTCGCGTTGTCTGGAAATCGTCAAGACACGAAGCTGCGGATCGCCGGTGATCTCGTCGAGACCGGCGAGTGGATCGAGGTCCTCAACCCCTACGACCAATCCCCGGTCGGCCGGATCGCAGCGGCCGACGCGGATCTGGTCGAGCGAGCTGTGGCGTCGGCGAAGGCCGCGTTCGACCGCGGTGACTTCGAGCAGTGGCAGCGAGCCGACGCGCTTGATCAGGCAGCCCGACTGCTTTCGGAACGAGTCGACGCCTTCGCCGAGACCCTCGCGCTCGAAGCCGGCAAGCCGATCAAGCAGGCGAGAGTCGAGGCGGAGAGGGCGGTGGGCACCCTTCGCTTCAGCGCCGACGAAGCTCGCCGCCTCGCGGGGGAGATGGTCCCGATGGAGGGTGGCCCGGCCGGAGCCGGAAAGCTCGGGTTCGTCCTGCGCGTGCCGCTCGGGGTCGTCGGGGCGATCAGCCCGTTCAACTTCCCGCTCAACCTCGTGGCCCACAAGCTCGGGCCGGCGATCGCGGCCGGCTGCCCGGTGGTGCTCAAGCCCGCGTCGGCGACTCCCCTCTCCGGGGCAGCCCTGGTCGAGCTGCTGATCGAGGCGGGAGTCCCGTCGGACTGGCTCCACGTCGTCGCCGGCCCGGGAGCCCAGACCGGCGACCCTCTTGTCGACAGCCCCGACGTGGCGGCAATCTCCTTCACCGGGTCGGTGCCGGTCGGCTGGAAGATCCGCTCGCGCGCCCCGCGCAAGCGGGTGATGCTCGAACTCGGCAGCAACGCCCCGCTGATCATCTGCTCCGACGGCGACTGGAAGACGGCAGCCGACAAGGCATCGGTCCACGGCTACACCCACGCGGGCCAGAGCTGCATCTCGACCCAGCGGGTGATCGTTCACGAATCGATCGCCGAGGAGTTCACCGCCCGGCTCGTCGCCGGCGTCGAGGCACTCAAGGTGGGGGATCCGCTCGACCCCGCGACCGACGTCGGGCCGCTGATCGACCCGGGCGAGCGCGAGCGCGTCCATGGATGGATCGAGGCGGCAGTGGCGAGCGGTGCCAAACTCTTGACGGGCGGCGGCGTCAATCCCGACGGGACCCTGCAGCCGACCGTCCTCGACGGGGGCTCTGACACGGACGAGGTCTGGGTCGGCGAGCTGTTCGGCCCGGTGACGGTGATCCGCCGGTTCGCCGGGTTCGACGACGCGGTCGAGATGGCTAACGACTCGGCTTACGGCCTTCAGGCCGGCGTCTTCACCTCCGACCTTGCGACGACGCTGCGAGCTGCCCGCGAGCTCGACTACGGCGGCGTGATGATCAACGAGGTCCCGACCTTCCGCACCGACCAGCAACCGTACGGCGGGGTCAAGGACTCCGGCAACACCAAGGAGGGTCCGCACTGGTCGGTGAAGGAGTTCACCGAGGAGCGGTTGATCTCGGTGCAGGCCTGATGCTTCGGTCCCCTAGCCCGTCCTCGTCCCGGTCACGATGGTTTGGGCTGGCAGGAGCTCCCTGATCGGGCTTCGCTCACCCAAGTCGAGCAATCGCGGGCCGATCAGGCCGTAGCTCGACCTCTCCCAGATGATCGGGTGGACTTCCAGGTCGGTGAATCCTGCTTGCCTGACCAGCTGGAGAGCGTCGCTGACGGTGAACCATCGCAGGTGGGTGCGGTCGAACACGCCTTGATCTTCTCGGAGCCGTGTTTCCTCCGTGATGACTCGACGCAGGGCCCGGTGGTGGCGGATGTTCGGAACGCTGACGATGACCGTTCCGCCTTTTCGGCCGAGAGACGCGGCCGCTTGGAGCGTCTTCCACGGGTCCCAGATGTGCTCGAGCACATCGGCCGCGATCAGCCAGTCGAACCGGGCAGGGTCTCCTATCAGGTCCTTGACATCGCCAATCAGGACTCGGTCAAGCTTGCGCTCAGCGTCGGCAGCGAGATTCCGATCAAGCGGCCGGTCACCCTGACCGGCCGCTCGAGCTTCAGGGCGCGACCCATCTCCCCGCTTGAGCATCCGAGTCCGAGGATCTTCACAGCGCATTCCGGAACCAGACCCCTGATATCCGGGCAGCTCGACTTGTAGCCTTGCCTTCGGCGCTCTCGAAGGTCATCTGGGGTTCCGCTGACGGCCGCCGCCGAAGCTTATCTCGCCACGTTGGGTTCATCGGTTCTCTCACTTGACGGTTGGGGTTCCGCGACAGCAAGGCTCCTCGCCTCGATCGCGATGGCGGCTGCCGCAGGGTAGGCTGCGGAAGCTAGGCCTTGGCAAATAAACTTTGGCGCCAAGCGCCTCCCATGAACCTCTCCGTCATCATCGTCCTCCACAACTCGCTCGAGACTATTGCCGAGTGCGTGCGAAGCATTCCGGCCGAGGCCGAGGTCGTGCTGGTGGACAATGAGTCAACGGACGGCTGCCTCGATTTCGCGACCTCGATTCGCCCCGACGCTGTTCCGATTCGAAGTCTCAACGTCGGCTTCGGCGCCGGCTGCAACATCGGAGTCCGGGCCTCGAGAGGTTCGGTCGTGATGTTCCTGAATCCTGATGCAGTCCTCGTTGATGACGCTGCGGAGGTGCTGAGCGCCGTCGTGGCTGAGAACCCGAACCGTGTCGTCGGGCCGGAGATCCGGGACCCGTCCGGCCGCGTGCTTTACGTCTGCAGGAAGCGGCCTCGGGTACTCCCCGCCGTCGCCGAGGTGGTTCCCGAGCTTCGGCGGCTGTTCCCACGAGCTACCACATGGGACTTGCCGCCCACCGACCCCGTCTACGAGCACGGCGGGCACGTGAGCTACGTGCAGGGCGCATGTTTGGTCATGTCGCGGGCTCTGTTCGATCGCGTCGGCGGGTTCGACGAGGAGTTCTTCCTGTACGCCGAGGAGACCGATCTCTGCCTGCGTGCCGAGGCCATGGGCGGCGAGACCCTGTATTGGCCCCAAGCTGCGATCAGGCACTATTGGGGTCACTCGACGTCTCAGACGAGTGGGTTGGAGGCGTATGAACTAGCCCGGAGTACGGTCCTCTTGTACGAGAAGCACCTGCCGCCTCGCGAGGCGCGACCTCTCGGGGTTGCTCTGCTCTTGACCGCGTTTGTCAGGCTCGTGCTCGCGAAGATCAAGCACAGCATCCGAATCGCGGCGACGCGCGGTCAGGGCTCCAACGCCTCCAAGGTCCGGCCGTCTTGGGGCCCGACGACCTCCGGGTACCGTGACGGAGTCGCGCGACGGCCGAGTCGGAATTCGCCCCGAGCACGCGCATCCGGACGGGACGCCCAAAGCGGTTCCAGCGGGTGATTGGCCGCTTGCCAGGTGGTAGCTTGACAACGGTGTCGAGGACATCGGCCCTTCCCGCGCGTACGATTCGCCTGCCCGGCTCACGGGGATTGCCCATGCCCTCGGCGGTGAACATGATGGGTTTCGCCAGTAGCCTGAGACGGGCATCGAACTCGAGTGAGGTCGCCCTCCCTCGCCTCTCACTTCTTGGACCCGCAACCGGGGCTGACAAATCTGTGGGTCCGTTCGCGCTGCCTGCGACTGCCAAGACAGTACGATTCAGCACTTCAAGGCCCTCAGGTCGAGATGTTCCACGACTCCGGTATGGCGCTTCGGGTAAGGCGTGAGCTTCCTCGGGACCAATCGCGACTCAAGAGCGTCCTCGGCGCCATTGTTGCTGGGATCACTGCTTGCAGCCCTCATGGGCATGGCGGTGGCGACTCAAGCCGTGGACGCTCGGAGCCTGGTTGGGATCATGCTCTTGGTTGGCTTCGGCCTCGCCGCCAGTCGCCGGATCTCTGGCTGCGCAGTGACCTTGATGGCCATCGGAGCCTGCAACGGCCTGCCTTTCTTGGGGCTTCCTGGGGGGATTCGAGCGGGACTTCTTCCCGGGATCTTGGCAGTTGTGCTGGGTTCCGCCTTGCGCTGGGGAGTGCGGCTGCCGCGCCTTTGGCCACTCGTAGCTGGCTGGTCGGGCTTTATGCTTTGCCTCTTGATCCTCGGGTGGCTGGGAGTCTGGTTTGACTTCGGGTCGCTCGGGCCGCTCTCTCGGTCTGTCGAGCAGTCCGCAGACGTCGCTGCGCTCGCGATCCTGCCGCTTCCACTGATCTTGCTCCTCGGCGATGTCCGCGTCTGGCGATGGGCGCTGGTCGTCTTTGCCGGCGTGCTGTTGGTTCGGGCTACTCTGCGCCTCGGTCTCTTCATCGTTGGTGATCCAGCCAGTCTCGTCCAAACAGTCCTGAATCCTTATGTGGCGCGTTCCGTCAACGGAATGACAATGGCCGGTCAGTTGACGGGGCCCGCTCGGCTCGTCTCGAATGCCGACAGCAACCTCCCCTGGCTGTGGTCCGTGTGTCTTGGTTACTTCCTTCTGGGCCCTGTTCGCCACCGGGCATATACGGGCGTGGCCCTTGTGGTCGTGCTCGCCTGTATCGCCTTGACATACACCCGGGCTCTCTACCTCGGGGTGCTGGCGAGCGTTCTTTGGGTCGTTGCCAACAGCGTCCTCAACCTTGGTGGCGGATCCCGACCCCTCAGGCGCGCTCCCGGTAGGACTCTGCCAGTAGCCGCAGTTCTCTTGGGGGCCGTGTTGGTCACAGCCATAGGCAGCGTGAGAGACCGAGCCACGTCGCTCTTCTCGGACTCTACCGGGACCGGTGGCTACAGGGCGGATCTCGCAGATCGGCTATGGGCGAAGCTCCACGGACCCTTCGATCATCTCTTCGGATTGGGCTTCGTCAGCCCGGTTGATCGATACGATCCAAACGTCTGGTGGGGGACAACTTGGAATCCGGATGTTGGACTTCTCTCGGTCGTTATTACCACTGGAATCGTTGGAGGACTCGCATTCGTGTTGGCGATTGGGTGGCTGTTCTACGCATCGCTCAGGGCCCTCAGGGGTATCTCCTCTTCGAGGGTCCAGGCCGATCCGCTGGTGGCTTCGTCGCTTCTCGGCTCCACCATTCTTGGCGTGTTTATCCTCGCGGTTTCCCCAACCCTGTTCCTCGGGTTCGGGAATGGACCCGGCTTCGCGCTCCAGATGGTGCTGGCCTTCCTCGCGATCAGCTTTGCGCACTCTGGTACTCCCGTTGTCCGGAGCAACGGCAGTGCCGGTCATCGGCCAGACAGCGAGCGAAGACTTATCGGGAGAGCGGGAACGGCACTCAGGTGACCGAGGAAGCGACCGCCCGGACCCGTTCTCGACCCGCGAGAACCGAAACCCCGCTTCCCGGGCAGACTCCAGTGGTCACCGAGTAGGGGTGCAGACCTCGGAATAAAGGTCCGACCCTCGTAAGACCCGTAGGCCTCCCGATTCGAGCCATCGACTGGACCCCGGTCAGATCACGAGCCGAGCAACAGCACCATTCACTAAGGGTCCCACATCGTCGTAGGGCAGTGAGACTTAGGGCGGTCCAGCCACTTCCACTTGCTTCCGTCGGCTCAACGAAGACCTGAGGGTTGAGGCCACGGCTTCAAGGTCGCCCCTGAAGCCGATTCGGAACCCGAGCAAGGTTGCCGCGAGAGCTGTGATGGCGGCCGCTACGGTCGCTGCCAGGCCATTCGCGAGCCCGGCGCCCGCCAGGACCCCCAGAGCCAAGCCGGCGATCGCAGGGAGCGCGGTCACGCTGGCGACAAGGCCGGGTGACACCCCAAGCTGGCGTCGGGTTGCGATCGAGAAGATCGTTGCTTCAGCCGGCGACGCGAGAGCGAAGCCGATCACAATGGCGGCCGTGCCGAGGCTGTGGACCAGCGGCAAGGTCAGGCTCAGCCACACTGCCGCATTGACTGCTGAGGTCACGAGAACGGATCTGATCCTCCCGGCTGCGCTCAGGTATCCGGCGCATGCGACGGATACCGGGCCGGTGACCGTAAGGATCAGGCACATGCTCGCGACGACTTTCCCGGTCGGGCCCCATTGGTCCCCGAAGACCAAGGTGACCCCGGAGACGGACGCGGCCCCAGTGGGCGCCAGGACCAATCCCATCCCGATCGTTGACTTCCTCAACGTCTTCTTGACTGCGATTGAGGCATCCGCACCACTGTTGACCAATGCCGCCATCGCGGGGTACGAAACCCGCCAGAGTGAGCCCAGGATTAGGAACGGAACTTGGAGAACCCTTCCGGCCAGCGACCAGTAGCCGAGGATAGCGGGGCCGGCCAAAGCTGCAACACCGAGATTGAGGCCTTGATCCCGGACGAGCTGGACGATGCTGATGGCTTGGAACTGGGCTCCGAATGCGAGAAGCCTGCGAATGGGAGCTATGCGGAGCGAGGGCCATAGGCGCGCGCCGGGAACTGCGAACATCGCCACTATCGCGCCGACCCAGACCGCTACCGTATTTGAGACGGCGACCGACCAAACACCCGCCCCGAGGAGGAGGCCGCCGACTGAACCTGCGGCACCGACCAACGCTTGGATGACGTCCGCTCGAGCGATCGGGCCGTAGTCCAAGGCGCGCTCCGTGATGATCGTCGCTGGAACCCGGAACGCGCTCGAAGGAACCGACCAGACCAGGATCGCGGTGACGGCTCCGCTCCGACCAAACGGGATCGATGCGAGGCTGACGAGGACGGCCAGAACGATCGTGGCGACCAACTGGAAGCCCATTACAGAGCGAAGGTCTTGCCGGGTTGGGCTCTCGACCGCGCGTATGAGCCCTGCCCCAAGACCCCCGTCAGCCAGGGTGGTTCCGATCAGGCAGAAGGTAAAGCCGATGGCAAGGAGGCCGAAGTCCGTGGGCGTGAGGATGCGCGCCGCGACGACCAGGGCCGCCATCCCGATCACCTTGACGACAAGCCCGCGACCGACCAAGAGGGCTACGCCCCTGCTCGCCGCAGCGCCGAGCGCGGAATGATGCTGGTCGCGGGCTTCGTCAGTCAAGTCTGAGGGCTTCGCCGGTTCGGGCATGCGTCTGCAGGACCCTAGTGGCTTGCGAGCACGGCCTCGGCAGCGGTTTCGGGCTGTCGCGCTCGCTCCGCGAGGGCAGCGAGTACTCGATTTAGCGAAGCTTCCGGCGGCGATCCTGCCAGGTTGATCGCCTCGCAGAAGGTCATCCCTTCGCCTCCCAGCTCCAGCGCGATCTCCCTGAGGTGGCGAGCAGAGCCGGAGGCTTCCTTGCTGATCTCGGCTGCCTTGCTGTGGCCGATGAGCGGGTTCAGTGCCGTGGCGACTACGAGGGTGCTCTCGGCGGTGTCGGTGCTTCCGGCGCGGTTTGGCTCATCTGAAGGACCCCTTCGTACTCTTTGGCAATGCTGGGCCATGAGAAGTTCTTCTTGGCGTGGCGCAGCACCGCGACTCGCGCTTGGTTGTCAAGCTCGAGCGCGGTCGTCAGGCTGTCTGCCAGCGCATCGGGGTTGCTCGGTTCGCACACGAGGCTCGGGTCACTCACCAGCTCCGGGAGCCCGCCGGTATCAGTTACCACAGTCGGTATGCCGCGGCTGATCCCGAGTACGCCAACGCCACTCTGACTGGCGTCGATGTAGGGCAGGACACACACAGTCGCGCGCCGAAGAAGCTCTTCCCGCTCCGAGTCGCTGACATAGCGATCGATGACGGTCACCCTCCCGTCCGAAACCAGATGTTCGGGGAGGTCCGTCAGAGACGGACCCCGCCCCGCTACCACCAGCTCGGTTTCGGGCTGAGTTGCCCAAACCAAGGGCATCGCCTCCGCGAGGACACTGAGGCCCTTGTACGGCTCCATCCGACCGAACATCAAGATCGCCCTTCGAGCCGGCAGGGGATAGGGCGAGTCCTTCACATCGGCTCCGAGTGGGATCACGTCGATCGGACATCGGGGCTTGCGGAAGCGTCTGACTTCCTCCACGAGCTGCGGACCATGAACCACGATCCGGCTTGCGCGCTTCACCCACGCACGAGGAACCCAGCGGAAGGGGAGACGAGGCATGGTCGCACCGCTGTGCGGTACCGGATCATGGATCGTGTAGACGACCGGAATGGAGCGCAGGAGAAAGAAGAGTCGGGGGTCGGTGTTTTCGTGAACCGATGCGATGTCCGGGTCCCAAGCCTGGATCGCCTTTCGCGCGGAAGCGATTGCTTGGGGGTTACCCCTGTCATGCCTTCTGTCTGGAAGCTCGAGCACCCGGATGCCGACAGCATCGAGGGCCTTCGCTCGTTCGCGCTCATCTCCCCCGAAGTCGCGAGCGTGATCCCGGATCAGGAGCGCTACTTCATGTCCGCGGTCCAGCAGCGCTCGGGCTTTGGGGACGATCACTTCCCTGAGGAACGATCCGTCGCTGACGAGGAGGATCTTCATTAGTCAGTTGGCCGGGTTACCTACTCGGCTGAGCTCCCGGAGGCGATCCTGCGCAGGTTGATCGCCTCGTCGAAGGTCGCCTCGTCGACTCCCAGCTCGAGCGCGACCTCCTTGAGGTTGCGACCGGAGGAGGCTGCCTCCTTGACGATCTCGGCTGCCTTGTCGTACCCGATGAACGGGTTCAGTGCCGTTGCGACGGCGAGGGTGCTCTCAGCCGAGCCGGTGCAGCCGGCGTGGTTCGGCTCGATTCCGTCGATGCACTTGTCGGCGAAAAGGCGCGATCCCGCTGCGAGCAGCGAGATCGATTCGAGCAGGTTGCGGGCGATCAGCGGAATCCGAACGTTCAGCTCGAAGTTGCCCTGTGTCCCGGCGACCGTGATCGCGGTGTCGTTGCCGATCACCTGGGCCCCGATCTGCAGGATGACCTCGGGGATCACCGGATTGACCTTGCCGGGCATGATCGACGAACCCTTCTGCAACTCGGGCAGGTAGAGCTCACCGAGTCCCGCTCGTGGGCCCGATCCCATCCAGGCGATGTCGTTGGCGATTTTCGTCAGCGAGACGGCGATCACCTTCAGTGCGCCGCTCAACTCGACGAGCGAGTCGCGGTTGCCCTGAGCCTCGAACGGGTCCTCGGGAGCGCTCACTGGGAGGCCGCTGTCGGCAGCGAGCTTCTCGCGGACCTTCGCAGCGAACTCGGCGTGGGTGTTGAGCCCGGTGCCAGTCGCTGTGCCGCCGAGCGGGATTTGGGCCACCTGGGGCAGGGCCAGCTTGACGCGCCGGGCGCCGAGGCGAACCTGCGCGGCGTAGCCACCGAACTCCTGGCCGAGCGTCACTGGGACCGCGTCCATCAGGTGGGTGCGGCCGGACTTGACGATGTCGTGGAACTCTGTGGCCTTCGCGGCCAGCGAGGCTTCAAGCTGCTCGAGCGCGGGGAGCAGGTCGTTGGTCGCCTCGTCCAGTGCGGCGAGGTGGACGGCAGAAGGGAACACGTCGTTGCTGCTCTGGCCCATGTTGACGTGGTCGTTGGCATGAGCGCCGTCGCCTGCGAGGTTCGCGATGACCTCGTTGGAGTTCATGTTCGACGAAGTGCCCGAGCCGGTCTGGAAGACGTCGATCGGGAACTGGTCGTCATGATCTCCGCGTCCGACTGCGTCGCCGGCGATCGCAATCCGCTCGGCCAGGGCGGAGTCCAGCAGCCCAAGCTCGGCGTTGGTGCGGGCGGCCGCAGCCTTGATCTTCCCGAGCCAGCGCACGAGTGGAACGGGGATCGTCTCGCCCGATACAGGGAAGTTGCCGATTGCCTTTTCCGTTTCGCCACCCCAGAGGTGGTCGCTGCCGTTGTCTGCCATTTTCAGATGCTCCTGTGGTCGGGCGGGTTGTCAGTGCGCCCTGCGAAAGCTATCGCCGTCGGCATTGCGGCGACCGGCCGGCCGGGCCGTCCACCTCCCCTCAGGGGAAAAGCGTGCGGGGGCGAGCACCGCGAGCCGGTCGCAATCTAGACTCATCCCCCAGTGTCGGCACCTCCCTACGAACCCCAGGACCCGAAGCTCGACCAGGCCTCGCTCGAACAGTCGGTGCTAGAGCGCTGGCGGAACCTCTCGGTCTTCGAGCGGAGTCTCGAGCAGCGGGCCGACGGTGAGCCGTGGGTCTTTTACGAAGGCCCTCCGACGGCCAACGGAATGCCCGGCACCCATCACGTTCTCGCCCGGGTCTTCAAGGACGTGTTCCCACGGTTCCAGACGATGCGGGGCCGCAGGGTGGAGCGCAAGGGCGGATGGGACTGTCACGGACTCCCGGTCGAGTTGGCGATCGAGGCCGAACTCGGATTCACGAGCAAGGACGACATCGAGGAGTTCGGGATCGCCGAGTTCAACCAGCGCTGTCGCGAGTCGGTTTTCAAGCACGTCGAGGAGTGGAACCGACTGACGGAGCGGATCGGGTTCTGGATCGACCTCGACGACGCATACCGCACCCTCGACAGCTCCTACGTGGAGTCGCTCTGGTGGGCGATCAAGGCGATCTCCGCCAAGGGGCTGCTGTACGAAGGCCACAAGGTCGTTCCCTACTGCCCCCGTTGCGGCACGGCCCTTTCGTCTCACGAGCTGGGCCAGCCCGGTGCCTATCGCGACGTGACCGACACAGCTGCGTTCGTGCGGCTCCCGGTGGTTGCTCCGCACGGCCCGCTCGAGGCCGGCGACGAGCTGGTCGTCTGGACGACCACTCCTTGGACGCTCGTCTCCAACGCCGCTGTCGCGGTCGATCCGGAGCTGACCTACGCCCGGGTGCGGTTCGGCGACGGCGTGGTCGTGGTTGCCGAGGCGCTGGCCGAGAAGGTCCTGGGCGAGGGAGTCGATTCGATCATGACCTTCCCCGGGGCGGAAATGGTCGGCGCGGCCTACGAGCCACCCTTCGACTTCATCCCCGCGGTCGACTACGGGCCCTCGGGCCACACTGTGCTGGCAGCAGGATTCGTCACCGCCGAGGACGGCACCGGCCTCGTCCACACGGCGATCGCATTCGGCGAGGACGACTTCAGGCTCGGCGAGGCCGCCGGCCTTGCCGCCATCAACCCGGTCAAGCCCGACGGCACCTACGACTCGAGGATCAGCCGCTACGAGGGTCGTTCGGTGAAGGAGTGCGAATCGGATCTCGTTGCCGACCTCGAAGGCCGCGGGCGCCTGCTGCGCTCCGAACCGTACGAGCACTCCTACCCGCACTGTTGGCGCTGCTCGACCCCGCTGCTCTACTACGCGAAGCCCTCGTGGTACATCGCGACCTCGAAGATCCGCGACCGGATGCTCGAGGAGAACGCCTCGATCGACTGGCATCCCGAGCACGTCCGCGACGGGCGCTTCGGGAAGTGGCTCGAGAACAACGTCGACTGGGCGCTCTCGCGCGAGCGCTACTGGGGCACTCCCCTTCCCGTCTGGCGATGCGAACGCGATCACATCCAGGTCATCGGTTCGTTCGACGAGCTCGAGGAGCTCTCGGGAGTCAAGCTCGAGGATCCCCACCGCCCCTATGTGGACGAGGTCGGCTTCCCCTGTGCCGAGTGCGGCGAACGGATGCAGCGCGTCCCCGAGGTGATCGACGTCTGGTTCGACTCCGGTGCGATGCCCTTCGCCCAGCACCACGCCCCACTCGAGAACGCCGAGCACTTCGAGCAGCGCTTCCCTGCCGACTTCATCTGTGAGGCACTCGACCAGACCCGAGGCTGGTTCTACTCGCTCCTCGCCGTCTCGACCCTGCTGTTCGACAAGGCCTCATTCAAGAGCGTCGTCTGCCTCGGCCTGATCCTCGACGCCGACGGCCAGAAGATGAGCAAGTCGAAGGGCAACGTCGTCGAGCCTTGGTCGATCCTCGATGCCCAGGGAGCGGATGCGCTGCGCTGGTACTTCCTGACGAGCAAGCAGCCGTGGGACGGCTACCGGTTCTCGACCGACGCCGTCGACGAATCGACGAGGCGGCTCCTGCTTCCGCTCTGGAACGTCCTCGGCTTCTTCGTTCTCTACGCGAACGCAGCCGGCGTTGAGCTGGACGAGGGTCCGGTCGAGCCGGCCAATGACCTCGACCGCTGGATCCTCTCGCGCCTCTCGGCGACGGTGACCGAGGTGGGGGAGCGGCTCGAGTCGTTCGACGCGACGGCTGCCGGACGCGAGATCCAGGATCTCGTCGAAGATCTCTCCAACTGGTACGTGAGGCGTTCGCGGCGCCGCTTCTGGGACGGCGACGAGTCCGCCTTCGCCGTGTTGCGCCACGTCCTGCTGACCACCGCGAGGCTGCTTGCCCCGTTCTGCCCGTTCATGGCCGATCACATCCACACGACCCTCGACCCCAAGGGACAGTCCTCGGTTCACCTGTGTGACTGGCCCGAGGCAGGCGAGCGCGATCAGGGGCTCGAGACCGCGATGGCTGCTGCCCGCGAGGCGGTCAGGCTCGGCCTCGCCGCCCGCGGCCAGGCGAAGATCAAAGTCCGCCAGCCTCTCAGGGCGGCGGCCGTCGTGGCGACCGAGGAGGAGCGCGCTGCGATCGAGGGCCTCGCCGACATCGTTCGCGAAGAGCTGAACGTCAAGGATCTTCGATTCACCGACGCGGCCGACGACCTCGGGCGGCTCGAGGTCAAGCCCAACTACCGGGCGATGGGTCCCCGCTTCGGCAAGGACATGCCGCTCGCCGCCAAGGCCGTCGAGGCCCTCGACCCCGGTCACGTGGCCGAGGCGCTCCGGTCCGGCCAGCCGGTTCACGTGAACGTTGCCGGTCGCGAGCATCGCCTCGAGGCCGATGATCTCGCCGTGGCGATGAAGCCGCTCGACGGCTACCAGCTGGAGCGGGAGGGCTCGCATGCCGTAGCCCTCGAGCTCGAGATCGACGAGGAGCTCGAACTCGAGGGGCTTGCGCGTGAGATCGTCCATGCCGTGCAGGCCGTCCGAAAGAACGCGGGTTACTCAATTGACCAACGGATTTCTCTCGCAATCGGAGGGGACGAGCCGGTCTGCCGCGCCGCCGAGGCTCACCGTGCATGGATTGCAGCTGAGGTATTGGCGACGGACCTCAGTCTTCCGGAGGCGAGCTTGGAATGGTCTTCGTCCACCACGGTCGATGGCCACAGACTTGACCTGGAAGTGAGTACCCCTAACCAGTCCCCGACCTGATTAGCCAAAGCGATCGGGGTCACGGAGAGCGAATCGACAAGGCCCCGCGGTTCAGGACTTAGTGTTAGCGTGTAATTAAATCATCTCCAAGATCTTGGGCACCCAGCCGCCTCCTGCATTTGGACTGCGGGAGAGTGACACTTCAGGCTCCGACGACTCCTCGCTGGTGACTATATGCGAGGAGGAACTGCCAAGATAGGAGCAACTGATTGAGTTGCTTGTTGTAGGAGGAAGGACTGAGTAGGTCGGCCGCCATGGAGGCTTGGTTTGCAGAGGCGATTGTGTTCGTGCTCCCCGCGTGAGTTGAGGGATTACCGGAGACGATTCCCTAGGCGATGCCTTGGCATTGCGTAGTAGCGACGACGCGCTTCGGAAACATGGCGGATGCGGATCAAGGCTGGGTCGAACAGCACTCTCGGCGGCGTCGCAGGATCGCCAGGGTGTCTACCGGTATGATCGAAAACAAGGGCCTCCGCCTCGGCTTGGCTCTCAACGCGAGGCGTACCCCGAAGGGCATTTATGACTGGTAAAGGATCCCCGGGAATCTCGCCACGGTCTGGACGGTGGCGCTTGGGGCATTGCCAGATCCCTCCGTGAACGGCTCAGGTTGGGGAGACTGTCTTTCGGGTGATGGGACCTCACCGTGGCTGAGGGTGCACATCTGATTGCGGAGGCGTGATCCAGCCACTAACCTGCGTAAAGGCCCCTCCAGGCAGCAGCTTCAGCACTGGAGGACCCCAGCCAGTAGAGGTAGGCGTCTCGCGTTCGTTCAAGCGAGAACAGTCGGGACCATCGATCGCGGGCTGCGGCGCCCATCTCCCGACGAGAATCAGGGTCTGACGCCAACTCGACGATTGCATTCGCCACGGCCTCGGAAGTGAGCTCCTTGGCGAGGAGGCCTGTCGTGCCGTGTTCAACGATCTCGCTGACTCCACCTACGTTGGTCGACACGGTAGGTATGCCACATGCAGCGGCTTCCATGAGAGCGAGCGGAGCGGTCTCATAGTCGCTGGTCAAGCACACTATGTCCGCTTTAATCATGAGCTCGGTTGGCTCCGGGTGGAATCCGATGAGGGCGACGGGCGCTTTGGTCATCGTGATCAGTGTCCTGAGCTCACTTTCGAGCGGGCCAGACCCCACAATTTCACCCCGAACCGACGGGTCGCGATCACTGGCGATCGCTAGGGCCTCGATGAACCGTTCAAGTCGCTTCTCAGGAGACAGCCGAGCAACCGCCAAGACCAGGGTACCTTTTCCCTGAGTTGGCCTGACGCTTGGGCGATCAGCCCTAGCCTTACGAACCGGGGGATCAACGACGCCATTGGGGATGACGACGATCTTTCCGCTCATGAAACCCAGTTTCATCAGGTCGGGCCTGTTGGCGTCGCTGACTGCGATGACGCGCGACCCCAAGCGAGCTGCAAGCTTTGTGGCTAACCGACTGGTGGGCCTTAACCTGAGGCCTACTCCCTGGTGCCAATTGATCACACTCGGAACTCGCGTCAGTCGTCCGACAATGGCGCCGATGGCAAACGTGCTGGGTCCGAAGGTCATGATTACCGTAGGGCGCTGAGCGCGTACGAGCCGCAAGATCTTGGGGACCTGGCTGAGCGCAAGGGGACCATCTGGCGCATCGATGAAGTGCGTCGCAATCCCATGTTGTTGAAGCAGGTCATACGTTGCTCCGGTCTTGTTGAGTGCGACCAGAGTGACGGTGGCACCCTCATCTTCCAGCGAGGGAAGCAATGATGCCCACAGCCGCTCGACCCCCCCGACTCCGAGTTGCGAACATAGAAAAAGAATCCTTGGCGATGAGTGACCCCCGCGATCAAGGGAGGTCGTCGCTGTACGTGGATCCGTGATCTTCATTCTGGAGTCGGTGGTTTGGCGGCGCGATTGGGCTATCGACAGGGTGCATGGCCGCTGACGGGAGAATCCCATTGGTTAGACTGACTGGTACTCGTATGGTAGCGAGGCTGCATGGTTCTAACGTGGTCAGCAGCACGCGCGCCTGCGCGACGATCCACTCAATCGTCCTACGCCGTTGAAAGGCGCCGGAGCCGAAGATTGCGGAGGCGAGTCCCCTTGCGCGAACACCGCCGCTGTATGCACCCGTTCGAATCAGAGCGCCTCGCCGGCGCGGCGAACCTGCGCTATGACTCCCAGTTCAAGCTGGAAGGCTCGCACGCAGTCGCTCCCGCGCTCGAGGCGACACGTGGATCCGCAGGAGTCCCGGTAGCTGACCAGATCGGCCGTTGAGCAGAACTCAGGAACTCCGGGGAGCACCCGCATCCGTTGACTGCCGCACGTCGAACTACCGATGCGCACCGCTGTAGCCCGCTGGTACCATTGCCCTGTGCTCTGGGTAAAAGCAGCTCTCTCCTCTCGTCGGGTACCCGGCCGCACCCTTTTTGTCGCGAGCACCGGAGGGCATCTGCTTCAAGCCGTCAAGTTGGCGGAACCTTGGAGTTTGGACGAGCGTCGATGGGTCACTTTTGAGAAGGGGAACGCTCTGGGGTTGCTGGCCGACGAGCACGTCACTTGGGCACACCATCCGACGAGCCGGAGCCTGATTAACCTATTTAGGAATCTCTTACTGGCTTGGAGAACTATCTCCAACGAACGACCACCAGCAGTTATTTCGACGGGATCAGGAGTCGCTGTTCCCTTCGCGGTTGTCTCACGGTTAAGGGGAATCCCGATGTATTACGTCGAGTCCATGTCACGAATCAGCAGTCCATCCCTGACTGGTCGACTGGTCTACCCTCTCGTGAACCGATTCTTCGTGCAATGGCCCGAGATGCTCCAATATTTCCCACGCGCCCGGTATCAAGGCTCAGCATATGATCTTCGTCACGCTCGGGACTGACAAACACCCCTTTGATCGGGCAGTGGAGGCCGTCCTATCGCTCCCTGGCGATGAGGACTTGGTGATTCAAGCCGGGACGAGTCGTGTCCCCAGTCGCCTTGGTGAGCGGGTCACGTGGCACGAGTTCCTTTCGCATGATGAGGCGGAGCAGCTGATGCGCCGAGCACGCTTGGTCATATGTCACGCAGGTGTGGGATCCGTGATCTCCGCCCTTTCGCTAGGGCATCTTCCAATCGTCATGGCTCGTTCAGCCCAGCTGAATGAGGCAGTTGACGATCATCAGATCCAGATTGCCCAGCGTATGGACAGCAGCGGCCTTGTCGTGAACTTCGATTTCGAGACATCGCTGGGAGAAGTCGTGACGCAAGCAGGCCGGCGCGACCAGAGCGCCCTGGGGGAAGGCTTCAGTGAGCTGGCGCTCGCGCTACGCGAGGCGGTTGAAACCGAGGCAGACCCGCAAAGGTGGAGTCGCCGCGACGCGGCGGAGCCACCGGATGGCGAAACTCGGGTCCTCATATGTGGGCCGGGGTCTCAACGTCCAGGGGGAATGGAGTCCTTCACCCGTGAGCTTCTCAAGTCACCACCCCTAGGGGTGAGCATTACGGAGGTCGATACGTATGGCGATACCCTTGCCGAGCAGCTGGTTCGACTTGGGGCGGCGTGCTTGAAGATCGCCACGATGAGGCGCAGCGAAATCGACGTCATTCACCTGAACGTAGCGTTCCGCGGCAGTGTGGTGAGGAAGGGATTGCTCGCGATGGTTGCCCGGTCGCGAGGTATTCCCTACGTAGCCCATATCCACGGCGGGCGCTTTGCTCAGTTTCATGAGGAGCTCCCTAAGGTCGCGAGGCGTGCGGTCGATTGGTTCCTTCGGGGTGCAGCTTCGGTAGTAGTGCTCGGGTCGCGTACCCAGGAGTACATGCTCACCGGTGCAGGACTGCCGCGGGAACGCGTGACAGTCATCCGCAACGGCGTTAGCCCTAGTTCGCATGGCGATTCAAGGGTGAACCTCGCCGAGAGCGAGAAGGAGGGGGGCGCATCCTCACCGGTGCGGATCGCGTTTGTCGGGCGGGAGATCGCCATCAAGGGGCTCGACGACCTCCTTGAGGCGCTGTCGCGATTGCGTGTTGAGTCCCAATGGACGCTCTCAGTGGCCGGTCAAGGGGAAAGCGATTCACTTCGTCGGCGCCTAGACGATCTGGGCCTCGGCGATCGGGTCACGCTGCTCGGATGGGTTAACCATGATGCTGTGGCTCGGATGCTCGAGGAGTCTGATATCTATGTGCTCCCTTCGCACATCGAGGGCCTGCCTATAGCTTTGCTGGAAGCCATGTCTGCGAAATGCGCTGTCATCGCCACGAGGGTCGGCGAGGTCCCGGAGGTCGTCGAACACGGGAGAGACGGCTACTTGGTGCCTCCTCGTGACCCCGGAAGGCTCTCTGAGGCGCTCGGAACGCTCATTGAGGACGGGGCTCATCGACGGCAAATGGCTGGTGCCGCGTATCGGAAGTTTGCTCAATTGTTCACCCATGAAGTTATGGCGGCTTCGTTGCAAGAGCTTTGGGCGGCAACCTCCGAACCGCACAGGGCAACCTGACTTTCCCTATCGGCTGGGAGGTTGCTCCCTATCGGGCGGGTTGCTGCGCTGCCATGCGAGCCGCGTGCCGCCTCTACGAGCCTGAGGGTGTCGCTTCCGTTGAGGAATTCGCATTGCCACCTCTGTCATCGAGCGCATCGCGCGGTCCCTCGTTTCCGGGCACTTGACGTTATGTATCTGAAGCGGCCGAAAGCCCTGCCTGAGCCGGGGCAAGGGGCGGATGGTGGTCACCTTCGAGGCTGTTGGCTCGGAACCACTGCGTCCTGGCGGGCGTCAGTGCTCTTTATCGGCGCCTCCGAACCGACCAGCGCCAGCAGGCGCCTGACTCAGCGACCGACCGGACCCCAGAACTCGGCCACCAGCTCAGCCGTGTTGTGGATGTTGGCCCGGCTCGACGCTCCGAAGACGATCGATTCGATGTTCGGCTGTGAGGCGACCCATTCGATCGCCTCGCGCGGCTCGATCGCCCCGGATGCAAAGACCGACATCGCGACCGCCCGGAATTCACGCTCCCTCAGGGCCTTCTCGTAGGCCTCGAGGCCGCCGCACATCCTGAAGCCGATCTTGTTGATGTTCGAACAGACGACGGGGTTCTCGACCCCGACCCGGTCGAGCGAGTCGAGCATCGCCGGCAGGTTCATCGTGATGAACCCGGGCTCCGCTCCGTAGCGCTCCCTGACGTGGTCCGCGAAAACCCGGAAGGCGCTCTCGAAGCCGAGGCCGAGGAGCAGGTCGGCAACGATGTTCTGCAGGTAGATCACCGGAGTCGAGAGGCCTTCGAACATCTTCATCTCGGCGTCGACGAGCAGGGTGGTCAGTCCTTCGACGTCCTTCTTCGCGACCGACGACCCGCCCCGGACGGCAGCGTTGAGGAGCCCTTCGTCGGGCAGGAAGCGCCTCAGCGCCCCGACCATCCCGTCCTCGGTCACGGCGTTCGCGTACTTGTGCGCGTATGGCATCCCGGGATGGAACTCGAAACCGGCATAGCGATCCGGATTCGCCCGGATGTGCTCGCAGACGAGCGCGATCCGGTCATGCGTCGTGCACATGAACGTCCGGATCCCCTCCTCGTAGGCGGAATCGAGGACCGAGATGATCGCCTCGATGTCCTGGAAGCGCAGGGCCTGAGCCCGGGCCTTCTCCTCCGACATGTGGTTGATGCCGAAGAACTGGTTGTCGCCGAAGAGCAGCCGGTCCATCACTTTGCCCCCCTGTTCCACCAGCGTCGCTTCTTCTGTGCGGGGGCAGGGGCGGTTGCCGTCGGCCGGTTCAATCCGTTGGCGGCATCGGCTGCCATTCGCTCTATCACCCTGTCGGTCATCGCTGCGCTCGCGAAGTCGTTGATTCCGGTCGTCTCGCCCGCTGCAACCGACTTGAAGAAGCTGTCGATCTGGGCGCTGTACTCCTCGCCTCGCAGGTAGAACCAGACCGGCTCGGTCAACTCGGTCGTGTACCGGACGTTCCAACCGGTGCGGTAACCGGGCGGCGACCCGCCCTCGCGGATGTAGGCCTGCACCTCCTGGCGGTCGGCGAAGATCCTGCCCTGGGTGCCCCAGACGGTGATCCGCGTGGTCATCTTGCGTTGCGATTCATCGGACCAGTTGACCGAGACCTGGCCGGTGACGCCACCGGGGAACCCGAGGGTGCTGAAGACCTCGTCGTCGGTCTCCTTCGAGAAGACCTTCCCGAGGACGGTCCCGCCGATCCCCTCCGGCTCGCCCGCGTACCAATTGATCAGGTTGATCACATGCGCTGCGTAGTCGTAAAGGCAGCCACCTCCCTCCGAAGCCTTGCTCCGCCAGGTCGAACCCTTCGCCTTCAGTACCACCGGCCCGTAGGCCTCGCCGAGGACGTGGACGACTTCGCCGATCGCACCGGAGTCGATCAGCTGCTTGACCTCGGCGAACGCCCCGATGAATCGGTTGTGGTAACCGACCTGGGTCGTCAGTCCCTTGGCCGCTGCCTTCTCCGCCAGGCTCGACGACTCGGCCGCACTGAGGGTGAACGGTTTCTCGCAGAAAACGCTGATCCCGCGCTCGAGCGCGGCTTCGACCATGGAGGCGTGCGACGCGGATGGCGTCGAGATCACGACGGCGTCGAGCTCGACCTCGTCGAGCATCTTCGAGTAGTCGGACCAGGTCTTGACCCCGGTGTTCTTCTCGAGCACGCCGAGAACGTAGGAGGAGGCGTCACAGACCCCGACGAGGTCGACGTCGGGGTGCGCTCTAACGAGCGCGAGATGGGAAATGCCCATCTTCCCGAGGCCGACTACAGCAGTTCGAATCATCGATTCTCAGTCTTTCACGGATCGACACAGGGGTACCCGTGGGTATCCACGGTGCTTGACTCGTGCATCTGGCATCAGCCGATCGGCAGCCGGCTCGTGGGATCGAGCCGGCGCGATTTCAGCTCTGCGCAAGCTCGAGTTCGCCCTCGAGCCGTTTCTTCGGAAGGGCTCCAACGACCTTCTTCGCTTCGGCTCCACCCTTGAACAGGATCAAGGTCGGGATCGACATCACGCCGAACTGCGCCGCCGTCTGCTGGTTGTCGTCGACGTTCAGCTTGACGATCTTCAGTTTGTCGCCCTGCTCGCCCGCGATCTCCTCGAGGACCGGGGCGACCTGACGGCACGGTCCGCACCACGGGGCCCAGAAGTCCACGAGGACCGGAGTCACCGACTCGATCACTTCGGATTGGAAGTTTGCGTCGCTTACCTCTGTGATGGCACCCATCGTTCGGTCCTCTCGGTTCGGGTCTCTTGACCCCGAGTATAGGAACCGACTGAGCGCCCTACCCGAAGTCCCCATCGGGAGCGGAGGGATCACCGGGTTCGCGGCGCTGGTGGCCTCCCGCGCGGAACCACGGCGTCCTCACCAGCCTGATCGGCTTGAAGGGCGAGGTCCGTTCGATGAAGAACCTGACCCCATCCCGCTCCTCGATAGCCCTGACCGCTCGCTCCTGGCGACGCCAGGCCAGCGCCCAGATCACCGGGAACCCTGCGGCCATCGCCGGGATCTGCGGGGCGATGAAGACGCATGCCGCGGCTCCGACAGTCGCGACCAGCAGCGCCCAGAGCCGGTTGAAGAGGACCCTCGCGGGCTTCCCCTCGGGCAGTGACGAACTCATCGGCGCGTCGGCGAGGAGCTTCGCGATCGCCGGTGAGGCGTCGTTGTGGCGGCCGAGCACGATCCCGGTCAGCGAGGCGATCACCCACCAACCAGCCGCGATCGGGATCACCTTGTCATCTCCGACTGAGGAGGCCCCGGCCATCGCCAGGGCTCCGAGAAGGCTGGCCGACGCGGCGCAGCCGAGCACTGTCGCCTTGAGGAACGCGGCGAAGCTCATCGCTGCTTGGATCCCGACTCGAGCACCTCGACCAGCAGCTCGGCTGCTCCCTCCGGCCCGTTGACCGTCGAGTCGGCCGACTCGAGCAGGCTAGCCGGCGACTCCGGCGAGGTCACGGCGACCCTGTGCCCCACCGCGATTGTGCCGGCCTCCTGCAGTCGTTCGAGCGCGGCAAACGCATCGAGGTCGGTGAGGTCGTCGCCGATATATATCGCGAGGTCGATTTCGCGGCCCTCATCTCGCAGCGATGAGACGAGCTTCTCGATCGCTCGGCCCTTGTCGAACGGTACCGGGGGTCGGATCTCCAGGACCTTCCTGCCCCAGTGGATCGCGAGGCCGCGGCTCTCGGCGGTCCCCGCGACCCTGCGAAGCCCGGCCTCGGCCGCTTCCTCGTCCGTCGCCCCGCGCCAGTGCAGTGCGGCGATCGCGCCCTTCTCCTCTCGACGGACCCCGAGTGGCGACAGTTCGCGCATCGCCTCGATAGCCAGGTCGTTGACCGGGTCTTGCCAGAGATCCATCTGGGGGTCGCCCTCCGCCTCGGTCATGCCGGGGGCGAGCAGCTCGCTGCCGTGCCCCCCGATGTAAGTGATCGCCCCGACTCCCACGACCCGCTTCGCATCTTCGGCTGTTCGGCCGCTGACGCAGGCGATCAGGGCGCACCTCCTCGCCAGTCCGATCAGGGTCCGCCGGACCTCGATCGGCACCGATGCGTCGGTCGACTCGCGGACGATCGGGGCGAGCGTCCCGTCGACGTCGAGCAGCACGGCGGTTCGGTCGAGCGGGATGCCCTCGAAGTCCCGGGCTTCTCTGCCTGCTTGTTCGCGCACCCGCCTAGTATGCCCCGGGTGGATGCCCCCGTCCCAGAGCGAGTCGCCGACCACAGCGCGGCGAAGCTCGCCACGATCGGCGTCGCCGGGGGGATCCTCAGTGGGCTCCTCGGGATCGGCGGGGGGTCGGTCGTCGTCCCGCTGCTCGTCCTCTGGCTGCTCTGGGAGGAGCACAGGGCCACTGCCACTTCGCTCGGAGCGCTGACCTTTGCTGCCGTCCTCGGGGCTGCGGCCCACGGATACCACGGCAATGTCGACGTCGCCCGCGCCGCCCTGATCGGCATCCCGGCCGTCTTCGGGGTGCTGATGGGAACGAGGATCTCCGCGCGGATGCATGGCGACGTCCTGCTGATGCTGTTCGTCGGCGTTCAGCTCATCGTCGCAGTGCTGATGATCTTCGGATGAGGACGCCGGCATGGACCTGATCCACATCGGCGAGGTCCTCGTGCTCGGGGTGCTGGCCGGGACGATCGCCGGCATGTTCGGGGTCGGTGGCGGAGTGCTGTTCGTTCCGGTGCTGACCTTGATCGTCGGCCTCGGCCAGGTCGAGGCGGAGGGCACTTCGCTGCTGGCGATGGTCCCTGTTGCCGTGGTCGGTGGGATCGTCCAGTACCGGCGGGGCTTCATCACGCTGAGGGCGATGCTGCTGGTCGGAGCCTTCTCCGGCTTGGGGGCCGTCATCGGCGCCTTCGCCGCCAACTCGGTGCCGGAGGAAACGTTGAGGCGGTGCTTCGGGGTGTTTCTGCTGTTCATCGCGAGCCAATTGCTGAGAAGGGCGATTTCCGAGCGGCGAGCACGGATCGCGGGTGTAGGCTCGGCATCGGACGACGGTATTCCGCAGTCGAAGGGAGTGGACGATGTCCGATGAGGTAAATGCGACCGAGGCCGTCTACGTAATCGTGGGGGCCGAGGGAGGCTACGTCGGGCGCGACGGCCATTTCGTCGAGGACACCGATCCCGCGCATGACGGCGAGCGTGGCGAGGGCGGTGCCAACCCGGCGGAGGCCGACGCCCAGCTCTGACCGCCGTGGCGGGAGCGTTGCGGGGTGGTCATTTCGCTTCCGGTGAATGCCCGGAGCGCGTTCAGGATTAGACTTTGCCGCCAAGGGCTCCCGGTGGACGCCCTCGCGCCAATGGAAACCAACGACTACCTCGGAACTCTCCGCAGTCACTGGCGGGTCATCGCCTCTTGCGTGCTGCTCGGCGTGCTGCTCGGCGCGCTCGTCTCGGTCTCCGCGACGAAGTCCTACACGGCGACCGCCCAGCTGTTCGTTTCCGTCAAGTACTACGGCGGACCCGCGGGCGGCACGGTCGCCGGGATCAACTCGACCTCGGACTTCGCCCTCGCCCAGGTCCAGAGCTACGCCCGCCTCGCCGAGAGCCCGCAGGTGCTGATCCCCGCTGGCAAGCGGCTCGGCTCGTCGATCGACTCCGGGCGGATCAGCGCGATCAGCCCGCTCAACACGGTCCTGATCGACGTCAGCGCGAACGGCAGCAAGGCGTCCGTCGCCGCTGCCGAGGCCAACGCCGTCGCTGCCCAACTGGCCGCCTTCATCCCCTCGGTCGAGACCCGGCTCCCAGACGGCTCGGAGTCCGTCAAGGCCACTGTCACCAAGCCGGCCGCGATCCCGTCGGATCCGACCTCGCCGAAGGTCGAACTCAATCTCGGCCTCGGCTTCCTGCTCGGCCTCGCGACCGGCCTCGGGCTCGCGATGATCATGGGCCAGGCCGCCGGCGGCCGGGGCAACGCGACGGGGGGCAAAGCCGAGCCCACCTCCGCAGGGACTGGCTCCGGATCTTGACCGAGGACATCGACGGCCGGATCGCAAGGCACTCCGCTGCCTTCAACAGCGTGGGTCGCGTCCCGTTGGCGGCCCTGACATTGGAGCAGGCATCGAGCGCGATCGTCGAGGCCGCGTCGCAAGGCAAGCCCGGGGACGTCCACCTCGTCAACGCCTACTGTGTCGCGCTCGCCGAGAAGTCCGATCCCTACCGCGAGCGGCTCGTCGGCTCATGGCTCAACCTGCCCGACGGCCGTCCACTCCAGTGGGTCTCCAAGGTGCGCAAGGACCGGCCTGCCCTCAGCCAGGTTCGCGGTCGGGACCTGATGGACCGGGTGCTCGCAGACGGTGTCGAGGTCGGCCTCCGGCACTTCCTGCTCGGTTCCACGGAGGAGACGCTGACACGCCTGCAGGCCGAGGTCGAGCGGGTCCACCAAGGAGTTCGGATCGTCGGGATCCAGCCCCGCGCCCCGCGTGAGATCGACCTCAAGGAGCGCGAGCGCCACCTCGAAGCGATCAGGCAGTCCGATGCCCAGGTGATCTGGATCGGCCTCGGGACCCCGGCCCAGGACGAGGAGGCGGTCGCTCTCGCGAGCAGCATCGGCGCCGTCTGCATCGGAGTCGGAGCGGCGTTCGACTTCATCGCCGGCAACCAGGCCGAGGCGCCCGGTTGGATGCGTGCGAGCGGGCTCGAATGGCTGCACAGGCTGCTGAGCGAGCCTCGCCGCCTCTGGCGTCGCTACCTGATCGGAAACCTGACCTTCATCAAGTCGGTGGCGGCCAACTGGCGACGGAGCAGTTGAGCCGGGCAGGAGGCACTCGACCCCGGGTGGCGATAGTCCACCCATGGATGCCGCAGTATCGACTTGAGTTCTTCGAGCGGCTCAGGTCCTCGCTCGAATCGAGTGGGGTCGCCCTCGACCTCGCCCACGGTGGGATCCCGGCGTACGCGGAGGGACGCGGCGACGAGCGCAGTCTCGCGTGGGCCCATCCGCTCGCCGAGCGGCGTTTCGGCCTGGCCGGCCGATCGCTCAGCTTCAGGGAGATCTGGAAGCCGGCTCTCGCCGCCGATCTTCTCGTCGTCGAGGACGGGCTGCGCAACCTCGACACCTGGGCATACCTCCTCGCGCGAAAGGCGAGGCGCCGGCCGATCGCCTTCTGGGGTCACGGCCGGACGACCGACAAGGCCGTCAGCAAGCCGGAGGTCGCGCTCAAGGAGTTCCTCGTCAAGCGGGGTGACTGGTGGTTCGCCTACACGAAGGGCACTGCCGATCACCTCGCCGGCCTCGGGATCCCCCGCAGCAGGGTCACGATCCTCGACAACACCTTCGACACCGACGAACTCGCTGCCGCAGCCGGGAGCGTCGAGCGTGCCGAGGTCGATCGGCTGATCGACGAACTCGGTCTGACCCGTGGCCATTCCGCCCTCTACTTCGGTGGTCTCTCCGAGTCGAAGAACCTCGAACTGCTGATCGAGTCGTCGAGGATCGTTGCCGCGACGGACCCGCTGTTCAGGGCTGTCATCGCCGGCGCCGGCCCCGACCGCCCGAGGCTCGAGTCGCTTGCGGCAGGCGCTCCGGTCGTCTTCGCCGGTGCGGTCTTTGACTCACGCTCGAAGGCGGCGCTCGCTTCGGCCTGCGACTTCATGGCACTTCCCGGCCTCGTCGGCCTCGCCGCCGTCGATTCGTTCGTCCTCGGCCTCCCGGCGGTTGCCGTGTCGCCCTGGACCCACTGTCCCGAGTTCGAGTACCTGCGCCCGGGAGCCAACTCGCTCGTCGTCGCTCCCGATCCCGACGAGTACGCCCGGGCGCTCTTGAGCCTCGTCGAGGATCGCGACCTGCTCGACAGGCTCAGGGAGGGCTGCGCCGACGATTCCGTCCGTTACCCGCTCGATTCGATGGTCTCGAGCTTCAGCTCCGGGGTGCTCGAAGCGCTCGGCGCGGGATGAGCCTCCCGATCGCCGGCAGTCGGGCGAGTTCGGCTGCGGCGAACTGGATGTAGGGAACGACGAGCAGCATCGGCCGCACCCACGAACCGTGGCGGCGGATGAACCGCAGCTGATCGCGATTTGCGAGGCCGACGGGGTCGTTGAGCCTGCGCCACCGGGCCTTCAGTCCCGCCGGCTCGGGCGTCGGCTCGTTGCGCGGGCAGACACCCAGCGTGCCCGGGGCGAGAAGCAGTACCGCCCCGGCGGCCCGGGCCCGGATCCCGTAGTCGAAGTCGCCCGCCTGTTGGCTGAAGCCGCCGTCCACTCCGCCGATCGAACTGGCGATCCTTGCGGGCACGAGGACGAGGTTCCCGTTCATCGCCTCGACCTCGATCGGCGCTTCTCCCGGTTCCACCCTCTCGAAGCGCAGCGGATGCCAGCGACTGGTGAACCGCACTCCCGAGTAGCTCAGCTCGCCGTCGAGGTCGCGCATCGCCCCGACCGCGATCGCTTCCGGGTTGGCCGTGGAGGTCGCCAGCAGCGCTTCGATCGCCGCTTCGTCGAGGACGACGTCGTCATTGAGCCACAGCAGGTGTGTCATGTCGCTCATCGCTCGGGTCGCCTCGCTTTCGGCGAGGGCCATCCCGCCCGCCCAGAACTTCGACCCGTCGGCGGCGATGATGGCTATACCGGGCCAAGCCTCCTTCGCGGCTTCCGCCGTGCCGTCCGTGCTCCCGTCATCGACGAGGAAGACCCGCATCCGGTCGAGCACGCCTGCCGCCGCCGCCGACCGGCGCAGTGACTCGAGGCACCTCGTGGTCTTGGCTCGCCGGTCGTGGCAGGTCATCAGCACTGCGATGCGGGGCGCGCTCGAGTTCATCGCGGTTGCATCCCCCCGGTCGGGCGCATGAATCCGGGGATCCAGCCCGGCAGGGCTTCCCGTCGGTCCAGCACAGCCCCGGCATCGGCCCTGAGCAGGACGGCGACAGCGACGACGCCGGCCGCGGTGGCACCGAGCGTCAATCCCGCAAGGCCTGCCGCTGAGCGCGGCTCGAGGATCGCCGCGGCTTGGAGGATCGCGATGGCCCACAGCGGCGCGCAGGCAAGCGCCGCCTGCAGATAGCCGCGCAGCACTGCCTTGCGGTCGATCATCCCGAGAGCCGTTGCCGAGCGCATGTCTGCGGCGTGGGCTGCCGCGTGGACCGCACCGGCCCCCGCCGCTGCGACAAGCGGGTCCCGGGTGATCACGACGAGCGCGACGAACGCCGTGGTGGTGGCCAGCGCCACGCCCCGGCTGACCGCGAGGCTCCGGAACCGCGAGTGGGCCTGGAGCTGCGACGCGAGCAGCCAATGGGTCGGCATCGCCGAGAGCGAAACCGCGAGGACCGCGAGCAGGGCGATCGCGTCGAGCCAGGACTTCCCGAGCACGACGACCACGATCAGCGAGGAGAGCGCGCCGATCGCCCCGAGGACCACGCCGGCAACCGCGGCGAGCACTGTCAGCGCGTCCGACGCGGTCCCCCTGTTAATCTCGTCCGAGCTGCGAGAGAAGGAGGGGAACAGCACCTGGGAGGCCGACGATGCCATGCCCTGGGCAGGCAAGTCTGCCATCAGCCAGGCACGCGAGTAGAGCCCGAGCGTCGAAACCGAGATGAACCGCGAGACGCTCCAGGCGAGGGCGTTGTAGGCGACGTAGTTGACGAGGTTCAGCACCACTGTGGCCGTTGCAAAGCGACCGTCCCGAAGCCTCCTCGCGAACGCCGGCCTCAGGCTGACCCCGACCGCGGCGCAGCCGATCACCATGATCAGCGGAGTCAGGAAGTTCGAGGCGATCAGCGTCAGTGGAGTCCCGATCGCGATCACCGGGACCGCGCCGAGCAGCGAGGCTCCCACCCCGGCCACTGTCAGCACCTGAGCTGCGCTGCGATGGCGGTCATGGCGGCGCAGGATCCCGATGCATACAAGCGACAGAGGGTGGAGGAGGGCAACCGCGGCCAGCGCCCGGGTGAAGCGGGCCGCCTCGGGGTTATCCCAGAGCGATCCCCACAGGTCGGCGCCGGCGAGCATGACCAGCGCCGCGACGATCCCGGCGATCAGTGCGCGTCCGAGGTACTGGGCCTCATCGGTGGCACCGAGGTCGGCCCGCCTCTGGACGGCGACCGTCAGCCCGGACCCGACCGCGAGGTAGACGAGTAGTTCCGCCAGCACCCCGGATGCGTAAGCGCCGACGGTAACGGGCTCGAACGCCCGCGAAGTGATCGCCACATAGGCGAGCGAAGCGATCGCACCAGCGAGCCAGGCCCCCATGTTGCCGGCGGTGTCGCGGACCGGCTTGCCGGATCTCGAGTCGCCCATCGTCCGTTCAGCCACCGCTGTCGGCCGCCGCCGCGCTGCCTCGGAGGTTGAATCCTCCGGGCGGGGGTATCCGCGATCCCTCAGGTGCCGAGGCCGTTAGCGGTTCGGTTGCCGGCCAGCCGGCGCACATCGCTATCGCGAGCCAGTACCAGTCAGGCAGTCCGTACGAGTACCCGACGGTCAAAGCGACCACTCCCGTGACAAGCGGCCAATACCCGCGAGAGAGGAGCGCGGGCCTCAGGCATGTCGAAGCGATCAGGACGAGCATCAGGGCGAGTCCTGCCAAGCCGACCGTCTCGATCGACCAGACGTAGAGGCTGTGGGCGTAAAGGCCCCTGAACTGCGCGTTCACGCTCGCAGGCGTCGGGCCGAACGCCCCTCCAACGAGCCACTCGAGTTGGGAGCGGGCAGTCGAGAACGAACTCTGCCAGCGCGAGACTCGCCACTGGTAGCTGCGCTGGTTGGAGAGCGACTCCTGCAGCTGCCAGCTCGACGCCACCACCAGCATCAGGGCGAAGCCTGAGTACACCAGTCCGACGAACGACCATGAGATTCGGCCGAGGATCCGCCTCCCGGAGCGCATCGCCGTCACCAGCAGCCAGACCGCGAGGCTCGCCAGAGCGGCCAGCCAGATGGTGCGCTGCTGGGACACGATCAGGAATCCGATCAGCCCAACGATCGTCCAACCCCTCGTCAAAGTCCACCGTCCCGGGCGCAGCGCAAGCGCCCAAATCGCCGCCAGGATGATCAGGGCGCCGTCCTCGGCGATCGGCCTGCCGTTCACCCGCTCGCCGCCGCCGTAAGTCCAGCCGGAGGCCGACCCGAGTCCGTGGATAGAGATCTCGGCAGCCGCGAGGGCGCACATCAGGACCCCGGCCGCGATGAGCCAGTCGAGGTCGCGCCACTGCCACGGCCTCAGGGTCGTCATCCCGTAGAGCAGCAGCGCGAGTGCGAGTTCCCATCGCCGCCACGAGTTCACTGCGGCCTCGATCCCGAGGGAGTGGGCGAACGTCGCGATCCCGAGCCCGACCAGCACCACGAGTCCTGCCAGCGCCGCGGCTGGGATCGGGCCTCCCCTGAAGCGCCTGATCCCGATCACTCCGGCAATGGCTGCGACCAGAGTGAAGAGATCCTGGATGTGCACCTGTACGGAGCCGACGGAGAAGATCACTCCCGAGTGGCCGATGTAGAACGCTGCGTCGATCGCGTCGCGGGCCGAGTGTGGCGAAAGCGAGAAGTCCCTCGTCGACTCGAGAGCAGTTACGAGGAGCAGCGCTCCGAGGAACAGGCCCTGCCTGCGGGTCGCGACGTGGACGGCCCAGGCGAGTCCGACCAGCCCGACCGCTCCAATCAGGAGCACTTCGGGTCCGGAGATCAAGTCGGGCAGTCCTCAGGGACGGAGTGCAGCCGCCTCGATGGCAGCCTTCTCGGCGTCCACCATCAGCGTCGCCAACTCGGGCGTGAGCACTTGGGGCTTCCACCCGAGTTCGGCGGCCGCCTTCGACGCGTCCCCGACCAGCGAGTTGGGTTCCGTCGGTCGCAGGTAGTGGGGGTCGAACTCGACGTGCTCCTCCCAATCGAGGCCGAGGTGCGCGAAGGAGTACTCGGCGAAGTCGCGCACGCTGTGGGCGGTGCCGGTCGCGATCACGAAGTCGTCGGGCTGGTCGGCCTGGAGCATCCGCCACATGGCATCGACGTACTCCGGCGCGTAGCCCCAGTCGCGGACAGCCTCGAGGTTGCCGAGGTAGAGCGTCTTTTCCAGCCCGGCGGCGATCCGTGCGGCCGCCTTGGCGATCTTTCGGGTCACGAAGGTCTCGCCACGTCTCGGGCTTTCGTGGTTGAAGAGGATCCCGTTGGCGACGAACATGCCGTAGGAGTCCCGGTAGTTCTGGGCGATGAAGTAGGCGTAAGTCTTGGCGGTCCCATACGGGGAGACCGGGCGGAACGCTGTCTGCTCATTCTGCGGTGGGGGCGAGTGGCCGAACATCTCCGAACTGCAGGCTTGGTAGAAGCGGGCTTCGACCTTGCTTGCCCGGAGCGCCTCGAGCATCCGCGTCGTGCCGAGGCCAGTTATGTCGCCTGTGAGTTCCGGCTCATCGAACGAGACCCTGACGTGGCTCTGGGCGCCGAGGTTGTAGATCTCGTCAGGCTGGATCTCCTCGAGCAGCGCGACCAGCCGGGTGCCGTCGGTCAGATCGGCGTAGTGGAGGAACATCCTCGCCTCCGGGTCATGGCGGTCCCTGTAGAGGTGGTCGATCCGTGAGGTGTTGATCGTGCTCGCGCGCCGGATCAGGCCGTGGACTTCGTACCCCTTCTCGAGCAGGAGCTCGGCGAGGTACGAGCCGTCTTGGCCCGTAATCCCGGTGATCAAGGCGCGCTTTGCCATCGATACGTGATCGTAACCGTTTGCGGCGGTTCGATCGCTGCTCCGGGTACCGCGTCGCATCGAAGCGGTGCGTCTCCCGTAGGCTGTGGCCCCGTGCCGAGCGAACCGGTCCCGTCACTCGAACCCGATTCGAAGGTCCATGTCGCCGGGCATCGCGGCATGGTCGGATCTGCGGTCTGGAGACGGCTCGAGGCCGCCGGGTACCGCAATTTGGTCGGCAGGGCATCGGGAGAGCTCGACCTGCGAGACCGTGAGGCAACCCGGGAGTTCTTCGCGGTCGAGCGCCCGGACGTCGTGATCGACGCGGCGGCGAAGGTGGGGGGCATCGCGGCGAACGCGGCTTCGCCTGCCGACTTCCTCAGTGACAACCTGAGGATCCAAGTCAACCTGATCGACTCGGCCGCGGAGTTCGGGGTTGAGCGCCTGCTGTTCCTCGGCTCCTCCTGCATCTATCCGAAGTTCGCCGATCAGCCGATCCGTGAGGAGTCCCTGCTGACTGGTCCGCTCGAGCCGACCAACGACGCCTACGCGATCGCGAAAATCGCAGGGGTGATGCAGGTCCAGGCGATGCGCCGTCAGAAGGGGCTGTCCTACATCTCCGCGATGCCGACCAACCTCTACGGGCCGGGCGACAACTTCGACCTCGAGACCAGCCACGTGCTGCCCGCAATGATCAGGCGCTTCCACGACGCCGCCGTCGCGGGCCTTCCGTCGGTGACGCTCTGGGGATCGGGTTCCCCCCGCCGCGAGTTCCTCCATGTCGACGATCTCGCTGCTGCCTGCCTCGTGCTGCTCGAGCGCTATGACGATCCGGCTCCGATCAACGTCGGCGTGGGCGAGGACCTCACTATCCGCGAGCTTGCCGGGCTGGTCGCGAGGATCGTCGGCTTCGAGGGCGCTATCGAATGGGACTCGAGCAGGCCCGACGGCACCCCGAGGAAGCTCCTCGACACCTCGAGGATCGAGGCGCTCGGCTGGGCCCCGCGGATCGGCCTGGAGGAAGGCATCGAGGAGACGTGGCGCTGGTATCTCGAGAACGCCGAAGCGGCGGACTGACCGCGGCTCCTTCCAGCCCTCGGATGTGATTGCGATCGGCGGTCCAGCGGCCTCTCGCTGGTACCGTCGAACCGGCCATGGGCGAGTCCGGATTGGACCAAAACCAACGGGGCTCGGCGGTGTTGGAGCAGAAGGAATGAGAGCTGGACGCCTGTTGACATCGGCCTGTGCCGTCGCGATCTGCGGCTCCATATTCTCCGCTCCCGTGGCCGGGGCAGCACCGCGCCCGCTCTGGCTGGGGATGGAGGAGCCGATGGCCCTCGGGGCTTCGCCCGCGGTCAACCTCGCACTCTCGACCCGGATCAAGTCCGCCGGCGCCCGCTACCAGCGGATCGCGATCAGCTGGAGGTCGCTTGCTCCGACCCGGCCCGCCAATCCCGCCGACCTCACCAGCCCCGGCCCGACCAACGCGACCGGAATCGGCGCCTACCGCAACTCGGCGGTCAGCTCCGTCGACGACGTCCTCAGGGCGGCAGCGGACAAGAGGCCCTCGACGGGTGCCGGCCTCGAGCCGCTTCTCGTCGTCGAGGACGCGCCCGATTGGGCGCAGAATCCCGGCAGGCCGAAGTGCCCGACTTCCAAGACCGATCCGAACCGCGAATTCTGTCGCTTCCCCGGGACTTGGAGCCCGAAACCCGACGAGCTGGCGAAGTTCGTCCAGGCGCTGGCGACGAGGTACGACGGAAGCGGCCGCTTCAACCTTTGGGACCGCCTTCTGCCGAAGGTGACCTGGTTCCAGGCATGGAACGAACCGAATCTCTCGACTCACCTGACTCCCCAGCGCCGGGGCAGGTCCCTGGTCGGCCCCGGCATCTACCGGGGGATCCTCTCCGCGTTCCGCAAGGGACTGGCCGATGCCGGGCGAACCGACGCGAAGGTTGTCGCCGCCGGCATGGCCCCGTTTGGCAATCCGGTCGGTGTCCGTGAGGGAACCTCGCCGCAGCGCTTTGCGCGCGCGGTTCTCTGCCTCCGTTATGTGAAGGCCAGGCGCGGCGGCAAGGTGCTGGCCAAGTTGCCTCGCTGCGCACCAGCCAGTTTCGATGTCTGGTCACAGCACCCCTACGACCTCGTCGGCTCACCGGACAGGGAGGTCGACTACGACCTGCAGAACGGCCTCCTCCCCGACCTCCCCGGCTTCCGCGCGATGCTCAACACAGCAACGAAGCTCGGGACCGTGACGCCGAGTGGCCGCAAGCCCCTCTGGATCACGGAGTTCGACTGGTGGACCAATCCACCGAACAGGATCCTCGGAAAGTCGCAGCGGACCGTTGCTACTTGGACGACCGACAGCCTGTTCCGTGCTTGGCGCGCGGGAGTGGACACGCTCTTCTGGTTCCGCACGCGCGACGTCCCGGGCTGGCCGGGTGGCCTCTGGCTGGCGAGCGACTACGTCGCGAACCCGCGCACATGGGGGCCGCGGACCTACCTGACGCCCGGTCGGTTGACCCCCGCGGACATCGCGGCGGACAGGCCAAAGCCGGCCTTGACGAGCTTCACTTGGCCGTTCAGGACCGTCACCGGGCCGCGGCCGTGGGCATGGGGGATCGTGCCGTGCCGCTCGAGTGGGGTTTCAGTCGCCGTCCAGCGGCAGGTTGCGCGTCGTTGGGTCAACGCCGCCAAGGGGGTCAGCTCGGCAAGCGGGGTCTTCACCGCGGCCCTTCCGCGTTCCGCCCGTGGTGTCGGGATCTGGAGGGCGGTCGTGACCTCAGCTCCGGCTGCGTGTGGCGGGGCTTCCCCGACTTGGACCGCGAAGCGCTGAGTTGCCCGAGAACGGTGGCGATAGGCCAGGGTCGCTTGCCGGTCGGCATTGGCCAAACGGACTCCCAAGTGCTACAACTCTCAAGCGGCGGCGTGCCTTCGGCTCCGCTGTGCCCGAGACAATGCGCCAGCGGACAACACGCAACTCACTGATCGCCGTATTGGCCGTGTCGCTCCTGGGCGCCACGGCGTTTGCCGGGTCTGCATCCGCTGCGAGCTGCCCGACCAAGGCAGTGCAGAAGTCGAGCACCAAGTACAGCTTCGACTCCACTTGCTACATCACGCTTTCGGAGTGGAGGAAGCGTGGAGGGTCTTCTTCGAAGCCGCCGCAGCTGATCGGCTGGCAGATGAGCAGCCCCCAGATGAAGCCGCCTTACAGGAACAAGGCCAAGATGATGTCGCTGATCAACTCCTTCGACAGCGGCAACTGCGACCCGTTGACATGCAAGGGCCTGACGCCGGGCGACGCGGGCGGCAAGTACAACGGCATCAAGGATCCTCCGATCGACACAGGAGGAAGCCCCGCGATCAAGCCGGTCTGTCCTCCCGGCTACATCATCACGTACATCCCCAAGCCGGGCGGTGGGACGACCGTCACCAAGTACACATGTGTCTGCGCCCTGTGGACGATCGACGACATCGACAATCCGCTGTTCCCACCTGACTTGGCAGCGATCATCGAGGCCGGTGGCTACATCCCGCCGGTCCAGTACTGCATTATGGTCCCACTGAGGCCGCGGCGCTCGCTTTCGCCCAACGGTGCCACCGGGAGGATGATCGCGCCGCTCGCTCGGACCGGTCCTTCGCCGGTCTCGGCTGCAGCGACGAAGCCGATCGTCTATCGGATGCGACAGGTCGCGTCTGTCCAGCTCGCCAAGAAGGGCGACAGGATCAAGTGCGGCTACACGCCGCTGATCGGTCTCAGCAACGTGATGGTCAAGGACCCCAAGGGAGTCAACCCGGCGGGCATCGTCGGCGGCAGGGCGATGGGCGCGATCTGCCGCCTGAGGATCACCAAGGTGCGGGTGCCTCGCTTGAACGCTTCCCAACGTCGCCTCGTCAAGAAGGGCTACACGGCGCTTGCCTTCAAGGTGACCGGCCTGCCGTCGAAGGGAACCTCCGAGAAGGAGCGTGCGATGCCCTACGCAGCAGTCAAGTTCTTCAGCCGCAACGCCGCGGCCGCCAACGGCAACCGTTACCGGCTCGTCCAGGCCAACTCGAAGGGCGTCGCGGTCTGGATCGGCAAGATCAAGAAGACCGGCACCTACACCGTTCGGGCTGCCTGGCCGTTCTACCAGTACGCCTGCGGCCGCTACAAGCTCAACCGGACCAAGCCGAAGCCGCCGCCGTTCACCGGATGATCCCCTGCCGTCCCGCTGCCGGAGCGCCTTGCCGGCGTGCCGGCAGGTCGGGTGGTCTAGTTTGAGCCGATGAGCCACGTCCGCTGGTCGCACCGTCCTGAGGGGTTGCGCAGCCCCGCCCTCGTCTGCGCGTTCGAGGGTTGGAACGACGCCGGCGAAGCGGCGAGCCTGGCGATCGACGCCGTCTCGGACTCGTTCGCTGGTGACCGGTTCGCCTCGATCGACCTCGAGCCGTTCGTCGACTTGAGGGAGACGCGCCCGGTGATCCGGCTCGTCGACGGCGAGGCCCGCTCGCTCGACTGGCCCGAGACCTTGATCACCGCGATACAAGCCCCGCGCGCTCCGCGCGACCTCATCGTCGTCAGCGGCCCGGAGCCGGCGCTCTCGTGGCGTGCCTACTGCTCCGCCCTGCTCGACCTGAGCGAAGCGATCGATTGCTCGATGGTCGTGACCCTCGGCGCGTTCCTCGCCGACCAACCCCACACCCGGCCGGTGTCGATCGCCGGTTCGGCAAGCGATCCGGTCCTGACCGAGCGACTCGGGCTCGTCCCCTCGAACTACCAGGGGCCGACCGGCATCACCGCGGCTCTTCACACGGCCTGCGTCGATCGCGGGATCCCGTCGGTCAGCCTTTGGGCGGCCGTGCCGCACTACATCGCCGCGATGCCCAACCCGAAGTCGGCCCTCGCACTGGTGCGCCGGCTCGAGTCGCTCACCGGAGTGATCATCGACGCGCGCGAGCTCGAGGGCGATGCGCTGGTGCACGAGCAGCAGGTCGAGCAGGCCGTGGCCAGCGACAGCGAACTGCGTGGATTCGTCGAGCAGCTCGAGGAGGCCGCCGACGAGCCGGAACCCGAGCCCGGTGAGATCCCGAGCGGGGATTCGCTCGCTCGCGACATGCAGCGCTTCCTGCGGCAGCGCGACAGCGACGAGCGCTAGCTGCGCTCGACGGTGGGGCAGTCCAGCTGCCCAGTCGCAGATCAGGCAGCCCCGAACGAGGGGGTTGGCTCGCTCCCTCCTGTCAGGATGGGACTGAGATGCTCGAGCAACATGACGACTGGGCCGATTGGATCGCCGCCTGCCGGAGGATGGTCAAGGCGATCGAAGGGGTGCTCGCGAGGCACCCGACTACAGCCGATCGCGATGTGGTTGTCGGCCTCGGCGAAGGCGGGGACAGGACCCTCGTGATTGACGCCATGGCCGAGGATGCGGTCTTCGCCGAGCTCGGCCCGTTGTCGGATGCCTGCGGCGGCTTCACCGCGATCGCCGAGGAGCGCGGAGAGGTCGTGTTCGGCGACGGCCTGAGCGCGCGGCGGGTGATCATCGACCCGATCGACGGCTCGCTCAACGCCAAGCGGGTCGGTGGGCCTTGCGCCCTTTCGGTCGCCGTCGCCGAGGGAGGCACGATGGCCGACGTGGCTTTTGGTTTCGTCCACGACTTCCACTCCGGCGAGGAGTGGATCGCGGTCGCCGGTGCCGGAGCCGAGCTCGATGGCCGCCCGCTCGATCGCGAAGTTCAGCCACGCTTCCGCGACGACGGCCGGGTCGAGGTGCTCGGGATCGAATCGGCCGACCCGCGCTGGGTGGCCGCGGCGATGGACGGACTCCTCGAATCCGCCTACCGGCTCCGCGCTCTCGGTGCGATCGCCGTTTCGCTTTGTCAGGTGGCTGCCGGGCGGAACGACGCGATGGCTTCGCTGAGGGGATGCCGTTCGATCGACGCCGCCGCCGCCCAGCTGGTCGTTCGCGAGGCCGGTGGTGTCGTCGCATGGCCGCATCTCGACGACCCGGGTTCGGCTCCGCTCGACCTCCTGCCGCACTCGCCGATCGTCGCCGGCCGCAACGCCGCGGCCCTCGAGGTTGCGGCCCGGGTGGTCGGCTCCGTTTGATCGACTGGGACCTGACTCGCCGCCTCGGCTCGAAGCTCTCCGGGTCGCCGGAGTTCCGTGGCCCCGATCCGGATGCTCTGGCAGGACTCTGCGAAGAGGCACTCTCCGCCGTGGTCGCCTATTCGGGGCTCGAACCGGCGGGTCCGGTGCCGCGAGCGGAGGCCGTGACCAGGCCGGAATGGATCGCGGCCAACACGGCATCGCTCGAGCCACTGATCGAGCCTGCTCTCGCCGGAGTCGGCGAGCGGGCTGGGCCCGCCGGTCACGGACTCCAGCTCGCCGCGGCCGTGACGCTCACGGTCGAGGCCGGTGCCGTGCTCGGTCTGCTGTCGCGGAAGGTCCTCGGGCAGTACGACCTCTCGCTCGTGCGCCGGCCGGACTCCCCGCCGCCGCGGCTTCTGTTCGTGGCGCCGAACGTGGGTGAGGCGATGGCCAACCTCGGTCGCGACGGCGCCGACTTCCTCCGCTGGATTGCTCTCCACGAGCTGACCCACGCCGTCCAGTTCGGCTCGGTGCCGTGGCTCAGGGATCACCTCGGTGGGGTTGCGACCGAGCTGATCGGGTCGCTCGACTCGAGCGACGAGGGCGCCCGCAGGTCGGCCTTCGATCGGGTAGGCAAGGTGGCCGGCAGGGCGGCGAGGACCGTCCGGGGGCGCGACCCCCTGCACCTGCTGATGGATGAGCGCGAGCGGGCGCTCGTCGACCAGATGCAGTCGGCGATGGCGTTGATCGAGGGCCATGCCGAGCACGTGATGGACAAGGCCGACCCGGAGTCGATCCCGTCACTCGGGCGGTTGCGTCCGACGATGGAGGCCAAGCGGAACTCGCCCGGCCCGCTCTGGCGGGTGCTCGGCAAGCTGCTCGGGCTGGAACTCAAGATGCGCCAGTACGAGACCGGCCGCAGGTTCTGCGACGGCGTCGTGGATATCGCCGGGGTCGAGTCGCTCAACCTCGCCTGGGCCTCCCCGGAAGCGATCCCCGAGCCGGCGGAGCTGGAGCAGCCGCGGCTCTGGCTCGACCGCGTCACCGGCTGAGCGGGCTTCACGATCCACGGCGCCGGGGGCCCAACCGCACTGTGCGCAGCTTCACACTGCGCGCCTTGGGCGAACGGGCGTTCGATGCTACTCTCGTATTGAACTTAGAAGTAAGTTCCGTCAAATCAGCAAGGAGCACTCCCCAGATGCCACAGACCACAAAGACCACCAAGCAGCGCGCGGCCTCCGCCAAGTCGACTGCAACTCGCCGCAAGACGGCAAGCGCTCGTCGGAGCGCAGCAGCCCCGAAGGTTGAGCCGGCCACTCCCCAGACTCCGGTCGACCGCGCCCGCGAGGCCGCGGAACAGGCCCTCCGTCAGGTCGAGCGCGCAGTGACCGTTCAGGTCGGCGCCGTACTCGAGGCTCGCGACACCGTGACCGAGACCGTCGAAGGCCTCCAGAGCCGCTTCGGCAGCACCGAGGCAGCCGAGAAGGAAGTCAAGAAGTTCGAGCGTCGCGGGACCAAGGCCCGTCGCGAGGTTGAGCGCACCGTCAAGCGCAATCGCAAGCGCATCGAGCGTGAGCTGAAGACCCGCCGCCGCAAGGCTGAGAAGCGCGTGACCACGGAGCGCAAGCGCGTCGAGCGCGAGGCCAAGACAGTCGTCAAGCGAGCGAACGGCCGAGCCGATGAGGTCCGTGAGGCGATCCGCCAGATCGACCTCGCCAACGGAGCCGACTTCGTCCAGAACCAGGTCGGCCAGGTCGTTGAGGCCGGGTCGAAGGTCGCCCGCCGCGCCGGCGAAAGGATTGCCGCTTAGAGCCCGCCCCCTGGCTCGAGCGACCGGGCGGCGAGCGGAGAGCCGCCGTCCGGATCAGGATTCGTCGACCTCATAACCCCGTCGGCGGATGTCGTATCTCTCCTCCCCCGGAACGGCGGCGCGCTCTTGAGCGGGCCGCCGTTCCTCTTCTGCCACACTGCGAACCATGAGCGAAACAACACTTCCGACCGACGAGCAGATCCAGGCAGCGCTCTCGAAGGTCATCGACCCCGAGCTGCGCAAGGACATCGTCGAACTCGGGATGGTCCGCTCGGTGACCGTCCACCCGAATGGCGTCGTCGATGTCACCGTCTCGCTGACGACCCCCGGCTGCCCGATCCGCGGTCACTTCGAGAACGCCGTCCGCGAACATGTCGGCGCGCTCGACGGCATCACCGCGGTCAACACCGCCTTCGACGTCCTCTCCGACGAGGAGAAGGCGGGCCTCAAGAAGAAGCTGGGGCGCGGCAGCCTGCCGGCAGGCGCCCTTGCCCAAGTCGGGCGTGTCCTCTGCATCGCATCCGGCAAGGGAGGGGTCGGCAAGAGCACCCTGACCGCCAACCTCGCAGCCGCCCTGGCCGCTGAAGGCCGCAGAGTCGGGGTCCTCGACGCCGATGTCTGGGGCTACTCGCAGCCGCGCATGTTCGGCCTCGGTGCCGAGCGTCCGAAGGTCAACGGCGATCGCAAGATCATCCCGCACGAGTCGCACGGGGTGAAGGTCATGTCGATCGGCTTCTTCCTTGACGAGGACGCCGCTGTGGTCTGGCGCGGCCCGATGCTCCACAAGGCCCTCACCCAGTTCCTCGAGGATGTTGCTTGGGGCGAGCTCGACGACCTGCTCGTCGACCTGCCGCCCGGCACCGGCGACGTCTCGATGACCCTCTCCCAGCTGATCCCCGACTCGGAGTTCGTCCTCGTGACGACACCCCAGCCGGTTGCGCAGAAGGTCGCCCGACGCTCCGCGGACATGGCCGAGAAGGTGTCGATCGGAGTCGTCGGCGTGATTGAGAACATGGCGGGGTTCGTCACCCCGGACGGCGAGCGCTACGAGATCTTCGGCGAGGGCGGCGGCAGGCTGCTCGCGGACGAGATCGACGTACCGCTGCTCGGTCGTGTTCCCTTGACGATGCCACTGCGCGAGCAGTCCGACAGTGGGGTGCCGTTGGTCTTCTCCAACCCGGACGACCCGGCGAGCCAGGCGATCCGCCAGGTAGCGCGAGGGCTTATCGCCCTCGCCCCTATGGCGACGCTGCCGACCCTCGACAGCGATCTCCCCGAACCGCCGCAGGCTTCGGGCATGTCACTGCCGATGGCCTGAACGAAGAACGGCCGCCTGTTCGGCGGCCGTCCGGTTGAGCTGAGCTGTGCTGGACTCGGCCCTCAGGCCGGCCCGTCAGCCCCGGTTCGCGAAGTAGTCGGCGTTGAGCTGCGCAAATTCGGCCCACTCGCCGGGCAGCTGGTCCTCGGCGAAGCAGGCGTCCACCGGGCAGGCTTCGACGCACGCGTCGCAGTCGATGCACTCCTCCGGGTCGATGAACAGCTGCTTGACGGTGTCGTAGTCCGGCTCGTCGGGAGTCGGGTGGATGCAGTCGACGGGGCAGACCTCGACGCATGAATTGTCCTTGGTGTCGAGGCAGGGCTCTGCGATCACGTATGCCATTGAAGTCTCAGGTTTCCTTCGCGTTCAGTTGGTCGGGTTCTCTGTTGACCGTTCGCCGTGGGCGGCGCGGCTCCTGCGAGTCTACGAGACGAAAGGACACTCCGCACCGTCGGAATCAGCTGCTGCCGTCCGGCCTCCTGTCGGCCCATGGGCGTGCTTCCTCGAGCTGGGCCGCAACTTGGAGCAGCAGGTCCTCACGGCCCGGTGCGGCCATCAGCTGGACCGCCAGCGGCAGGCCGTCTTCGCCGTGCTCGATCGGGACCGAGATCGCAGGCTGCCCCGTGACGTTCGCGACAGCCGTGTAGGGAGTGAACCGGCCGCCCCTCGCGAACACCGCCGAGGGATCCTCGGAACGCGGGTCGATCTCGCCGATCTTCACCGGGCGCTCCGCAAGGGCGGGGGTCATCAGGATGTCCCAGTCGTCGAAGAACGGCATGAATCCCCTGACGAACGTGTTCAGCTGGGCCATCGCGCCGAGGAAGAACGGGGCGCTCAGGCCTTGGCTCTGCTGCCACACCATCCACGAGAGCGGTTGCATGTCCGCCTCCGTCGCTTCGCGACCGGCGATCATCGAGGCGAAGATGATCTGGGTCGCGACGGCCGGCCCGAATGCGGCGCTGAACAGGTGGATCATCATCGGGTCGTTCCAGCCGGGCTCGGCGATGTCAACCCGGTGGCCGAGCTCGGCCAGCAGGCCGGCGGTCCGCTCGGTGGCGGCTGCGGCGTGGGCGTCGAGCGGTGCGTCGATCGGCGGCTCGGTCGTCCACGCGATCTTCAGCGTCCCGGGCTGCCGCGATGCGGCCTTGGCGTAGGACTCGGAGGGAGGAGTGGCCCAGGTCGCATCGCCCGTTTCGTAGCCCTCGAGGATGTCGAGCACGGCTGCAGTGTCGGCGGTGGTCCTCGTCAGGACCCCATCCGCGATCAGGAATCCGTCACCCAACTCCGGACCCTGGGAGATCCGCCCTCGCTGGGGCTTGAGGCCTACGAGGCCGGTGCAGGCTGCGGGGATCCGAGTCGAGCCGCCGCCGTCGTTGGCGTGGGCGATCGGCACCATTCCCGCGGCGACCGCGGTTGCCGAGCCGCCCGATGATCCACCGGAGGTCCGGGTCGGATCCCACGGGTTGCGGGCCGGGCCGAAGCGGTCCGGGTCCGTCACCGGCATCAGCCCGAACTCCGGGAGGTTGGTCTTGCCGACGATCACGAAGCCCGCTTCGCGGATCCGGCGCACGAGGTGGCAGTCGCTGGTCGCGACGAAGTCGCCCATCATCTCCGCGGCGAATGTGAGCGGCATCCCGGCAACTGCCTTGTTGTCCTTGATCGCGATCGGCACGCCGGCGAACGGGCGGGGGTCGCCAGGCTTGATCGAGTCGGCTGTCGCCAACGCCGATTCGCCGGCGACGTGGGTGAAGGCGCCAAGTTCGGGGTCGAGTTCGGCGATCCTCGCGAGCGACACCTCGGTCAACTCGCGCGCGGAGACCTCGCCGCTTCGGACCATCTCGGCCAGCTCGAGGACGGGTCGGAACATCAGGTCGGCATCGGCGCTCATCGCAGTCTCCTCCGGTCGGGTGGAGGAAGCCTACGGCCCGACCCCGTTCGTGGCATCCTGAAGGGCGTGAGTGAGATCCAATCCGGCCTCGAAGGTGTCGTCGCATTTGCGACCGAGATAGCCGAGCCGGATCGTGAGGGTGGAGCCCTTCGCTACCGCGGGGTCGACATCGAGGAGCTCGTCGGGTCGTTCCCGTACGAGAAGGTCTGGGGCCTGCTCGTCGATGGGTCTTTCGAGCCGGGTCTCATGCCGGCCGAGCCCCACCCGCTGATGGTGCGTTCAGGCGACCCGAGGGTCGACGTCCAGTCCGCTCTCGCCATGCTCGCCCCCGAGTGGGGGATGGGCCAGCTGCTCGACATCAGCGATGAACAGGCACGCTCCGACTTGGCGCGGGCTTCGGTGATGGCCCTCTCGTTCGTCGCTCAGTCGGCCCGCGGCCTCGGGCAGCCCTGGGTTCCCCAGGAGACGATCGATTCGGGCACGACGATCGCCGAGCGGTTCCTGCTGCGCTGGCGGGGCGAGGCCAACCCCGATCACGCCAAGGCGATCGATGCCTACTGGGTCTCGGCAGCCGAGCACGGGATGAACGCTTCGACCTTCACGGCGAGGGTGATCGCCTCGACCGGCGCGGATTGCGCCGCCGCCCTGTCGGGCGCAGTCGGCGCTCTCTCCGGTCCGCTCCACGGCGGCGCCCCGTCGCGCGTTCTGACGATGCTCGACGAGGTCGAGGCGCTCGGCGATGCCGATCGCTGGGTCAAGGACGCCCTCGACCGGGGCGAGCGGCTGATGGGCTTCGGCCACCGCGTCTACCGCGCCGAGGACCCCCGCGCCCGCGTGCTCCGCAGGACAGCGAAGGAACTCGGCTCGAGCCGCTACGAGGTGGCCGACGCACTCGAGGAGGCGGCTCTCGCTGAACTCAAGGCGCGCAAGCCGGACCGGGTGCTCGCGACGAATGTTGAGTTCTGGTCGGCCGTCGTGCTCGACCTCGCCGAGATCCCTGCCGACATGTTCACCTCGATGTTCACCTGCGCGAGGGTCGCAGGCTGGTCGGCTCATATCCTCGAGCAGAAGCGCGAAGGCCGGTTGATCAGGCCGAGCGCGAAGTACGTCGGGCCCGGGCCGAGGGCCGGCTCCGAAGTCGCCTGAGGTCAAGACCGGAACGACGAGTCCGGGCGGTTGCCCGTGGGCAGGTGTTCCGTCGCTTTCGAACTGGGCGGAGCCCAGTAAGAACGGGGCCCGGCTCTTGCGAACCGGACCCCGTTGAAGGTCCTGCTTGATTCAGCCGTGAGGCTGAATCACATCATCCCGCCCATGTCCGGCATGCCGCCGCCCATGGGTGCGTCGTTGTCCTGAACCTCGGCGACGATCGCCTCGGTGGTCAGGATGTTCTTCGCGATCGACGCTGCGTTCTGCAGTGCCGAACGGGTGACCATCGCCGGGTCGATCACGCCCTGGCCGACGAGATCGACGATCTCGCCGGTCGCGGCATTGAGACCGTGGCCCTTCTTGGCCTTGCGCACGTCGTTGACGACGACCGAGCCCTCGAGGCCGGCGTTCGCCGCGATCTGACGCAGCGGCTCCTCGAGCGAACGCAGGATGATCCGCGCGCCGGTGCGCTCGTCCTCATCGGCGATCTTGTCGAGGTCGATGACCGAAGAAGCAGCGAGCAGGGCGGTGCCGCCACCGGCGACGATGCCCTCTTCGAGGGCGGCCCTGGTGGCCTGCAGCGCGTCCTCGACGCGGTGCTTCTTCTCCTTCATCTCGGTCTCGGTGGCAGCGCCGACCTTGACCACGGCGACTCCACCGGAGAGCTTCGCCAGGCGCTCTTGGAGCTTCTCGCGGTCGAAATCGGAGTCGGTGTTCTCGATCTCGGCCTTGATCTGCTTGATCCGGCCCTTGATCGCATCACCCTCTCCGCTGCCGTCGATGATCGTAGTGGCGTCCTTGCCGACCACGACCCTGCGCGCCTTGCCGAGTTGGCTCGCCTGGGTGTTCTCCAGCTTGAGGCCCATCTCCTCGGTGATCACTTCGCCACCGGTCAGGATTGCGATGTCCTCGAGCATGCGCTTGCGGCGATCGCCGAAGCCCGGAGCCTTCACCGCAACACCGGTGAAGATGCCACGGAGCTTGTTCACCACGAGGGTCGCGAGCGATTCACCCTCGACGTCCTCGGCGATGATCAGCAGCGGCCTGCCGGCCTGCGAGACCTGCTCGATGACCGGAAGCAGGTCCCGAATCGAACCGATCTTCTGGTTGGCGATCAGGATGTAGGGGTCCTCGAGGACGGCTTCCATGCTGTCCTGGTCGGTCACCATGTACGGCGAGATGTAGCCCTTGTCGAACTGCATCCCCTCGGTGAACTCGAGGTCCATCCCGAACGTCTGGCCTTCCTCGACGTTTACGACTCCGTCCTTGCCGACCTTCTCGATCGCGTCGGCGATCACGTCGCCGATCGACTCGTCGCCGGCCGAGATCGTCGCCACGCGGGAGATCTGGTCCTTGCCGGAGATCGCCTTGCTCTGCTTCCCGATCTCTTCGACCACCGACTCCACCGCGATCTCGATCCCGCGCTTGAGCGCGATCGGGTTCGCGCCGGCTGCGACGTTCTTCAGGCCGGTGCGGACGATCGCCTGCGCGAGCACGGTTGCGGTCGTCGTACCGTCGCCTGCCACGTCGTTGGTCGCCGTGGCGACCTCACGGACGAGCTGGGCTCCCTGGTTCTCGAAGACGTCTTCGACCTCGATCTCACGGGCGATCGTGACGCCGTCGTTGGTAATGGTCGGCGCTCCGAACTTCTTGTCGAGGACGACGTAGCGGCCCTTCGGGCCGAGCGTCACCTTGACTGCGTTGGCGACAGCATCCACGCCGGCCTCGAGGGCCTTGCGAGCTTCGCTGTCGAACTTGATTTCCTTGTGTGCCATTTCTTGTTCCGGCTCCTTGTCAGGACTCGACTCGGGCGAGCACGTCGGATTCGCGAAGCACGAGGAGATCCTCGCCCTCCACCTTGATTTCAGTGCCGCCGTACTTGCTGTAGAGGACTTCGTCGCCCTCCTTGACGTCAAGCGGGATCCGCTCGCCGTCTTCGATCCGGCCGTCGCCAACTGCGATGACCTTGCCCTTCTGTGGCTTTTCCTTGGCGGTGTCCGGAAGGACGAGACCGCTTGCGGTCGTCTCCTCGTCGTCCAGCGCCTTGACGATAAGCCGGTCGCCCAGGGGCTTCAGCTTCATGTCCCTAAGACCTCCGTGTCGTTTGTTGTTTTGTCTGTTCTGCCTGTTCGGCCCGTCATTGCTGGCCGATAGCGCTGGCACTCGACTGGTGTGAGTGCCAACCTCGCACCAGTGTAGCGCCAAGGGGCTTTCGGCGGCCACTGTTTGGCCGTGATCTGCGTCACTCGGACTCAGATCCGGGACGACTGGGCCTCCAGGTTCCTCGTTGCTCAGTCGCCGGGTTCCCGGAGCACCAGGGCCGGCGAGGCCACGAATGGCGAGCCGCGCCGCGCTATCAGTTGCGGGCGCCGCCGAGGCCGCGCAGGCGGTCCTCGAAGTCGCTGGCGCGTTCGAGCACCGGCGAGAAGCGGACCACGGTCACGGTGTCGTCGAGGGCGACCGGACGGTCGTAGATCTGCTCGAGGAAGGTCATCAGGTCCTCGACTCGGCGGCACTCCGGGTTGTCGTGCTCGATGTCCCGAGGGGAGAGCTCGTTGATCTTCTTGACCTCGACGTCATCGATCACCGCTTCGAAGACCCGCTCCCTCGGCGAGTGCTTGAACCCGATCGTCACGAGCACCAAGTCGTTGCGCTCATACTTGCGCGATTTGTCCCCAAGTCGAATCGTGCCGCTCTTGCGACCGGAGCGAAGCTGGTCGCCGAACACTTGCGAATAGAAGTTGAGGACCTTCATCGTTCCGGTCAGGTTACCGGCCGCTGGCCCGGCGGAGCATCTCGCGCTCCCCGTCGAAGGTCAGGGCCTTGAGCGCGTCGTCGATCGGCATCCACGCGACCGATTCGACCTCGTCGTCGTGGTCGTCGAAGCTGCCACCGGTTGGCCGGAAGTGGAAGAAGACGACCGACTTGTCGATCGAGCGGCCGCCCCGGCGGTACCAGTAGCGGACCTCGCCGAGCTCGTCGACCGGTTCGCAGTTCAGCCCGGTCTCCTCGCGGACCTCACGCGTGGCCGCTTCAATCGGTGTCTCGCCCGGGTCGACGTGCCCCTTCGGCAGCGCCAAGGCTTTCTTTCCGCTGGCTGTCCGCTTCTTCGGGACGATCACGCACACCTCGTCGTCACGCAGGACGACACCGCCGGCCGAATGCTCGTCGGCGGGGCGGTCGCCCTTCACCAGATCCAGCCCTCGAGCGCGCCCGGGTCGCTGACGGTGAGTCGGCCACGCCCCTGCTCGAGCACGCCCGAACGGGCGAGCTCGGCGAGGAACCGGCTCGCGGACTCGCGCGAGGTGCCCGCCAGCTGGGCGATCTCGGTCTGGGTTGCCTTCAGTTCGATTGGTCCCGGTCCGGCTCCCTCGGAGCGTGCCTTCTCGACCAGTTCGCCCAAGGCCGATGCGACCCGGCCCTGCACCGTCTGGAAGGAGCGCCTGGCGATCCGCGCGTTGGCGAGCCTCAGCCGCCGGGCCAAGGCGGCCGCCAGCGCGATACCGAGATCGCCGACGAGCGGCTTGAGGTCAGAGCCGAGGATCGCAAGTGCCTCGAGATCGTCGAGCGCCTCGACTGTCGCCGAGCGGGTCTCGAGGTCGAACAGCGAAAGCTCGCCGAACAGGTCCCCGGGGCCGAATGTGGCGAGTGTGATGGTCCGGCCGTCGGCGTGCTCGCCGAGGGCCCGGGCGTGCCCCGAGCGGATCACGTAACAGGACTCGCCGGTGTCGCCCTCGCGGAAGATCACTGTCCCGGCAGGGAACCGGCGCAGCACCGCGACTGCCGCGATGTGCTCGAGCCCCTCAGCCGGCATCGAGGCGAAGAGGCTCGTCGATTTGAGGAGCGCGACTGCGTCGGGTGGGTTTCCTGAGCTCATGCCGGTGCGAGGACAGTGTGGAATAGACGGGGGTCATTGGTGATGATGCCACTGACGCCCAGTTCGACGAGGCCACGCATCCGATCGGCGTCGTCGACCGTCCAGACGTAGAGCTCGCCGCCGGCCCCCTTGACCGCGTCGAGCATTCTCGGTGTCGCGACCAGCCAGTGCGCCATCACGCCGTCGATCAGTCCGTTGCCGATCCGCTCGGCCGCCCTCCCGGGCAGCACGGAACGAAGCCAGGCGAGCATCCCCATCGCGGGCAGCCAAGTGATCGGGTTCGCGGTCCAATCGCGGCTGGCCTGCGGCACCGACCAGCCGAGGCGGATCTCGGGAGCGGCCTCGCGGATCCGTTCGAGGCTGCGCTCGTAGCCGGTCGAGACCAGCGAGCGGTGGGACAGGCCGCTGGCGACAAGTTCGTCTGCGACCCGCTTTTCGTAGCCGGGGATCTTCAGGTCGACGTCGAAGTCGATCCCATCGAATCGCGGCTTGGCGAGGTACTCGAGTGCTTCTGTCAGCCGGACCGGGGTCCGGCTCTTGAGGTCATGCGGGTCGTGCGCCAGCACCAGCTCCGAGTGGGGGCGGGCCGGCTCGATCGGGAGGATGTCGAACTCGATCATGTCCACCCCCGTGGCGAGCGCGGCATCGAAGCTCTCGAGGGTGTTCCCCGGCGTGATCGCGTGGGCGCCCTTGTGGCCGACCCTGAGGATCTTCGGTTGCTTCATCGCTGGCACCCGGGGCACCACCAGGTGATGCGGTTGTCGTCGCCTTGGCCCTTGGCGCGGATCTTCTCCCCGCAGCGTCGGCAGGCACGGCCCTCACGGCGGTAGACGCCGCGGTCCGATCGCTCCTCGACCCCCGACGCCGACGCCTGCATCCTCGGCCTGACCAGTTCGATCGACTCCAGGGCCTCCGCGTCGGTTATCTCCGACAGAGGGCGCCACGGGTCGATCCCGGCCCCCCAGCATGTCTCGGCCTTCCAGATGTTGCCGATCCCGGCGATCGTCCTCTGGTCGAGCAGGGCGTCGCCGAAGCCGCGCGTCGGGTCGTCTTCGCGCAGGCGGCGCAGGAACCGCTCGCCGTTGAACTCCTCGGCCAGGACATCCGGTCCGAGGGAGGCGATCCTGCTGTCGCTCCGCGAGCGGCTGCGGGTCATCAGCTCGAGCACGGGTCCGTCGAACTCGGTCACGACCCGTTCAGCCGAACGGATCTCCAGCCATGCCCTCGAGCGAGCCCTTCGCTGGCGGCTGTTGCCGTCGCTGACGGTCCACGATCCTGTCATCCGCAGGTGCGAGTGGATCGTCAGGCCACCCTCGAAGTCGATGAACAGGTGCTTGCCGTGGGTGCGGATCTCGTCCACCCGGCGTCCGGAGAGCCTCTCGGGCCAACGATCGCGGGCGTGGCGGCGCTGCGGGGTAGCGATCGAGTCGGGCACCTTCCCCTCGATCGTCGCCCTTATCCGGGCAGCGGCACGAGCGATGGTGTCACCTTCTGGCATGAGGCAAGAGTAGAGGCAGGGGAGCGCCGTTCCGACCGGTCAGTCGGCAGTGGTCACGAGCTGGCCACCAGCCGCCTCGGTCCAGGGCGGAACCCGGCCTCGATCAGCAGCGGCTCGATCGCGGATCCGACGACCGGGGCCCCGTCGACCTTCTCGAGGGCGACCCTGTAGAGACGTGCGCTCTCGACTGCAGTGGAGATCTCCTTGAGGGCTCCCGGGAGCCTCGCGTCGTCGAGTTCGACGAGCGTCGTCAGCGCCTTGCCGCCGCGCTCGAGCTGCACGATCGGAAAGCCGCCGACAGTCACCACGAATGCCCCAGCCGTCCTCGCCGGGTTCCTGCGTCCGTCTTCGCGCGCCGGCCACTTGAGTTGGCCTCCCCAAGCCTGGGCGGGGTCGGTCGCCGCCAGCAACAGGGAGCGCTCCTCGTCGTCGGCCCGGACAGCCCTGAGCCTCTCGACCGCGCCGGGCAGGGCGAATTGAGCTCCGCCTTGGCCTTCGATGAAGTAGCCGCGCCTTGCCACACCGAGTGTTTCGAGGTCGCAGAACTCGCCGTACAGCGAGGAGAACCCGCCGGGGATGCCCTCTGCCAGCACCGTCTCGCGGGTCACGACCCCATGGCGTTCGAGCAGCAGTTCCGCAACGGCGCGGAGCCGCTCCGAAGGGGTGGCGGGGGAGGCAAACAGCGGCGCCGTCAGCGACCAGCGACCCTGCACCTGGGGCTTGATCGCGGCCCGGCCCACTCGCCGCCGGCGGCGCTCGGCGGCCGTCGAGCCGCCCTTGGCAAGGCTGATCTTGCCCGCCCGTAGCGGCGCGAACGCGTCGTTCGTCACCTCGCCGGCCCAGACGAGGTCCCAGAGCGCGTCATTGAGTTCCTCGCTGCCGACTTCCAGCCCGGCGATCAGGTCTGTGAAGAAGCACGCTCCCGAAGCGAGCCTCTCGCGAATCGCTCCGTGAGCATCGCCCTCGGGCGGATCGCCCTTTCGCGGCGGCGGGCCGATCGTCGCCACTTCGTCGCGGAACGCCAGCATCACCCTTCCGGTGCCGCCCAGCGAGCCGGCTCCGATCCAGACGACTTCACCGGACGCGCAGAGCGAATCGAGCCACGCCGGTGACCACGCACCGACCCGGCGGGGAAGGACGTCCCGTTCCCAGACGGTCGGGGTGAGGGCGAGTCCCTGGAGCGGGCCGAGCACCTCGCGCAGCCTGTCCTCGCCGGCTCCCGTCCTCGTGTGGCGGTCCACTCCCTGCCAAGCGGGCAGGAAGCGGGCGAGCGCGAGCTCGTCGACCGGCTCGATCTCGCCGCGCAGGACGGAGAGCGATGCTCGGCGGATCCGCCGCAGGACATCCGGCGAGCACCATTCCCGCTCGCTGCCGCCGGGCCTGATTTCGCCGCGGATCAGGTCGCCGGCCCGTTCGAGGTCGCGCAACGCCGGGGCAAAGTCGATCCCGTAGCGGTCGCGCAGGTCGTCGGGCATGAACGGACCATGCGTAGCTGCGTATCGCAGGACAAGCTCGCGCATCGGTTCATCGACCGGCTCGAGGTGGCTCTCTGCCACTCCTCCGGGCGGGACGACACCGAGGGCGTCGCGGTAGAGGCCCGCGTCCTGGGCGGCGATCCAGCGCAGCTCGCCGCCGACCCGCACCTCGATCGCCCTGCGGTCGCGGTCGAGCGAGTCGATCAGCGCGAGCGAGTCGATCCCATCGTGGACTCGCTCGGCGATCTCGCCGGAGGTCAGGTCACCGACCCGGCGCAGCAGGTCGTGGACCTCATCGGCCGACCCCGCCCGCCTGCGTTCGCTCGTGTGCTGGAGGTCGGCTTCGACTTGTTCGAGCGCGCCGGGGTCGATCAGCTCGCGGAGTTCGTCCTGGCCGAGCAGCTCGCGGAGCAGGTCGCGATCGAGCGAGAGGGCTGCCGCGCGGCGCTCCGCGTTCGGCTGGTCGCCCTCGTACATGTAGGTCGCGACGTAGTCGAACAGCAGCGCGGAGGCGAACGGCGAGGCATGGTCGGTCTCGACTTCCACGAGCGAGATCTCCCGGGTGCGGATGCGTTCGAGGATCGTGCGTGCCGACTCGATGTCGAGCACGTCCTGCAGGCACTCCCTGTAGGTCTCGAGGATGATCGGGAAGTCCGACCACTTCCTCGCCACGTCGAGCAGGGCCTGCGATTTCAGCCGCTGCTGCCAGAGCGGGGTCCGTCGGCCGGGCAGCGAGCGGGGGATCAAGAGCGACCGCGCTGCGTTCTCGCGGAAGCGCGCGCCGAACAGGGCCGAGGCGCCGAGCTCCGAGACGATCAGTTCTTCGAGTTCTTCCGGCTCGACGAGGACCAGTTCGGCACCGGGCGGCTCGTCGCTGTCGGAGAGGTGGATGATGATCCCGTCGTCCGACCAGATCGCATCCGACTCCAGTCCGTGTACCTCGCGCAGGCGTGACGAGAGCGCCAGTCCCCAGGCGGCGTGCACCCGGCCGCCGAACGGTGAGAGGACGCACAGCCGCCAGTCGCCGATCTCGTCGCGGAACCGCTCGACGACGATGCATCGGTCGGACGGGATCGAACGGGTTGCCTCGCGCTGCTCCTTGAGGAACTCGACGAGGTTCTTGGCCGCCCGCCGGTCGAGTCCGTAATCGGCGGCCAGCTCACTCGGGTCGCGATCCACGGCCTCGCGTGAGAACTCGCCGATCGCCTCACCGAGCTCGCGCGGCCTCCCGATCGAGTCGCCTCGCCAGAACGGCACCGCCCCCGGGACTCCCGGGGCCGGGGTCACGATCACCCGGTCCCGCCCGATTTCCTCGATCCTCCAGGTGCTCGCGCCGAGCATGAACGTCTGGCCCGGCCTCGCCTCGTGGACCATCTCCTCGTCAAGCTCGCCGACCTTGCGGCCGTCGGGAAGCACGACGGTGAACAGGCCGCGGTCGGGGATCGTCCCGGCGTTCGCGACGGCCAGCAGCCGCGAGCCCTTGCGCGGGCGGATGACATTGGCGGCCCGATCCCAGATGATCCGCGGACGCAGGTCGTTGAAGTCCTGCGACGGGTAACGCCCGTCGAGCATGTCGAGAACGCCCTCCAGCGAAGTCCTCGTCAGCTCCGAGTAGGAGAGAGTGTTCAGGCAGCGGGAGTGGATCTCGTCAACTGCGACTGCCTCTTCGGCGACTGCCATCGCGACGACCTGCTGGGCGAGCACGTCGAGTGCGTTGCGCGGCACGACTGTCGTCTCGATCAGCCCTTCGGTCATCCTCTTCGAGACGACCGCGCACTCGAGCAGGTCGCCCCTGAACTTCGGGAAGATCCGCCCCTTCGCTACCCCGTCGACCGTGTGCCCGGCCCTGCCGATCCGCTGCAACCCGCGGGCGACGGACTTCGGCGACTCGACCTGAATGACGAGGTCCACGGCTCCCATGTCGATCCCGAGCTCGAGGCTCGAGGTAGCGACGATGCAGGGGATCTGCCCGCTCTTGAGCAGCTCCTCGACGACGAGGCGCTCCTCGCGCGCAAGCGAGCCGTGGTGGGCGCGGGCGACCTCCTTCTCCGCCAGTTCGTTGAGCCTGAGGGCGAGGCGCTCCGCTCCGCGGCGGTTGTTGACGAACAGGATCGTCGAGCGGTGCGAGACGATCAGTTCGAGCAGTTCGGGATGCATCGCAGGCCAGATCGAGCGGCGGGTGGCCTCGCCTCCCTCGAGCGGGTCGAGGTCCACTCCCTGGTCGGGTTCGACCATCGACTCGACAGGCACCCGGATCTCCACGTCGAGCTGCTTGCGCACTCCCGTGTCGACGATTCGGCAGCCGCGCCTCGGTCCCGTCAGGAATCGGCCGATCTCCTCGAGCGGCTTCTGAGTCGCGGACAGTCCGATCCGCTGAGGAGCGCGTTCGCAGCCCGCTTCGAGGCGCTCGAGGCTCAGTGCCAGGTGGCTGCCGCGCTTTGTCGCGGCGACCGAGTGGATCTCGTCGACGATCACCGCCTCGACCCCGCGCAGCGTTTCCTGAGCCTTGCCGGTCAGCATCAGGTAGAGCGATTCGGGTGTTGTGATCAGCACGTCCGGCGGGTTGCGCAGCATCGCGGCCCGGTCCTTCTGAGAGGTGTCACCGGTCCTCAGGCCGACGGTGATGTCGCCGCCGATCCCGCGCAGTGGCGCCCGGAGGTTGCGCTCGACGTCGTGGCTGAGCGCCTTCAGCGGTGAGATGTAGACGATCCGAGTGGTGCGGTCGCCGTCGGGAAGGGGAGTGGCCGCGATCCGATCGAGACCCCAGAGGAATGCCGCGAGCGTCTTGCCGGACCCGGTCGGAGCGGAGATCAGGGTGTGTTCACCCGAGGCGATCGCCGGCCAGGCCTCTTCCTGGACTGCGGTCGGTGCCTCGAACGAGCGGGCGAACCAGTCGGCGACAGCGGGAGTGAACTGATCGAGCACCGACATCGGACCCGCAGCCTAGCCCGGCGGGGATGTCGTCAGGGTCAGCCGAGCGAGCGCCCGTACTGGCGCTCGTAGTACTCGCGGTAATCGCCCGAACGGATCGGCTCCCACCATCCCGGGTTGTCGCGGTACCAAGCGACGGTCGCCTCGAGTCCTTCGGCGAAGTGGGTGCGGGCCTTCCAGCCGAGGCCCTCGAGCTTTGCCGACGAGAGCGAGTAGCGCCGGTCGTGGCCCGGCCTGTCGGTGACGTACTCGATCAGGTCCTCCGAGGCCCCGGTCAGTTCGATGATCCGCTTGACGACGTCGATGTTCGGGCACTCGTCGGGTCCGCCACAGTTGTAGACCTCGCCGGGCTCGCCGTGGTCGAGGACATGGCCGATCCCGCGGCCGAAATCCTCCACGTAGAGCCAGTTGCGGACCTGCATGCCGTCGCCGTAGACGGGCAGAGGGTCGCCGTGCATCGCATTGAGGATCATCAGCGGGATCAGCTTCTCGGGGTACTGGAAGGCACCGTAGTTGTTCGAGCCGCGGGCGATCGAGGCAGGCAGGTCGAAGGTGTGGAAGTAGCTCTCGACGAGCAGGTCCGCGCCGGTCTTGGTGGCGCTGTACGGGGAGGAGGGCTGGAGCGGCGACTCCTCGGTGAATG